>JADGDF010000093.1 GCA_016745055.1 Thiotrichaceae bacterium | reverse complement strand
GAATCACATTGGTGCTATCTGGAATTTTATCCAGTATTATAATCATTATATATCAACAATATAATTTAATTTATATCACTACTTCCAAGGGACTACCCAAAAATGTTTGTGCATTTCTCTCTAAACATTTAAAACCACAAAAATATTTTTCATAAAATTTTGTGGGGAAATAATACCTCTTTGCAATACGAAAAGTAAAACTTGTTATACTCATACGTTTTTATAGTCAGATAAAAATTAAGCTAGTCTTGCTTTTTTAGATTTTTATACTGCGTGTTTTGTGGAAAAGGAGAAAATAGTACTTTGTCAAGGTGAAATTGACGGATATGGTAGGGTGTGTCCCACGCACCGAGAAACGACTGGTGCATGAGATGTACCCTACAAAATAATCTTTACAGAAATTGAGCTTACGGGATTTATAATCTCGTCTATAACGTTTAGAAGACGGAGTCTCGCAGAGTTTTCGTGACGCTCACGGGACGTCCTATCCCTTATATCTACTCAAATCTCAGCGAGACGCTGCTGGCGTTTATATACAGAACCTTTAGTTTTTAAAAATTCAGAGGAATTAATTAAAAATTGTCCTGAAACAGATATTGTTGTCGCAACACATTGGGGAACAGCGACTTGGGCAAATCAAATAGTTCAACAAGGCCTAGCCTCAACAAGTTACTATTATTTACAAAATTATGAAAATTGGTTTTTTCCTGAAAAAAATATTAGTGAAAGGCAATCAATGGAAACCACACCACTTATCAATTAATCCAAAATAGAATTGTCACTTCTGATTGGTTAAAGGCGTTATTATCAAAAAACGGTTATCAAAGTGACAAAATTTGTATTGGCATGGACTTAGATTTATTTTATCCCAGAGAAGTTGAAAGAACCTCCCATCCCACTATTTTAGCTATGGCCAGACCTGGTAAGCCTTGGCGGGGTTATGATACGCTAATTTCAGCGCTTCACCAAGTAAAATTAGCCATGCCAACTGTAAAGATTATATTGTTTGGAGATAGTCAATTATTTAAACAGGCTATTCCGTTTGACTACACAGATAAAGGCATTGTTTTTCAACAAAATCAACTGGCCAATTTATATTCACAAGTTGATATATTTGTGGATACTTCGGACTATCAAGGTTTTGGTCGACCTGCCTTGGAAGCCATGGCCTGTGGGACTGCTTGTGTATTAACCAATGAGGTGCGCGAGACGAGGACAATTGTTTATTGGTACCGCCAAAGAAGAACCTCTCTGTTGCCGGACTTACGCCCTCTTCATACGAAAGTCTCAAATGAATGCTCTGCTTGAGGTTGTTCGGGGGATTGTTGATGCGCAAGCTCCTCACTAGAAGTTGGATGATATTGTTGAGGTGGCGAAAAAAATCTTTCCTCTTCAAGGTTCTTCCAAGAGTATGTGTGGCAAAGACTTAGGCAGGCTTGAACCAATGCCTTCACTGAAATATCAGGCTATGGCTTGGATGGTATAAGCAGGAAACCCTATGTTTGTCAAAAATTAAAGCTTGAGAGTCAAGTTATAGGTTCTAAAAACGTTGAATATCCCTAGATAAAGCTACTCAACTTTTAAAATCCTTGAATTTTATCCATTAAATTGGGTAACCATAAAACAAGCTGAGGAAAGATAACTAATAATGTGAGTCCAATCAATTGTAGTACTACAAAAGGTATAATTCCGCGGTAAATCATGGATGTTTTGATTTCAGGGGGTGCAACACCTTTTAAATAGAACAAGGAGAATCCAAAAGGAGGCGTTAAAAAAGAAGTTTGTAAATTGACAGCAATTAAAATGGCAAACCATAGTAAATCAATTCCAAAATGTTCTGCAATTGGCGCTAAAATAGGGACAACGATAAAACAAATTTCTAAAAAATCAAGGAAAAATCCCAAAATAAAGATAATAGCTAAGCTAATTAACAAAAATCCCCAAACATCTCCAGGTAACTGGGTAAAAATATCATGAACCAAATCATTTCCACCCATTTCTCGAAATACTAATCCAAATGCAGTCGCTCCAATTAAAATCAAGAAAACCATACTGGTTAAACGAGTCGTTTGTCGCATGGCTGCTAAAAAATGTTGCCAAGAAAATCGTCGATATAATAAAGCTAATATCAATGCACCGAGTGCTCCAAATGCACCTGATTCTGTGGGTGTCGCAATACCAAAGAAAATACTGCCTAATACAAAAAAGACCAGTAATAATACTGGCACCACACTTTTTATAATACGCAGTAAAAAATCAATATTCCAGCGATGAGAAGCATCTGCTAATGCAGGCGCGCTGTCTGGCTGTCGCCAGGCTTTAATTAGAATGTAAATCACGTATAAACTGATGAGTATTAACCCAGGTATCACTGCACCGACAAATACTCGTCCGACAGGAACGCCCATCACATCACCAAGTAAAATTAAAATAATGCTAGGTGGAATAATTTGTCCCAATGTGCCCGAAGCGGCAATGGTACCCGCTGCTAAAGTGGGTGCATAATTGTTTTTTAACATGGCAGGTAAGGCGATGACACCCATTGTAACTACCGTTGCACCAACAACACCTGTAGTTGCAGCAAGTAAAGCGCCAACGATAACAATAGATAAAGCCAATCCGCCGCGTACTGAACCAAATAATACACCCATTGTTTCAAGAAGATCTTCGGCCAGCTTTGATTTTTCAAGTACTAATCCCATGAAAATAAACATAGGCACCGCAGATAAGGTGAAATTCGTCATAATGCCCCAAATACGCATGGGCAGGAAATTGAACGAGCTGGGATCTAAAAAAATGAGTCCAAACAGTAAAGCAACAGCACCTAATGTAAATGCAACAGGGTAACCAAGCAAAGCGGTAAACATGAGTACGGCAAACATCACTAATGCCCAAACTTCCACACTAAAGAGTTCCATCATGTTTCTCCATGAAGTTAGGCATTAGATATCCGAGTAAAAAAAGCAGTTGGGTTAGGCTGGCTGCAATTCCTTGTAATAGTAATAACCCAAATCCAATCGGAATCATACTTTTGAGGAGAAAACGATAAGGAAGTCCACCTGCCTCTGGGGAACGTTCGTTAAAATTGTAAGACATTTCTACAAAGGGAAAAGAGGCATGAATAATTAAAATACAAAAAGGCAGTAGTAAAAATAGGTGTCCCAGTAAATTGACCCAAGCCCGATATTTATCACTTAAACGTTCACTATGATAGATAATATCAATGCGTACATGGCCATCATGCTTTAAGGTATAAGCAGCACCTAATAGAAAAATTAAGGCAAATAAATGCCATTGTAGTTCTTGAATCGCAATTGAGTTGACTTTAAAACTAACTACAGTAACTACATTATAAATAATGGCAAAAATCATTAAAATAATGCACCATGCGGCCAAGCGCCCAATCAATTCGTTAAGTCCATCTATGGCTCGAACAGACATTTGCATTAATTTAATCATTGTTTTTCCTCAACTCTAGGTACTGAGTTAACTTGCACCAGGCCGATGTTGTGATTGTAATTTTTCATTGTAGAAATAACATTTTTCACCGCCCAAATTTTGTGCACAACGCACTGCTGATTCCACTTGCTCAAGTAGCAGCGCTGTTTTATCGTTGTCATCTGGGTAAACGACAATTCCAATACTAACTTCGCCTTGAACTTTGTGTTTGTTAAGGTAAACTGGTTGCGAAAGCTTAAATAACACCATTTCAGCTACCAACCCCGCATCTTTTGATTGACTAATTTGTTCCAGGCAAATAATGAATTGACTGCCAGAATAACGAGCAATGGTATCACTAACACGCACAGTGGTTTCTAAAACTCTTCCAACATTAAATAGGAATTGATCTCCAGTTTGATGTCCATGCTGCTGATTAATATAATTGATGTTATCAATGGAAACGAGCAGTAAGGAAAAGTGTTTGTTATTTCGGTAAGCAAAAATATGGCTTTTGAAGAGACTAAAGTAAAAATAGGTGCGATTAACCAATCCAGTTAAGGGGTCAAGTAAATTATATTCACCTTGTTCTTTGGTTAAAATTGCAATATAGCGAGTAATTTCTTGATTAGATGTGGCTTGAGTGGATGAAAGAGCTTTTTGATAAGCTTGAATTCTCAGCTCACAAGAGTAAATGCCACCTTTTTTATGTCTTTGCCAAATAATACCTTGCCAACAATGTTGTTTAAATAATTGGCTAGTAATTGTTCGATATAAATTTTCATTGGGGTAATTTTGATCTAAATCTGCTAAAGATTTGTTTTTTAATTCATGTGGAGGATAACCTGTTAATTGAGTGCTTGCCGGATTGAGATGTTGAATTTTTAAATACAAATCGATAATAAATGCAGCTTCATGCATGGTCTGCCACAAGGCAGTTTTAAAGTTCACGGTGGAATTTGCCATTAACGAACATCGACCTCTCTAAAAAGTGAATTGGTGAAAAACAGCTACACTCAATTTTAAACTATACCAACCCAGTCTAATCAAGTATTTTTGGCATTATCCATAACGAAATTAATAATTATCTTTTGGCTGGATGAAGCTTGTAAATCTGTCCATAACGTTTGGAAGTAGGTGCTAAACCTGTTCCTGCATAATAACAACATGTTCGCTTTAAAAAAGCGTTTCACGTATTTTCTTAACGTCTAATTTATTGATTAAATCAACTAAATTTGGATATATTTTAGAATGATATCCATAGCCACCATTAATCATTTCATCCAATGCTTGAGGTTTTGTCCAATCGTTGAATATAATTCTATAGGCCGCAATAACTACGCTGGTACGATCTGAGCCATGCCAACAATGAACTAACATAGGTCCTTTTCTATTTTTAATCATTTTCAATGCATCTATTATCTGATTTTCTGTCACGTTTCCTGCATTCATCCTTACTCTACTTAGCGTAAAATCGGCACCGTCCATTTCATCATTATCACTGTGAAATTGTCTAAGATTTAAAATTTCTTTTATGCCAAGCGACTGAAGGTCTTTCACATTATTTTTTTCAGGCTGTTCTGATCGATATATTGCTTTATCAACAGTATAGAAATTTTCTAAATTTGTCCCAATGATTGGCCTACCCCATGCGTCAGGTCTCAACCTTGGTTCAGCATTAACGCTCAATGTGGTAATAAGTAAAATAGCTAAAATTAATTTTGTCATTTGACGTTTGTCCTAATTTAAGTGCTTAGTGCTTAATTTATAAGTTCAAACAGGATTCATTAAAAAACGTACTAAAACATTTGTATCAATAGCTTTCATACGGCTGATTTAAAGCGGCTTACAATCGCTTAATTCATTTCAAAATCTTGATTATCCGAATGGTTAGTACTTATATTGATATCTCAATATCTTCTGATTTTAGAAAAATGGATTCTGTTGGCTTATTTTCATAGTTTAACTCTCTTAAAAGAGTTAGTATGTTATTAGTTTCATCAATAAGTTTTGTTTTATTATCTACACGACCAGTATTTTGTACTGTTAGAGAAATAGTAGTTTCAAGTTCTTGTAATAAAGCGAGATGTTGTTCTGCAAGCTTTTCTGTATTATCTAACAACCATCGAGTCAACGGATGTTTTAAATTAATAGGATAATGTGATTTTCTAAATAGTTTATCATTCCCCTCATATTCAACAAAAAATAAAGGAGGATAATAATTTTGGGTATCATGTGTGTTTGATGGTTTATCTCTAATAATAATTAGATGACTTGAGCCTGTATTAAATTTTACATCAAACTTTCTTTGAATCAGAGCAGCCACAATGCGGTAGTAAAAAGGAATTCTATGAAAGAACTCAGAAGTATGGTCATATATTTTTACTCTACAAATTAATGGTATTTCTCCACCTCTCTCTTTTAACTTGGTCACAATATCTGAAATATTCATAAAATGATGCTCTGAACCAAGACGATATTCTATAATTCTTTGTTTTCCCCAATCTTCATCTAGGTGAATATCTTTAGAAATCTCTTCTAATATAAATTTTTTATGAAATCCTCTATGGTCAAATATGTCTAGGTTAATCCTGTTTTGTTCAAATTGAAAATCATCTAATACTTTTAAAAAGGCTAAATTGACAGAAGAGTAAAATTGCCATGAAAAACTGCGTACTTCATCTCGTGCTAAAGATAAATCAGGGCGTAAATTATCTTGTAGTGCAATATGATAGTAAATCAGTCCTCCTTTAATAGGGCTGCGAAGTTGGAAATGCCTATCATTATTTGAAATTTTAGGAATTGATACCCCATTATGAGAAAGCTCGTATTTTTCTATAAAAGGAGAAATGTCTATTTGCAATTTTTTAATTGGAATAGTAATTTTAAATTTTTTCTCTTCATCACTTAATTTCTGTGCATATTTTCTAAATTGAGCAATGTCTTCACATATTTCTGCAATTATTAGATATATTTCTTTGTAAGAATTAGTTGATTCTAATAAATAATCGCAATTTATCCCTCTAATAACTTCTTGTGGATTATTATCAGGAATTATAGGAATATCACCAACTTTAAGTATACTTTTTAAGTATGATTGAATTTGTGAATATGTAATAGAAGGTGGTAATTTGGAAAATTCGTCTTTAATTTTTAACTCAATTTCGTTAGTACGTTTGGCTATTAGACGCTGTTTACTCTCTGTTGAAGCATGTATAATAATATTTTGCTTTTCTACATCAACTTCTATGGAAAATAATTTTTTATTATTTTCTAGCTCAATAGCATTATCATGAGGAATATCTAAATAAATAGTAATTGCTTGACCCGCTAAATTAGGGTTTGGAGAATGTTTTGTAATGTCCAAAGGAATAAATTTAAGCTTTAAATGCTGTGAAAATTTAAAATTAAGCGTATCTTCAATTGTTTGTTGCTCATTATCTGTTAATTCATACTCAAAAGGTTCTATCCAAGGTGTTTTAATGTGCTTTTCATAATTTAGCCCAATTTCATGATCATTAAATTTAACAAGAACTGGTGATGCAGCAATATAATGATTAAGCTGTTCTTCAAGATTAAAATCGCCTTTATATTTTCGAGGGTCAAATCTTACAGCGATAGATGTCCCCAATTTGTTATTTTCACGATATTTCTCAGCCTTTTTAGGTTCACGATATTTCTCAGCCTTTTTAGGTTCATTTGGCATTTCTTTGCAATTAGGATGACTTTCTTCCTTTTGCAATATATAAAATGTATCTAACCCCTGCATACTCAACCGCAACGCATTACGCTTAGGGTCTGTTATCACTTTACGGGTATTAACCTCAATTCTATCTCCCACAATAAAACAAGACAGTATGCCAATCCCAAAACGACTAATCGGCTTAAAATCACTTTTCCAATTTAACTTCTCAATTTCAAACTCATCCGACTCATAATAAGATTTGCCCACTTTCAGAAAGTAGTTAGCAATAATACTTTCATCCATGCCCATGCCATAATCATCTACCCGAACCCAAGTGTAACCTTCACAATCCATCCACGTTGAAAACTCAATTGCATCAGCCTGAAAATTTGTATTGCCTTTGTTATGTTCATAAACAACACGATGACGAGAGGTATCAATCGCATTCTGTACTAATTCTCGAACAAACACATATGGGTCAGAATACAAATTTTCACCCATTAACAAATCAAGAATCTGATTTTGGTCTAACGTAAAACGATGCTCTCCATACGCATAATTAACACTCTTAATATTACTTCTATCAATATTGAGTGGTAATTTGAACTCACGCCATTTTTCAGAACAAGATGCTAATACTTTATGGCACTTTTCTAATTCAACTTCAATAATATCTAAAAACTGCCGTACATCATATTCAACAGAAGGATGGTTTGGAGCTGCTATAAATTTGATTGGATAACGTTCATTTCTATTATTATTTTTAAATGTAAACCCATTAGCACAAAGGTGTTTTCTCCACTCAATATCACTTTCTTGTTTTCTCTTTTCTCTTTTTTCTGCTAAACCTAGATATTTATACACTTCTTCTGGCGAGCGACTATTATCAAAATCTAAAATATCTGCTAATCGCAATAAAATTGCACAAAACAACAAATCAGCCTCACCGATAAAATCAATTGATAACTTTTCTAAATGGTTAAGTTGCTTAATATCATCTCCATGACTTTTACAAATAATGGCAAGCTCATGTTGAATTGGATAATTGTTCCATGAAATATTATGATTCAAAATATAATCATGGCTTCTCTGAGGATGTATCCAACGACAATACCATTCTGCAATATCTATTGGTAAATCTTCATCGCCAGACACTTGATGTTGTTTAATTGTAAGATTGGCTTTTGAATGTTTATTTAGGAATTGGTCAAAATGAGCTTCGTCTTGTAAATTATTTCTTTCTTCCTCTGTAAAAACCATTCCTATATCATGATAATATGCACTTAAAATAAGCAATGCAGCTTCTAGTTCAGTTAGATTTTTAATGTCATTACCCAACAACTTTTCCATTAAGCTGATTACATTTAAAGAATGTTTTTCATTGTGCAATGTATAAGTTGGAAAGCTATCCCTCACTAAATCCAATTTGTCAGCCGCTTTTTTAGTGAGCTGTTTGACTAATACGCGGTGTTCATCAGTTTTAAGCTGTTCCCATAATTTAGTATCTGTAACACTGTTCATTTTTTATAACTTTTTAAGAGAAATGTAATTTTAGTTTTCCATCCAATTAATTATTAATAAACCACCTATTTTGATGAAATGCTTATTTCCGCCTTTGCACTAGTTCTTATCTAAATGCTTCAAAATTAGGAGTATCTAGCCAAGAACCTGCTAATTGCATTGTTTCTTCATAAATACTATTTGTACTTTGACTGGCAATTGTGACGCTTACCCAAAAGTTTTTTGTAGTAGTTGCATCATAATATTTCTCTCATTCCACAATCAATCTAATAAGAACTTTGTAATTTTTTCCAACGAATGGTTTTGATTTCAATACCTCTTTCTGCATCTGTTATTATGTAGGGTTCCAGACCTATTTTTAGTGGTCGAGTTTGTTTGGTTTCATCACGTTCGATTAAATCCAAAATTTCTAGTTTTCGATTTTTTGTATATTCATCGGGTAATTCTGGTAGTTCCGGCTCTTCTTCTAATTGAGCCATGTTAACGGAGGCACGCAAAAATACAATGTGTCCCACATCATAGCTAGCTTTATAAGCCAGGCGTTTACTGCCTGTTAATAACGAAAGAACTGTGCCAAATACCAATCCTACAATGGCCAACGCAACAATAACTTCAAGTAAAGTAAATCCTTTATTCGCCATCTTTTATGAGTTCCGCACTCGTTTTACCTGTTAAAGGATTAATTTTTAAGCGCATTTTATGAGCTTCATAGGTCAAAATGATTTCTCCACCACTGCTACCCCCTTCAGGATAAAAAGAAATTTCGTGGGCAGATTTTTGCATACCTTCTACAAGTTCACCACCCCACTGCAAACCTACACCCCGACTCACCCAATTACCTGGTACTTTTTTATTAGAAGACGTATTTTCTGCACTTCCTTGATAAATTGTGGCAACTTGTGTTGTACCCAATACAATTGCATTGCGGCGAACATAGTTAAGTACTGCCCTTAACTCTCGCGTTTGTGCTCTTAAAATAGAAAGATGACCACTGCTAAAATTGGGTAGGGCAAGCACTAACAGCGACCCTATAATTGCCATGACAATTAATATTTCAAGTAAGGAAAATCCCGTTAAATACTTTACAATGCGGAAGTGATGCACATTAATCTCGAATAATTTTAGATAAATCAGGGGTTGTATCAGGCTGACCTCTTTCCATGTAACGACTTTCCCCTTCTCGTCGTGTTACATTTTCATACACGCCATCATCACGTTTAACTAGTTTTGTAAATCCCATATCCCGAATTTCTTTATTTGTTTTAGGTAAGCTTAAGCCAACCGCAGAAATACGTTTGCGAACCGGATTTTTACAATTAGGACAAACTGTAAATGGATCATCGTGAATTGATTGCTTAATATCAAAAATTTCACCCCATAAACAAATTTCCTCAAGTTCGTTAAAGGCTAAATGTTCATATTCGTAAATTGGCATAATTTTTCCTTCCTTACCAGAAACTATATTTAAAACAAGTGATTTAGTAGTATTAATTTTGAATGATGATGTTAATTATTGTAGAGGATAAAAATGAGGATTTAAAGATATGTTTCAATCGGTAAAATTTATTTCACGCATTTTATTAAACTCTTTGCTAAAATTGGAAACTTTGTGGTAGGTCTAAAATTATATTTAACTTGCTCCACCTAAGTATGGAGACAATTAATCAAAAGGTATTGTTTTTAAACATGTGAAACGCTGAAATTCACATCGTCTCTACAGTTTTACTTGATCATGATAAAAATAATAGTTTTTTTCTAATAATTAAGATTATAGGTATACATGAAACGCTTTTTACCTTTAGTATTGATCTTGGGTATAGGTCTTATTTCTACTGCAGAAGCAGATGTTGTGACCGATGGTAGTTTAGGCACTCAAATTCAACTAATAGGGCCTGACTTCAATGTCGGGGCAAATTTGGGGCAGCAATATGGCAGTAATTTATTTCACAGTTTTAGTCAATTTGATATTGATCAAAATCAATCTGTGACTTTTGCTGGCCCTAATTATATCAATAATATTATTACGCGCATTACCAGTGGCGAACTTTCTTCAATTGATGGCATGCTCCGCTCCTCAATTCCTGATGCTAATTTTTTTTTACTTAACCCACAAGGTTTTGTATTTGGTCCTAATGCTCAACTTGATATTGATGGTTCCTTTCACTTAAGTACGGCTAATTACCTACGTTTACAAAATGAAGGCAATTTTGATACGAATGTAGATAATCATAGTTTACTGACCAGTGCCCCACCTTCTGCATTTGGCTTTTTAGACACTCCACCAGCAACGATTGAAATTCAAAAAAGTTTCTTAGAAACGCCAACAGGTAAAACTTTCTCGATTTCTAGTGGGCATTTACATATGAGTGGCAGTGCATTAACTGCGACTGCAGGCAAAATCAATTTGACTACCGTACAATCTCAAGCAGAATTAGAAATCAAAAGTGACGAGTTTTACTTACCTGACCATGTGCAACGCGGCAATATCAGTTTAACCAATGGAGCTAGTTTAGATGTGGGAAAAACAGGTGAAGGTAATATTTTTATTCGTAGTGGCGAATTCAAACTTGATCGCAGCAGTATTTTTGCTCAAACAAAAAGTGATAAAGAAGGGGGAATTGTTTCTATTCATGTCCATCAATTATATTTGCTAAATCGTTCAAGTATCGATAGCCGAACCCAAGGGACTGGTCATGGGGGAACAATCAATATTCAAGCCACAGACATTGTCAGTTTGTCTGACAGCGATATTCTCACCAGTTCTTTTGAAACTGAAACAGATGATAGACCAGGGGATGCTGGAGATATTATTCTCACCTCTAAACAACTTCGTTTATCTAATAGCTCTATCAGTACTGCCAGTTTTGGTAAAGGTCAGGGAGGAGATATTACCATTCAAGTTGCAGATGAAATGCTATTATTAAGCAACGTTGCTGAAATTTTTGTGTTCCCTAGTGCCATTCAAGCCAGTTCAAAAAGTGAAGCAATAGATAGTGGTGATGCTGGTAAAATTTATATCCAAGCAGGTAACTTACGTCTAATGGGTTTGGGCAATCAAGGTCTGGGAAGTTTAATTGATAATAGCACAGCCGGTGGTGGTACAGGTGGTAGCATTATGATTAAAGCCGATAATATTTATTTAGCTGATGAAGCCAGTATTTCTGCAGATAGCCAAGGTACAGGCAACGCAGGCAGCATTGGCATTGAAACTAACTACTTAACGCTGGAAAATAGTAATATTTCTACCGCCACAGATAAAGCAGATGGTGGTAATATTGTGCTCAACGCCCGCAAAAAATTAACTGTTGAGAATGGGCAAATTAGTGCAACTGTTAGCGGAGGAGTGGGTAATGGTGGTAATTTGGCAATTAGTAATCCCCAACTATTTCAACTTCAAGAAAGTCAAGTTATTGCCAATGCAAGTGGTGGCAATGGAGGCATCATTCTAATTGTGACAGAAATCCCCATACAGTTAATTAACAGTAAAATTACAGCTTCTTCTGAAACAGGTGTTGATGGTGAAGTCGCTGTTGAAGCCCCTTATGTGGCTATTGATACTTTGCCTGTCGAGTTTTTAGACGCTAGTTTGCTAATCGAAAAGCGATGCGGCTCTCGTACAGGCGCAGAATTAAGTAGTTTTACTGTTGTTGGAAAAGGAGGATTGCCCAATGCGCCTGACGATTTGCAACCCTATTTACCGCCATTGCAAGTGTTACAAGCAATGGACATCAATTAACACTATCTTTGAATTTTTCATTTTGTCACTGAGAGAGTAGTTCATGTCACTACAAGTATTATTAATTCGCCATGCAACAGCTGAAACGCTTCCAAGCCAACCGGATAAATCGCGTGCTTTGACCGAAACTGGTAAAGCCGATATGCAACAGTATGTTGGCACTGTCAAAAATTTTGTTGATAAAATCGATTGCTTAGCCAGTAGCCCATTACTACGAGCAGTTCAAACCGCAGATATTGTGCACCAAACCTATTCAATGGCGACCCGAAATATTTTACCTTCACTTGCTGATGGCCAATTAGCAACTATACTTACTTATCTTCAAGAAAATGCAGGCAAATATAAAACCATTGCCCTCGTTGGACATGAACCTAGTTTAGGAGAGTTGAGTACCTGGTTATTGACTGCGCAAGCAGGTAATTGGATGCCATTGAAAAAAGGAGGTATGTGTTTGTTGAATTTTAATACTGCCATAGAAGCTGGTCACGCAACAATCAGTTGGTTATTAACACCTAAAATAATGCGCTAATCAATCTTTAGTTTTACAAGTTTACTTGATATGAGGACCCTAAAGTATACCCCTCGCACGTCAAAGTTAGAACTCCTAATTTTGCAGTGCGCCGCGTGACAAAAAAAATATCTAAAAATTACTGGTGATATGATTATTTTTAAGTATAAGTACGAATTAAAATTTCAAAAAAACTTGTAAAATATAAAAGTACTATGTTGAAAAAAATATTTATGAATAGCTTTTTAGTCATCTTTTTCTCAAGTTTAACCCTTTTAGCAAGTTACTGGGCTTTGGAATTTTCAGGCATCAGTGTTGAGCGGCAATGGTGGTTAACCAAAAAACAGTTATTTGGTCCTGAATCTGTGGGTATTTGGCAAGGAGATTCGCGCCTGGGTTGGAAACATCTTAAAAATAGTACTGGACAACACTATAAACCAACTGACTTTAATGTGACTTACCACATTGATGAGTATGAGCATCGGCTAACTGCGGCTCATTATCAATTGCCAAAAATTGTATTTTTAGGGGGAAGTTTTACTTTTGGGCATGGTGTTGAAGATAATGAAAATTATCCTGCTTTACTTCAGGCTAAATTACCAAATTATAAAATAATTAATGCCGCAGTCAATGGCTGGGGAACAACACAAGCTTTACTTAAATTGGAAACGTTATTAACTCAATTTGACGATATTCAACTTGTGGTTTATGGATTTATCTCACATCATTTAAGACGTAATTATTTACGAAAATCTTGGTTATCCCAAATCATGCAGAATCGAAAACGGCATAATCCTTATTTTGAATTAGTCGATAATCAACTTGTTTTTCAAGGACTCGCAAGTAAAGATAACTATATAGAGGACAGTGCCCCTGAACTGGATGTCCTTGAAGCAAAGATGACATTAAGGATGATTGAACGTATGCAAACGCTTTGCTTGTCCCGTAATATTCCTTTGCTGCTAATTCATCTGCCTGATGAAAGTCGAAATACTTTGCCCACTAATTTCAGACAAATTGTTGGTCATGAACAAGCCATTGATTTAAGGGAAACCTTGGATTACCGTCAAATGCATTATCAATATGATTATCACCCAACGCCTCAAGGGCATCAACAAATTGCCAATGCATTGTTAGCACCATTGAAAAAAATGATTTCCTTAAACAAGGATTCCCACAGTTTTACCGTGGAATAACGAGTAAACAAGATAAATCATGTCCATCCATCTTCAAGGAATACAAGATTTATCTTGCAAAGTAGGTTTTGAAAGCTTGCTCTTGATAAACAGCAATTTAGTTGAGTATAAATAACAACAGAGCTTATCTGGCATCCAATGCTTGACCATTCACTTCTTTGCTGTCTGATCCCATCAAATATAGATAAACTGGCATAATTTCATCTGCCGTTGGCAACGTGTTGGGGTTTTCACCAGGATAGGCCATGGCTCGCATTTTAGTGCGTGTTGCTTTAGGATTGAGACTATTCACACGAATTGATGTATTTTCAAGCTCATCTGCCAAAATTTGCATAAAACCTTCATTCGCAAATTTGGAAACAGAGTATCCTCCCCAATAAGCACGTCCTTGTCGACCCACACTTGATGTAGTGAAAATAATTGACGCATCGGCTGATTTCTTTAATAAACCCAAGCAAGCTCGGGTTAGCATAAATGGCGCATTGACATTGACTTGCATAATTTTATGCCATAATTCGATATCATAATGCTCAATAGGGGTTAATGTGCCTAATAAAGAAGCGTTATGCAGCAAACCATCTAACTTACCAAATTCTTTTTCTAAAGTATTTGCCAAGTCTTCATAATCTTTAGGGCTAGCTCCTTCTAAATTCATAGGATAAATAGCAGGTTCAGGATGGCTTGCTTGAGTAATTTCATCATACACATTTTCTAACTTACGGGTGGTTCTACCCAGCAAAATGACGGTTGCACCATGTGCCGCGTAGGCTTTTGAAGCTGCACGACCAATCCCATCTCCTGCACCCGTTACCAAAATGACACGATCCTTGAGTAGGTCAGGAGAAGCTGTGTAATCTTTCATAACATATCCGCTTTTTTATCTTAATTATCATTAGGTTAAACTATTTTCTGGAAAACCAGGCTAAAAAAATTCCCCTTGTGGAAAAATAATTTTCCTGGTTCAAGGGGAAGAAAACTAAATAGTTACTATAAGTTAATTATTAAGCATTTATGAATAATTTGCAATCAACTTTCTTTCAATGGCGTCAGCACTGTGTTTTGGATGACCGAATCTTGATTAGGATAATCTAATACAGCCTCAAGGCCAGAGCTTGGCAATGAAAAAAAATCAAAGTACAACACCATTTCGGTTGTGGAATCTCAAAGATAAAGGATTATAAAGCTTCACATCAATATCATTTCAAATAGGTAGAATACCCTTAACTTCACTAATTTCTCATGGCTTCAACAACTTTTTCTATATTTTCAATGTGGTTTATTTCATAAAACTTTTCTGGTTCAAAAGTGTCATTAATCTTTCTTGCAGAAATACCTTCAAGTTTTCTATTTCTATCGCTACAAGACACGGAGAGGCGAAGCCAGTGTCGAGTAGTGAGCAACTAGCTGGGGTTCAAAATGAGGGAAAAAGGACATAAGGATGACAGTCCTTTTGTGCGTTTTTCGAGATTTTTGGACAAACACAGCGTTAAGTTATGCTGGGCTGGTTCAGCTCATATGTCATCAATATGAAAATCCGGTTCATCAAGACATTTAATAATAAGAGAAGGTTCTTCATAAATTCGTTAATCCCAATTTTCGCAGCACAATATCAATATAGTCCTCATCACCATCTTGTTTGTAAACGTAGTGGTCAGCCAATTTTACTATGGAATTTGACGGAATCCCGCATTTTTTTGGTGTTTGAGTTTTTCCCATTGTTCAAACTCTGGAAAGCACCGCTTCATTTGTATTTCCAGCCAAATCCGATTCTTTTCGTCTGCATTTTCTAACCATTCAACTACCCACTCTGCTATTGGTTCTTTGTTTACTGCTTTGGAAGCATTTTCTTCTCCTTTCAAAATCCAATCTGCGCTATAGTTTGTTGACGTTATTAACGACATAATGAAATTGAATGAAGGAGGACTTCTGCCAAGCTCAATATCACCAACAAAGCCACGGCTAACTCCTAATAAGTCGGCAAAATTTTGTTGTGTCATACCAAGTTCTTCCCTCATTTGTTTGATTCTTTTATTAATACCTTTAATGTTCAAAGTGGCCATAATCTTTAATTTTTGACGTTTTTAACTTCATTTTTAAGTTGATAATAACGTTATTTACGTTTAAACTTTAACTCGTCCAATGATATTAAGCAGATAGTAAAGACTATTTGTAGTTGTTGGTCAAGCCCGTCTCATTCATTGTGCCTTTGAGCGCGTTATAGAAGTTTGATGCGGGGAGACGCTTTTACGAACAAACCGATGTCGCCATTGCTGCATTGCGTCAACGAGCACGAATAGTAGATTATTTTCCAGTCTCCCATTTTTGAGAACAGAGAACGAGTTTAAATAACTTTAATTTTGTGATTGAGTCGACCTCGACTTATCATTTTCCGTTTATTCGCCATTTTTCTAGTCGAATGCGACCCATTGTGATTAATCCAGCCTTGGCAGGTAAGGATAAGCAAAAAACAGATAAATATGATTCAAAAAAACTGGCCTACCATGGCATGGCAGGACTTTGGAAGCCTACGCCCATTGTCTCAGGCTGTCAGGAAACGTTAAGAGTGTTAACGCGTAATCGTTTAAAAATTGTTGCAAATCGGCTTGAATTAACGAATCGGATTTCAACGAGATTAACCCAATATGGTATTACCTTTACACAGGAAGTACGGCCTTCAAGCAAGATTGCACTTGAAACAATCAAACAGATTGTCAGCGGTTGTCGAGATGCTGAGTTATTGGGGGAATATGCGGCATGTAGAGCTGTACACTTTAAATCTGTTGTCGATATACCTCAAGAATTAGGATTTATTTTAGGGTTGGCTTTAAAAAATATTGAAGAATTGGATGAAAAAAAGAGATTATTAGATATTCAAATCAGTTATTTGATTGATACCCAAGATTTGCGAATAGTTGAAGACATCAGCATTCTCCGACAGTTAAAGAGGAAAATGCCCTAAAATAAAGGGCGTCGGGTGCTGAAAAGTCGTAGATAATCGACCGAACTTATTCCCATAAAGGTGTTTTATTCGTTCACACCCAACATCGGAAAATATGAAGTATTATTAAGAGTAAGAGTTATCACAGTTGACGGATGCGATAGCCGTTATGTACAGTGTTTTCAGCACTGAGAGAAAGTTTATATTAACGAAAGGGAAAATGCAATGTTCAGGAATTTCATCCCCGGTTTGTGTCGCGCGCGCGCGTCATGGGTAGCTTCTTGAGGAGGCTTTTTGGAGAATCGAATATGTGCTTCTACTATGAAATTTGACGGAATTCCGCATTTTTAGGTAAACGAGTTTTGGATAATTTCATCCACGGTTTGTGTCACGAAAACGTGTCATGGGAAGCTTCTAAACGATCCAAGCGATGCTTAACTGCCTTAGCTAAATATTGAGGAATGGTGTACTTAGGCGTCCTATAGCTGATGTGTAATAATATGTCATAATATATACATGACTAACCCACTTAAATTTCGCGAAAAAGTATTTGCCACCAAAGACAAGTACAAT
>JADGDF010000092.1 GCA_016745055.1 Thiotrichaceae bacterium | reverse complement strand
GGAGCTTTTGAACGTTGCAAATTGTCTGGTGTAGAAAAAGTGTTAGTAGATGGTGGATATACCGAAGCCCCTTTTGCCAAAGAAGTCAGACACACACTCCAAGCAACAGTGGAAGTCGTCAAACGTAGTGAACTGCACACCTTTAAAGTCTTGCCCAAGCGATGGATTGTTGAAAGGTCTTTTGCTTGGTTAGATAAGTGTCGAAGACTTTGGAAAAACTGCGAAAGAAACCTCAATTCTAGTCTACAGTTCGTTATGCTAGCTTTTTTGGCTATCGTACTTAAAAGACTGTAAACAAGTTCTTAGAACAAAAAATGAAGACTCTTTGGACGAAACCAACGTCATCAACCCCGAATGGGTGACGCAAGCGATGTATGCCATTATCACCTCTAAACCATTATTCGACCAACAAGGTACTATTTCCAAAGCCAACACAGGACAATTGCTCAATCTGCAAACCCACCCCAGCCACAAACACAGCTACATCATTGAATTGATGAAAAAATTTGAACTGTGTTATGAACTGGACGACAAAATAACCCTGTTGGTTCCTGATTTATTACCGGTGGAAGAGCCTGAATTTACGGTAGACAAGGCCATTCGGTTTATCTTTGAATACCGGTTTCTACCTAAAACGATTATTGCCCGCTTTATTGTCAAAATGCATCATGATATTAAACAAGAATTACGCTGGTGCACGGGCGTGGTGATTGAAGATGTGCAATTTGCAGCCACAGCGGTGATTAAAGTTGATGAAGACGCAAGACAAATTTTTATTGATGTTAATGGCACACAAAAAAGGGAATATTTTGCCGCGATTTTACACACGTTTCGCGCGATTCATCAATTGTTTGCCAAACTTGATGTTTCTGAATTTATACGTTTAGTTCTACCAAGCTCTAAAGAAAAACTTATTGACTACCAAGAACTTGTACAATTAGAACAACAAGGTGTAAAGGATTACCCAACTGTGGAAAAAATCTATTCCATCAGTGAAATTTTAGGAAGTGTACGTACAGAAAATCAGATGGATGAAATGTTAGCCATTTTACAGACACTGTCTAAACAAGTGGTGACCAAGGCAGACTTTCTTGAAAAATCTGAAGAGATATTACAGAAAATGGTAGAACAAGCCAATTCAGAAGAAGAGTTGGAAACAAAACTGAACAAGGTTTTTATGCTAAAACCCAACTTTTTCGGCATTGGAATTGATTTGAATGAATTCGTTGAAGAAATTCGTAAAATTAAATGTCGTTGGTGATTATTTTTATCTTCCAAAAACAGACCTGGCAGGTTTTAAAAACCTGCCAGGTCTAAAACCAGAAAACTCACGGGTCAAGATTTGTAACCAGCGGCATCTACACAAAAAAATAAAAATGGACGTGATCATACACTAGAAAAAATTTACAGAGATGCTGGTATTGATTTGGTAATGAAATAATTCGTAAGGCGGATAAGCGGAAACATCATCCGCCATCTCGGGAGGCTGCACGAGACTAAATTATTTGCACTGGCTCGGTGGATGACGTTACACCTATCTGACCTACAGTAAATAAAGAAAAAACACGGCATTACTACGAGCAGGCAAATTTGACCAAATTGATTTAGAACACATTATTGAGGAAATTGAAGACATGAGTAAATCTGAAAAACAAGCTTTACAGTTCTTTCTGGAAATATTACTCATGCACTTGCTGAAATGGCAGCATCAGCCTGCTCATCAAGGACGATGTTAAACCTTTTAACTTTTCATAACTCATTTCTATCCCTCTTTGCTTTCTTTCTCTTTCTTCAATATTAGTCTAGCTCTTTTTTCCCATAGCTTATTTCGCAAGAGTTCTAATAAAAAAAGGGCACATTTAATGTGCCCTTAATAACTAACTTTTGTTGAGAAAAGAATTAACTATCTTTTCCAAACACCTTCATAAACATCGCGCCAGTACTCATGTTTGAGGAACCAAGCCACAATCCAGAAGAAGAAGATGAAGGCAAGGACTTTCCAGCCTAATGCTAAACGTTGTAATTTAGCAGGTTCACCAACATAATCAAGGAAATTAACCAGGTTACGCATGGAATTTTGGTATTCCTCAGGTGTCATTTCACCTTGTTCGACGAGCTCTAAACTAGCAATATGCGTATGTTCTTTACCCTCTGCATCGGTTGTAGTTTCGTAAATTGGTTTTTGCCAACCTTGAAGTTTCCATAAAGCATGGGGCATACCCACATCTTTGAACACTAAGTTATTGACGCCTAATGCGCGAGAATCATCTTTGTAAAAACTCAGCAAGTAGGTGTACAACCAGTCAACACCGCGTGCACGTGCAGTCACACTTAAGTCAGGTGGCGTAATACCAAACCATTTTTCACTATCATCAGCAGGCATAGCAATATCCATGATTTCACCGACTTTTTCAGCCGTGAACATCAAATCAGATTTGAGCACTTCTTCAGGAATATTCAAATCTTTGGCAGTACGTTGAAAACGCTGATATTTGAGTGAATGGCAGCCCATGCAGTAGTTGACAAATAATTTTGCCCCTTCTTGCAAGGATGCTTTATCCATAATATCAGTATTAGCTTTTTGTAAAGGCACACCTGCACCTGCTGCAAATACCCAGCTAGGTAATAGTAAAATAGTCGCTAAAATGACTTTTCTCATGATGTCACCCTTTCTGGTTCAGTTTTGCAGGTACCCCAAGTGCTATAAAATGGCATCAAGACGAAGAATGCAAAGTAAATTCCTGAAGCTATTCTTGCAATCATGGTTCTTACAGGATCAACGGTTTGCAAGCCTAAGTAACAGAGGACTAAGAAAGCAATCGTGAATAAGAATAAAGCAAACTTGAAGATAAAGGGTTTGTAGCGAATGGATTTGGCAGGACTTCTATCTAACCAGGGTAGCAAGAACCAAATCCAAACAGAGGCAAACATGGCAATCACACCGCCTAGTTTATCAGGTACTGCCCGTAAAATAGCATAAAATGGCGCAAAGAACCAAAGTGGTGCAATGTGCTCAGGTGTTTTTAGCGGATCAGCTGGAATGAAATTGGAATGTTCCAGGAAGAATCCAAAGAAATCAGGGGCATAGAAAATGATAGCTGCAAAAATGAATAAGAAGAATGCAACACCCACAATATCTTTCACTGTGTAATAAGGGTGGAAAGGAATACCATCAAGTGGAATACCATCATCCCCTTTGTTTTTCTTGATTTCAATCCCATCAGGATTATTAGAACCTACAGCGTGTAGGGCAAGTAAATGCACAACCACAAGGGCTAATAAGATAATAGGTACAGAAACCACATGATAGGCAAAGAAGCGATTCAATGTCACATCTGAAATCACGTAATCACCACGTACCCATAAGGCTAAAGGTTCACCAAGCACAGGAATGGCTGTGAACAGGGAAATAATCACCTGTGCACCCCAGTAGGACATTTGTCCCCAAGGTAGCAAATAACCCAAGAAGGCTTCAGCCATAAGGGCGAAGTAAATCAACATCCCGATGACCCAAATGAGTTCACGCGGTTTGCGGTAGGAACCATATAACATGGCTCTGAACATATGGAGATACACCATAATGAAGAAGAAAGATGCACCTGTAGAGTGCAAATAGCGGATCAACCACCCCCAATCCACGTCCCTCATGATGTATTCAACAGAAGCAAACGCTTGTGCTGCATCCGGTTTATAGTTAGTCGTCAGCATAATGCCAGTAATCATTTGAATTACAAGCACCATTAAGGCTAAGGAACCAAAGTAGTACCAAACGTTAAAGTTTTTAGGTGCATAGTACTTAGCAAGGTGCTCATCCCACATGGTTGTTAGAGGAAAACGATCATCTATCCAACCAATGCTAGCATTCCATAATTTCATCATGTGGCACCTCCTTCAGGATCAACCCCAATCATTACTTTTGTGCCATTTGCAAAGAAAGCATGTTTAGGAATGACAAGATTTAAGGGTGCTGGCACACCTTTGAATACGCGGCCTGCTAAGTCAAAAAATGAACCATGACAAGGGCAGAAAAAACCGCCCATCCACCAACCGGGTAAATTATGGGTATCATCTTTCTTAATATAACTGGGAGAACAACCTAAGTGAGTACAAATACCGATAACCACTAAATATTCAGAGTTAATAGCTCGGTATTCATTCTTTGCATAGTCTGGTTGTTCACTTTCGTTTGAATCCGCATCACGTAGCCGATCTAATAAACTTTGTTCTTTTAATCCTTTAAGACTTTCTTCAGTACGTCTTACAATCCAAACAGGCTTGCCACGCCATTCGACAATTAGTAATTGACCTGGCTCTATTTTACTAATATCAACTTCAACAGGCGCACCGGCCGCTTGCGTTTTCGCACTTGGTTGCATAGACGCAACGAAGGGATAGGCTATAAAGCCTGTCCCTACTGCGCCTACCACCGTTGTCGATGCAAGCAAAAACCGGCGTCTTGTTACATTAACGCCTTCTGTACTCATTTAGTCAGCATCTCCGATAAGTGAATGATTATTGATAAACTTAAAGAAAACTATTTTATTTTATAATTGGGCTGCCTACAAAGGACAGCATCAAAAAGCACCAAATATAATATTATAGCAAAGGAAAAGCGTGAGATGTTGAATTTATTATTTTATGGTAGGACGAGTGCTTTAAAATAGTTGTAAAATCAAATAGATTAGGTGGTTAAAAGCGGTAATTAAAGTTGAAACTAAAGTGTGATTTTTTGATTGAGCTGTTGAAATATCGTGTGGGTAGATTTTTATTTAATTAATTGATTTATAATCATAAAATAAAGTTTTAGCCGTTGTATCATCAAAACTTAGGAATCCAGAAAAGTGCGGCTGAATTCCCAAGTTTTCAAGCATCACTGTCCCACAGGATTGGCTTCTTCAATATTAAACTGCATATCAGGATAAACGCCTGTAGAACGCATTTTCACGGAGAAAATTCCCACAATTTGACCATCTTCTAGAATATTTAATTCAGGGATAGTTAATAGTTGACCGCTTAGGCCATAAGTTGGAATTTGGCTGCCAGAGCCTTCGGGTGCCACATTTGTTGTTGGCCAACCAGCGGGTACATCACAAGCTGTTGCAAATTCATACCAACGAAACGTATTAGGGTTTTGGGCATAAGTAATTACTTGAGCACACACTTCGCCAGGGGCACTTGAACCATTGACTTTCAAGTAATAACGAGAGTTAGATACGTTATCTCCATTCATTGAGAAAATTTTAAGATAATATACCCCTTTTTCTAAATTTACATTAGGATTTTGCTCCAAAGGTGGAGGTTGCAACCCTAAATCTAAGGTCGTTTCTGGTAAGTTAAGCTGCTGTCCTTTGAAAGGGTTGTTCACATCTCTTTGAGAAAATAAACCTATTACCCAACCAATACCAGCATTTGCTCCTGGATGATCTTGTTTAAATTGAACAGAAATAAAGTCATCTTGTTCTAAACCAAAAATGTAATAATCAACATCTTGAACAGAAGATAAGGTGCCTTTAACCTCTTGGTTTAATTTAATATTGGTTGCATTGGCAGGAGTATCGTTACGTTCTTCTTCAAATCCAGCGCCTTCTTCAAAATTACCAGTAATTAAATAAGCAGGCTGAGTAGGTAATTTTCCACCATTTAAAGAACTAACCTTGAGATAATACTTAGTACCACGGCCATCAGGAGAACCAGTAATGCCTTGTTCAAATTGTTGTGTTAATACAGTTTCGGGTAAGACAAGAAAGTTTAAGCTGTCTTGTACATCACCATCCGTGTAGAGGTCAACCCGCCAACCTACGGACGAGTCATTACCCAACGTATCAGATTCTAAACTTACGGTTAATTTGCCACTACTTTTAAGAAAAAAAGTAAAATAGTCAATATCGGTCGTAGCAGATAAATCGTTCCCTTTTTGGGTACGATCGGTTAGAGGAATACGTTTTGCGTCTGCGGGAGCATCGTTACCATCACCAGCGCTAGATGGCGGAGATGTAGGTGTTTCAGAAATAGGAACAGGTGTCGGTTCGGTTGGTGTGTCAGCAGCAACATCGACGGGGGGGGGGTCTTCAGCGAATGCTACCCAGGGTAACATAACTAATAAGCTAATCAATAAAAGACGATACATCATTCATTTCCTCGTTAAGTTAACAATTGTAGATTCATGGACTGAAATCATTAATTTGCCTCTTTACTTGCTTGGCTTGATCTCAATTTATCCTGAAGTGCTTTTAATTCATCTAACGCAGCCATGCATTTATTTTTACCAATCTCACTTTTTTCTGCTTCAAAAGGCAAATTTTGCTTGGCACATACTTGTTCATAAAATAAAGTGACAGCATCAGTTGCTGACAGGCCTAATTTCGTAAAAATAGACTCTGCTTGCACTTTTAAGGTTGAATCAACTTCAATTGAAATTGTTTGCATATCTACCATAGATTATAGTCCTCACTAAAAATAACCATCCCTTAATTGGTAATCACTATTGATGAGATTTTTCTCTTAACACTTTTATCTGAAATAAAGTATTGCGTTCTTCCTCCTCTAAACTTGAATTAATAAAACGGATGGTTTCATGATATGTTGGAATTACATTGTATTTCAGTGCATTCACTCGCTTTTGAGTTTTGCGTTGTTCTTCAAGTAAACGCCACAAAGCTGTTTCTGCTTCACCCAATTTCGCAAGTAATACAACCATGTCAGCTAAATGTTGGCGTGTTTCATCAAAACTACTTTCTGTCCCCATTAATCCAACAGGTTGTAAAGGTAAACGCTCGGCATGAACCGCAGGATATTGAATACCAATACTACTTTGCGGCAAAATATTAATATTAAGTGGTATTGATAATCCCAAGGCGACTTGTTTTAAAGCTTTATGTCCCATCCGCAAATGAGTCATGCTTAACCAATAGTAAGCTTTATTTAAACAAATTTTTGTATCCTGCCGTAATTGCCGATATTGTTTTAGCCGCTCATACACTAAACGGGTTAATAATTCTTTCTTTCTTTCTAGTAAAATATGGCCTTGTTCTAAGAAAGCAACTTTACGCTTTAAATTCAACAAAGTACTTTTTGTTGGTGGGGTTTTGAGACGCTTGACAGCCATAAATTATCTCGAATGTTAGCATGGACTATCTTACAATTTTTACACAAATTAGCTTGAGTATCAATAAGCTGTCACCATAGTTAATAATAGTCATTCATGTTAGATAACGATAGCGAAAGCATTATTTAATGAGTAATTATATTGAAAAAATAATGATATTTAGTAATTCAAGTGAAGCCTGTTTTTCTAAGTAAACCATCATTTTTAAGAAGTCGGTAGGTGTATTTAAGTGTTGATTTTAGTAATGCGTTTGAACTGGTATAATGTCTCATTTTCTATAAAGTCAACAAAACAATGCAGGTAGCACATGTTTTCTAATCAAATGAATATTGCGGATTTTGACCCAGAACTTTGGCAAGCCATTCAAAATGAAACTGTTAGGCAAGAAGAACATCTCGAACTGATTGCTTCTGAAAATTATACCAGTCCACGTATCTTGCAAGCTCAAGGCTCTGTACTGACCAACAAATATGCTGAAGGTTATCCTAGAAAACGTTATTATGGCGGCTGTGAATACGTCGACGTGGCAGAACAACTCGCCATTGATAGAGCAAAAGAATTATTTGGTGCAGATTATGCCAATGTGCAGCCACATTCTGGTTCTCAAGCCAATGCAGCGGTTTATATGGCCTTGGTTAATCCTGGCGAAACTGTGTTAGGCATGAGTTTAGCCCATGGTGGGCATTTAACCCATGGCTCCAAAGTCAATTTTTCTGGTAAATTATACAATGCCATACAATATGGTTTGAATGTAGAAACAGGTGAAATTGATTACACTGAAGTCGAAAAGTTGGCAACTGAACATCAACCCAAAATGCTTGTTGCAGGATTCAGTGCTTACTCTCGTGTAGTGGACTGGGCCAAAATGCGAGAAATTGCTGATAAAGTAGATGCTTACTTAATGGTTGATATGGCCCATGTGGCAGGATTAATTGCCGCAGGTTTATATCCAAGTCCTGTGGGTATTGCAGATGTGACTACAACGACAACGCATAAAACTTTGCGTGGTCCAAGAGGTGGTTTGATTTTAGCCAAATCTAACCCTGATATTGAAAAGAAACTGAATTCATTGGTATTTCCAGGTACTCAAGGTGGTCCATTGATGCATGTCATTGCAGCTAAAGCGGTTGCTTTAAAAGAAGCTTTGCAGCCTGAGTTCAAATCTTATCAAACACAAGTGTTAGAAAATGCCAGAACGATGGCTAAAACCATGATTGAACGAGGTTACAAAATCGTCTCAGGCGGAACGGACAATCACTTATTCTTAGTTGATTTAATTGATAAAAATATGACTGGTAAAGTTGCAGATGCGGCTTTGGGCAATGCAAATATTACAGTCAATAAAAATACCGTCCCTAATGATCCACAATCACCTTTTGTCACCAGTGGCATTAGAATTGGCACTCCCGCTATGACGACCCGTGGGTTTGGAACTGAAGAAGCCAAACAAGTCGCTAACTGGATTTGTGATATTTTAGACGATGTAGACAATGCTGAATTACAAACTAAGGTGAAACAAGCAGTGCTTGATTTATGTAAACGTTTTCCTGTATATAGCTAAAATATGACTACCAATAACAACGATTACTACTATATGACGCAGGCAATACGCCTTGCTAAAAAAGGGCTGTGGACAACTGATCCTAATCCGCGCGTTGGCTGTGTGATTGTGCGCGATAATGAAATTGTCGGGCAAGGTTGGCATGAACGTACAGGGGATCCTCATGCAGAGGTTTATGCCTTAAAAATCGCAAAAGATAAGGCTAAAGGTGCAACTTGTTACGTGACCTTGGAACCTTGCTGTCATTACGGCAAAACTCCGCCTTGTACAGATGCTTTACTCAAGGCAGGTATTGCGCGCGTTGTAATCGCAAATGTTGATCCCAATCCTTTGGTTTCAAGCAAAGGCATTGAGCAACTCGTCAATGCAGGTATCGTTGTTGAAACAGGTATTTTAAGTCAAGAAGCAGGTAAGCTGAATCCAGGTTTTTGTACACGTATGCAGCGCGGACGTCCTTATGTGCGCTGTAAATTAGCTATGAGCCTGGATGGCAGAACAGCCATGGCTTCAGGTGAAAGCCAATGGATTACTTCGCTTGCTGCCCGCGCTGATGTGCAGGCTCTACGCGCTCGTAGTTCCGCAATTATGACGGGTGCGGGAACCATCCTTGCTGATGATCCCCGCTTAACTGTGCGTGAAAATGAATTACCCAAATTTTATCCTACGCCTCCCTTTATTCGACAACCCTTGCGTATCATTGTTGATGAACATTTGAGCATTCCTACCAATGCCAAAATTTTGAGTGAATCTGGCAAAACCTTAATTTTTACGTCAACTTATGATGAAGGGATTAAAAACGCACTGGAAAAAAAGGGCGCAGAAGTCATTTATTTGCCTAGCCAAACCGGTGGTATTGATTTAACGGTTATGGCTCAAAAGTTAGCAACTGATTATGAAGTCAATGAAGTACATTTAGAAACAGGGGCAACATTGGGAGGCGCAATGTTACGTGCAGGTTTGGTAGATGAGTTAGTTATTTATATGGCACCCGTGTTAATGGGAAGCAAAGCGCGTAGTTTGTTTAATTTACCCAATATTAACGTCATGAGTGAATCCATTCCCTTAAAAATTGAAGATATTCGTGCTGTGGGTAATGATTGGCGTATTACAGCAAAAATTGATCGACAATCTGAATAGATGAAAATTGCATCTAATCGAAGAAGCGTTTTTTTACTCACCCCAAATTCTAGAACCTCACTGCCATTAAATCAACCTCCTCCAACCCTTCCTCAGTAAGGAGGGGAGCGAGGGGTGGTTGAAAAAACATTCTTAACTTAATGGCAGTAAGGCTAGAGCATTGGAATGAGATAAAGAATACAACCATTTTAACTTAAACAATAAAATGTAACTACACATCAATGCCCAAAAACTCGTGGGCGCGTATAATAGTCAATCATTGGCGCTGTCATATTCATCAGTAACACGGCAAATGCGACCCCATCTGGATAGCCACCCCAAGATCGAATAACATACACTAAAACACCAATACCTGCTCCAAACCATAGCTTTCCTTGATTAGACGTTGCAGCAGTCACTGGGTCTGTTGCAATAAAAAAAGCCCCAAAAATGGCTGCACCACTGAATAAATGAAAAAAAGGTGAAGGATTTGCGTCTGGATCAATCAAGAAAAAAATTAGAGATATAAATAGTAAACTACCTAACATTGCTACAGGTACATGCCAAGTAATAACTTTTTTGTAAATTAACCAGCCACCGCCCACTAAAAATGCATTATTCAACCATTCCCAACCTTTACCTCCAAAGTTACCAAATAACGTCTCTTGTTTAATTTCACTGGTAGTATAAAGTTGAATTAATTGAGTTTTCATTGTGTCCAAAACGGTTGCACCACTGATAGCATCTAAGCTGAGTGTGCCGCTAAGCTGATTGAACAAAATAAGGTTCAAACTTTCTATGAAACCAAAATAATGTCCACCTAATTCAGGCAGCACAGGCCAATTTGTCATTTCTATTGGAAACGAGATGAGTAACATAACGTAACCAACCATTGCAGGGTTGAAAGGATTGTATCCTAAACCACCATATAAATGTTTGGCAAAAACTATTGCAAATGCAGTACCCAAGATAGTTATCCACCAAGGTGCAATAGGAGGTAATGCAAGGGCAAGTAGGCAAGCTGTAACCAAGGCACTGTTATCAGTTAGAAATAGGCTCAGAGGACGTCGACGAATTTTTAAAATAAGAGCTTCACAAACTAAGCTAGTCAAACTAGCAAGTAGCAAATGCACAATCACGCCCCAGCCAAAAAACCATACATAAGTCATAATACCAGGAACTAATGCATACAACACCTGACGCATAACGATTGAAACATCGGTATTTTTTTGATGGCTATGAGGTGAGGGAAATTGTTTGAATTGCATAGGGATTATTTTTCTTCAACGCAGATATAAAATAAACTAAATAATATGGCTATTAAGTCAAAAAATGTTTAAACAACCAAGAGTTAGCCAAAGTATATAAGAATTAAGCAAAAATCAAAAGACTTGTATTTACGTGATATGGACAAATTATTGCTATAATCAAACTAGATTTTCTACAAATAATTTATGGAGGGTTATATGAAACAGTTTGTTACCATTGCTTTATGTTGTATTTTAGTGGCAGGATGTGCTTCCAGTAAATCAGGACAAGTCTATAGCCGCGAGGAAGCGCAACGTGTTCAACAAGTGAAACTGGGTACTATAGAATATGTTAAACCAGTCATGATTGAAGGTACGAAATCGGCTGTAGGTACTGCTGGGGGCGCAGTGGTTGGCGGTATTGCTGGTAGCACTATTGGTAAAGGTAGAGGCAGTGTTGTTGCAGCGGTGGTGGGTGCAATTGCTGGTGGATTATTAGGCTCTGCAGCAGAAGAAGGGGTGACACGTCAGCAAGGCTATGAAATTATGGTCAAATTAGATTCTGGAGAAATTATTTCTGTGGTCCAAAAAGCAGATGAAGAATTCAAGCAAGGAGAACGTATTCGAGTACTTAGTGATGGATTTAAAACCAGAGTGTCTCACTAGTGAAGTGCCGGTTGTCCCTGCATCACCGTCAATTTACGAAGCAGCGCGTCAATTGGCAGATAAATTTTGCTTACCGATTGCGGAAAAAACAACAGCAACAAGCTATTTAAAACTAACAGACACTGGCTTAGCACTATGGGATAAACGTTTTAAACCCATACAAATTGACTTTATCAATGGCAAATTAGGGTATCGACGCCAACATGGAGGAGGTCGAAATCAAGCGTTAGGACGCGCAATTGGTTTAAAAAAAGGTGCCAAACCATTTGTCATTGATGCGACAGCAGGCTTAGGCAAAGATGCATTTGTACTGACTTGTTTAGGTTGCCAAGTGGCAATGTTAGAAAGATCTCCTGTATTATCTGCTTTATTATATATAGGATTACAGCAAGCACAGCAACACACTGAAATTGGCAAGTTAGTGACAACCAGTTTACAACTCATCCATACCTCTGCCCAACGTTGGTTATCTCAGCTTACTTTAACTCAATTCCCTGATGTTATCTACTTAGATCCAATGTATCCATTACGTAGTAAATCTGCCCTCGTTAAAAAAGAAATGCAAGTATTAAAAGAAATGGTGGGTAGTGACGAAGATGCGCCGGACTTATTACAAGTTGCCTTGCAAAAAGCTAAAAAACGAGTTGTCGTCAAACGACCAAAACATGCATCTTATTTAGGAGAAGTAGTGCCTTCCACCCACATTCACAGTCAAAATACTCGTTATGATATTTATCTATTGGGATTATAGTTTTATTGTTTAGCCATACTTTCGATCAATCATATTAACTCTTTAAAGCAATGTACAAGATTAATCTTGCTCAATAGGTTTTGAAGTGACTGCAAAACTGAATTGATGGACTTTGAGTATTATTAGTATTTCTCTTTTACTTACTATGCAGAAAAAGTGATTTATAGAACCCATTTGATATCTATATATTCATACAATACATTTAAGAATTAATGCGTTGGCAAAAATGTCAGCTTGCGTTTCAGTAACTATGTTCTTGATTGGATACTTCCTTCTAATTAAATTATAATGACCCACATTACTAAATTATTTCCAAAATACCCAATACTTTATGTTATATGCAATTATTGCTGAAGATGTTTCCAACAGCTTAGATCACAGATTAAAAGCACGTCCAGCGCATTTAAAACGCTTAGAAACGCTAAAAACAGAAGGTCGTTTAATTTTAGCAGGTCCACATCCAATGATTGATGCCCCCGATCCAGGACAAGCTGGATTTTCTGGAAGTTTAATTGTAGCGGAATTTAATTCCTTAGAGGAAGCACAAGCTTGGGCCAATACTGATCCCTACAATGAAGCAGGTGTATATGCTACTGTCACAGTCAAACCATTTAAGAAAGTATATCCATAATGACAATAAATCGTATTGAATTAATTGAGTCTAGCTTGAATGCAGCCTTAAATCCAACGCATTTAGAAATAATTGATCAAGCAAAGCAACATGAGGGGCACCGTCATGAAGGTGCGGGACATTTTGTGGTCAAAATTGTCAGTGAACAATTTGAACAACAAGGTGTGTTACAACGTCACCGCTTAGTTTATGATGCGTTGGGTGATTTAATGCAAACAGATATTCATGCACTCAGTATCCAAGCCATGACGCCCACAGAATTTTCACAGTAAAGGAACATTGTTATGAAAATGTTATTGAAGATAACTTATTTGATTTTGGGTACGCTGGTTTTTATTGCTAGCCCGTTATCTGCAGAAGAAGCCGAAAATAATGGAACGCCTAAGATCACGATTAATGGCCATATTTTAACCCAACAAAATTATGCTAATGCAAGAGCATTGTTGAAAAAAATTAATCCGCATGCAAAGCAGCAAGAAGTCATTGATGAAATGATCAGTCGTGAATTATTACGACAAGATGCAACTAAACAGGGTATTGATAAACAACCCATGTTTGAACAAAGAATTGCAGAATTCCGCAATAATTTACTCATTTCAATGGCTATGCGAGAATATCTACGTCAGCATCCTATCAATGATGAAGTTTTACAAAAAGAGTATGATAACCTAGTTGCTAAGGCAAAAAGACCACCAAAATTTAAAATGGCCCATATTTTAGTTGAAACTGAGGCTGAAGCGAAAGCAATTATTGTTGAGCTACAAGCAGGTAAAGAGTTTGGTCCACTTGCTAAAGAAAAATCAACTGATTCTGTATCAAAAGATAAAGAAGGCAGTCTTGGTTGGGTGACAGAAAAACAAGTACCACCAGAAGTTGGTAAAGCACTAGGCCAACTGGAAAAAGACCAATATACAGCAACGCCAGTAAAAAGTGCCTTCGGATGGCATGTTATAAAAGTTGAGGATAAACAAGAAGAACGCTTACCTTCTTTTGAAGCAGTGAAAGAAAAAGTGCGTGAGCGTATGCAAAATCAACAAATGCAGGATTATTTAAAAGAATTAGAAGCCAAAGCCGATGTACAAATTCTAACCACGCCTCTACCCGAGAAAGATGATTCTCAGTAATGAGCTGAATGTTACGCAGGATAATTTTAAAGTAACTTACGTGGAAACAAGTTTGTAGCTTGTTTCCAAATATTTATGAATATGGTTACAAATGTTGGCCAACCTATATATTTATCCCAAAATTAATCAAATTTTGGTAGGTGTTTAGGAATAGGAATTAAATAACATCCATAAGTTTTCAATCAGGCCTGGCAGGTTTTAAAAACCTGCCAGGTCTTGTTTCTGATTTTATTTAGTTCCCGTTCCTTAAAACCTGTTTAGCAAGGTAAATCTTGCCATCCCTTAAAAGCCAAATGTTGATTAGTTGTGGGTGTATTTTGAATTTAAACCATGAAAATTACTCATATTCAAAAATCTTGTTTGACAGCGTCTAAGCAAAATTATATTATTGTTCGCTTATGTTGACAGGCTTGCCAGAATTTATCGATCCTATACAACTTGCAAAGCAACATCATGTTTTAAAAGGTAATATTCCTCTTGAAGCCATGGCTAGGATCCATCCTAGTTTGAATGAAATAAAGGGAGATGTTTACTTTGATTGGTTGTTTACGATGGATGATCAACAACGTCCTATCGTTAATGGTATACTTCAAACGGAGTTGCCAATGATATGTCAGCGTTGTTTACAGCCTATGTTGTTCTCCGTTGATGCAACCATTGCCTTAATGATGGCCTTGGCAGAAAAGGAAGATATTCCCTTTGGTTATGAAATTTTAGTTTTAACAAGTCATCACCCAGTGCCACTGATTAAGTTGATTGAAGATGAACTTGTTTTAGCATTGCCTATTGTCGCAAAACACAGTACTTGTCCTCATAATGAATATGAGTTAGATGATAAAACATCAACTGAAGCACAAAAGTACAACCCATTTCAAGTATTAAACCAATTAAAAAAACATTAAGTTACCAGTATTTTAGTGACGAGAAATAATTATGGCTGTCCAACAAAATCGTAAAACACCTTCAAAACGTGGTATGCGTCGTTCTCATGACGCTCTCAAAAAATCTACTTTATCTACTGATCCTTATACAGGAGACGTTCATTTACGTCACCATATTACTGCGGATGGTTATTACAAAGGCAAGCAAGTTATTATACCTGCCTCTGAAGACATAGAGGAAGAATAACGCCTTGACACCGCGCATTGCTTTAGATGCGATGAGTGGCGACCATGGTCCTCCAGTAATTGTACCTGCAGCGTTAAAAATCTTGTCAGAATACCAAGATATTCAATTAATTTTGGTAGGAGACGAGATTATCTTAAAACGAATGTTGGGTCGACATGTCTCTAACCAACGGTTGTCTATTTATCATGCTTCCCAAATTGTAGAAATGACTGATCTTCCCTCTTATGCAATGCGCAGCAAGCGGGATTCTTCTATGCGGGTGGCCATTAATTTGGTAAAACAAGGTCAAGCAGATGCATGTGTCAGTGCCGGTAATACAGGGGCTTTGATGGCAACTGCACGTTATGTATTAAAAACCCTGCCAGGCATTGATCGTCCTGCCATTATCACTGCACTGCCAAATATGCAAGATACAAGTACCTATGTCCTTGATTTAGGTGCGAATATTGATGCCACGTCTGAACACTTATTCCAATTTGCTGTGATGGGCGTTGTGTTGGCTAATGCGGTTAATAATATTCCCCAGCCACGCATAGGCTTGCTAAATATTGGTGAAGAAGAAATCAAAGGGAATGAAACCATTAAGGAAACTAGTCGGCTGCTATCAAGTAGTCCAGTTAACTATATTGGTTTTGTTGAAGGGGATGATATTTTTAAAGGCATGGTAGATGTGGTTGTGTGTGACGGTTTTGTCGGTAATGTCTCACTCAAAACAACAGAAGGCGTAGCTAAGATGATTAGCCACTACGTCAAACAAGGATTTAAGAAAAATATCTTCACCCGCCTAGCTGCATTAATTGCATTGCCTGTATTAAGCAATTTACGTAAAAAAATTGACCCCAGACGATATAATGGTGCAAGCTTGCTGGGCCTCAAAGGTATTGTGGTTAAAAGCCATGGTAGTGCTGACACTTTAGCCTTTGGTTACGCCATCAGAGAAGCAATCATTGAAGTTCAAAAAAATGTACCTGCGCAAATAGACCATCAACTTGCCACTTTATTGAATGAACCAAAGGAAGCTGGGTGAAATATTCAAAGATTATTGGGACAGGCAGTTACCTGCCGGAAAATATTCTGACCAATGCAGAACTGGAAAAGCGGGTAAATACCACAGAACAATGGATTATTGAAAGAACAGGCATTCATACACGTCATATTGCAGCTGAAAATCAAGGTACCTGTGATATGGCTGAACAAGCAGCATTACGTGCTTTGGAAATGGCAAACTGTCAAGCTCAAGATATCGAACTAATCATCGTAGCTACCACAACCCCTGATCGTATTTATCCCAGTACTGCTTGTTTGCTACAAGAACGTTTAAATAATCCAGGCTCAGCTGCCTTTGATATTCAGGCGGCATGTACAGGTTTTATTTATGCGTTAAGTGTTGCTGACAAATTTATTCGTACTGGACAAGTGAAACGCGCTTTAGTATTAGGTGCAGAAACTTATTCTCGTTTGGTAGATTGGAATGATCGCCGAACCTGTGTTTTATTTGGTGATGGTGCTGGTGCTGTTGTGCTTGAAACCAGTGATGACCCAGGTATTTTATCAACCCATTTACATGCAGATGGCCGTTATAAAGATTTACTTTATATTTCTGGGACGCTTGCACAAGGCAAAATCCAAAATGGTGATGGTTTTACCAAAATGGAAGGTCAAGAAGTTTTTAAGTTTGCCGTCAATGCGCTCAGTAAAGTGGTTGGTGAAGCACTTGAAGCCAATCATTTATCCAAAACCGACATTGATTGGCTAGTTCCTCATCAAGCAAATATTCGGATTATTGGTGCCACAGCTAAAAAACTAAAATTGCCGATGGAAAAAGTGGTATTAACTGTTTCCCAGCATGGAAATACCTCTGCAGCTTCAGTGCCTTTAGCTTTAGATACTGCTGTGCGAGATGGACGCATACAACGTGGTCAAAAATTATTACTAGAAGCAATTGGGGCTGGTTTTACTTGGGGTGCGGGATTGGTTGTATTTTAGCAAGCTATACTTTCGATAAATCATGTTAGCCCTTCAAAGCTATCTTGTTAAGCAAATTTTAAGCACTGGCAAATGATGATCATGCTTGTGACTCAGATTATTCCACTGAGAATTTAGTTAGTCGTGGACACAGTGGGACTCGAACCCACAATAATTGTTACCCTGGTCATTACGCCAAGGCGATGTTGGATTAAAATGCGCATCAGTACAAACCCTTAATTCAGAGCAAGCACCTGCATCCTCAAATTTGACCAACACCCTAGTGTGTCCTGAAGGAAAGCGTAGCTTTCCATGCTGTATTAAAGATGAGAGAAGGTCTCTCGGTTTCGGCCACCCGATGCTGGAATCAAACCG
>JADGDF010000091.1 GCA_016745055.1 Thiotrichaceae bacterium | reverse complement strand
TGGTAAATTTAGTTTATCAGGTGGTGAACATGAGTGTATAGTTGTTGATGCTACAGAACAAGAGATTGAAAGGCCAAAGAGGCGACAAAGAATTCATTACAGTGGGAAAAAAAACGCCACACTCAAAAAGCACAAATAATGATAGATTTTAATAGTAGAAAGATTATTTCAACCTACTTTGCTAAAGGCAGTGTTCATGACTTTACCTTATTCAAACAAAGTCTCAAGAAAGCTCAACTTGATGTCTCTATACAAGTATTAGCTGATAGCAGTTATCAAGGAATGGGAAAATACCATACTTGTTGCCAAATCCCATTTAAAAAAACTAAGCTTTGCCCTTTGATTGAGGAACAAAAACAGGCTAACCGCCAACTGGATAAAATCCGTATTACGGTCGAACATGTAATACGAGCTCTTAAAATTTTCAAAATGCTTGCGCTTCGTTACCGAAACCGTCGTAAGCATTTTGCTCTACGGTTTAACCTTATTGCTGCTATATATAATAAACTAATTATTTAAGCTTGTTAACAACTTATTTCGCAAGAGGTCTAATAAGTATTTTGTTTCCCAAGGCCGGATGGAGTTACAAACCTTTAGCTTGAATTCAGGTATTAGAAAGCTAGCTAATTTAACATCCCTGTGACAACTAAGTAACGCATATCCTGGCCTTCAAAACCTGGCGTAAACATGTTAATAAAAATCGCAATATATTTTTCTTGATAAACATAGACATCTTGAATGCGATAACCTAATGGACATCCTCGACTTGAAGGTAAGGTTCTGTCTTTTTGTAAAATCTTAGCCACATTTTCATTTTCGTTATGTAAATACAAAGTAAACATTCGACTTTGTCCAACGCCAAAGCAATCTTTTCTACCATCTCTTTCTCTTAAATTTAAGATGTAAGTACGATTTTTTTTTGGTTTTGATAGTTGGCATTTTTTATCTGATTTCATTTCTTCTAAAGTCAATGCATAGGCACGATAATATAAGCCTGCTAAAGGCGTACCTACAGCAAAACGAACTGTTTTTAGCTCAACACCAATATCTGAAAATAAGTGAGAAACAACCTTTTGACCTTGATTACCTGCAATAATACCCAAATTTTTTAAAGTATCTGCACCTGCATCAAAATTTTGCTGTAAAATGTTTCCTTCCGATTTTTCACTTGTTGTATCTAAGGTTTCTACCTGCTTTTTAGGATATTTATTATGCTTAACGTCAACAAAGTATAAAGTAGAAAAGGGAATACCTGATCCATCAGCCGTTCCATATTGCTGAAATGCTAAGTATTTACCCTCTTCAGAAAAACCAATAAAGTGTAGTTTTGTGGCATCACCTGCCCAGACAGTTGTTGATGATATGAACAGTCCAAACAATATCATGCTGTAAATAAATTTAGTCAACATAATTATTACCTTAATCAACAGCTTGAGAGACACCTGCTGATTCAAAAGAAGCCATTTCATTTAAAAAGTGAACTGCTGATTGTATAATTGGAAAAGCGACAGCAGCACCAGAACCTTCACCTAAACGCATTTCTAAATTTAATAATGATTTCGCCTTTAAATATTTTAACACTAATCTATGCCCTTTTTCTTGGGATTGATGGCTAAAAATACAATAGTCTAATATAGCAGGATATAATTTTACTGCGACCAACAGCGCCGAAGTGGCAATAAAGCCATCCACTAAAATTAGCATTTTTAATTCAGTCGCTTGTAAATAAGCCCCTGCCATCATCGCAATTTCAAATCCACCAAAAGTAGACAGTGTTTTTAAGACATTACCATCCATTGGATGTTTTGCAATAGCTTGTTGTAATATTGTTAATTTATGCGTAACACCACTTTTGTCCAACCCTGTACCTTTACCCACACAGTCTTCTAAAGGAATATGCGCCAAAAAATGCGCTAACATTGATGCGGAAGATGTGTTACCAATGCCCATTTCCCCAAAGCTAATCACATTGCAGCCTGCTTGATGAATATCTTTAACCAAAGTCGCACCCTGACCAATAGCTTGTTCACATTGTTGCTTTGTCATGGCTGGTTTTTTTAAAAAGTTTTTTGTACCTGGGGCTATTTTATAGTTAAGTAGTTGCGGATGGGATTCAAATTCATGGTTAACGCCTGCGTCAACGATGTGTAAATTAATATTGTGTTGTTTGGCAAACACATTAATTGCTGCTCCGCCTGCCAAAAAATTTAAAACCATTTGATAAGTAACAGATTGTGGATATAAACTAACACCTTCAGTTGCAATACCATGATCGCCAGCAAACACAACAATTGTTAGCTTAGATAATGTGGGAGATAAGGTATTTTGAATACAACCAATTTTTAAGGCCAAGTATTCTAATTGTCCTAATGCACCAAGTGGCTTTGTTTTATCATTGATTTTTTGTTGGAGCTGTGAGATTTTTTCTTGAGAAACTGGGGAAATTTGAAATTTTTTCATAAAAACTGAAGTATATCTGTCCAAGAACACTATCTAGAGTATAACACTTTCTCCACTATTGATGCTAAAATTGTCTGTAAAATCCAAGTTTACATAAGGACTTAATCATGACAGCAGCGCAAGAAAATATCCATCCACAATCGTTAACAAGTATGGATGTATTGGCTGAAAACCCCACTGATTACCTCAAAAATTTGAGAGAAAATGTAGAAAAAAAGGCATTTGATGCTATTGATTGGTATATTCGCCATAAAAAGGTAAAATCCTTTTTTTCCAAATTATTGCGTATCAGTGCTATATTATTAACTTTAGCAGGTGGACTTTCGCCTATTTTTGAAAGCATTAATTTACTGAGTGTCCAATTCTGCCAATATGGTTATTTGGCATTTGCGCTTGCGGCAACCTGTGTTGGAATTGATAAGTTTATGGGTTTTTCCACTTCGTGGATGCGTTATATGATGACCGCGATTAGACTACAAAAATCGCTTGCGGATTTTCAAAGTGACTGGAATATTTTATGGATGGATATTGAAGATAATAAACCTACAAAAACACAGCAAAAATTGTTGATGCAACGAACCAAGGCTTTTCATTTAAAAGTTGTCCAAGAAATTGAACAAGAAACGCAATTGTGGACGAATGAATTTCAAAGCAGTTTGTCCCAATTAGAATATGCAGCCACCTCCCAACTTGATATGACTAAACAGGGTATTATTAACTTGGAAATACCCAATGTAGACCTCGCAAAAAATGGGGTAAACATAGAACTAAATGGCGTGACTGTTGCCCATACACTTGAAAAACATATCCAAATTGGGCATGTGCCAACTGGCAGTCATACTTTAGGCATTCGTGGAATTATTGGAGAAACAGAGCAACAATCTTCTCAACGAGTTAATATGATTGCCGATTCAGTCGTCGATTTAAATATGCATTTACCTGAATCTAAAAGCTAAATTGGATTATGCTTCACTTTTGTCGAAATTTTTTAGGCAAAGTGAAGTAAATGGTTTTTTGTCAAAATCATTAGTCCTATTTTACCGAGCAAGCAAGATTTCCTTCTTTCAAGCTTTATTTTCTTTTAAATCTCTAATGACCTATTTCTAAGTGGTAGTGACTCAATAAAATGAATAAAAAATATATTGCCATTATTCTTGGCACTACTCTTAGCTTTGCTCTCCTAATTTATGTATTTTATGATTTAGATTGGCAACAATTCTGGACGAGTCTAAAAAACATCCACCTGCTAGGTATTTTGATTGCAAGTCTAATTTTTGCAACAAATATTTTATTACGTTCACTACGTTGGCAACTGATTGCAGGTATACCTGTTACAAATTTTAAACCGTTTTGGCAAGCCACTAATATTGGTTATTTAGGTAATATTATTTATCCTGCAAGAGCAGGTGAAGTATTGAGAATTATTGCTATTCACCATTTCATTGCCCTACCTTTAAGTCGTGCTGTGACCAGTTCTGTGATTGACCGAATGCTAGATGTTATGTTTTTGGGCGGATTTACGCTAATTTTGCTATGGATACATGGACACCAGTTGAATCCTAGTTTTGGTCAAGGCGTTATCTATATTGCATTATGCTCTGTGATTGTACTGTCAATTATTGTTATCTATGCGCGTCGTTGGCATCAATGGTTAGAACAGAAACAACTGCCTCGTTGGAAGCTATTACATGAGTGGATATTGCATGGTTTAGAAAGCGTTGACACATTTCGTCACACTCGACATTTACCGACCACCTTTATTATTACATTGACTGTATTTTTACTAGATTATTACGCCATGTGGCAAATTCTACTTGCATTTGGTTGGGAATTGCCTTTTAGTGCAGGACTCGCTGTGGGGGTTTTTACTGTGCTGGGTGCCTCATTACCTTCAGCACCAGGGTTTGTAGGTATTTATCAAGTTGCCTGTATTTTTGCATTGGGATTATATAATATCGAACAATCCCAAGCAGTGGCTTACTCTATTATTTTACAATTAACCCTCTTTCTAGTTGTCGGTATTCAAGGTACAATTGCAGCAATTACTTGTGGTTTTAACTTTTCTAAAGAAAGCCAAAAAACATTGGTAGATGAAACTGAGTAAAAATATTAATATCTCTAAAAATCTTTCAGTACTTGTGGAAAATTTTATGATAAATCCGTTATAATCTCAATTGAAAATTTTGTTTTTAAAAAATAAATAAGGAGGTACATCAAGCACGTAACAATTTCATTGAGTAAACAATTGGAATAATTTGCCTCTAATACTTATCAGTATTTAGAACCTAACACCTACTCTCGCTAAATTAGTTGTCACAAAAGCTAACCCGACAACATTTAAATGTGTCTATATCTTGAGCTAGTGAAATTTTAGGAGGCAAATTGTGAAGTTGTATATGGTTCTTGTATTAGTTTTTGCTTGTCAGGCAAGTTATGCCAGCATAATAAAAACTAGTAATCATACTGATAGGTTAAATAATAGCGCTCGAAATAGTCCATTGATTCGTTGCATTGAAACAACCCGGTGTGATTAGTTAATAAAAAAGGAGAGTTCGACTTTCTCTAAATCGGGGGAGTCGACTGTATAAAATGTTAGTTTTAAATCTATAAAAATCTATTCTCATTGGAACTCATCTTGGTTTCTTTAACTCATCATTTTAAAAATTGAATCAAATGAAGTAAAATTCAAATATGACCTATATTCTTGGGATTTCCGCTTATTATCATGACAGTGCTTCAGCATTAATACATGATGGCCAGATTGTAGCCGCTGCGCAAGAAGAGCGATTTACCCGTAAAAAACATGATCCTAATTTTCCACAACAAGCAATTCGCTATTGTTTAGACGCAGCTGATATTGATTTGGATAAAGTAGATTATGTGGTTTTTTATGATAAGCCGTTTTTAAAATTTGAACGTTTACTGGAAACTTATCTAAGTTTTGCCCCCAAAGGATTTCTTTCATTCATCCAAGCCATGCCTGTGTGGCTAAAAGAAAAATTGTATTTAAAAAGTTTACTCAAAAAAGAACTTGCTAATTTAACGACTTCTAAAACCCTACCCCCATTATTATTTACAGAACATCATCAATCTCACGCAGCATCTGCCTTTTTCCCCAGCCCTTTTCAAAAAACAGGTGTATTATGTTTGGATGGCGTGGGTGAATGGGCAACGACCTCTGTTTGGCTGGGTGAAAACAATCAATTAACGCCACAGTGGCAAATGAATTTTCCGCATTCACTCGGTTTGTTGTACTCAGCATTTACTTATTTTACTGGTTTTAAAGTGAACTCTGGTGAATATAAATTGATGGGCCTAGCTCCTTATGGTGAACCACGTTATGTGCAAACGATTTTGGATAATCTCATTGATGTCAAAGAAGATGGCTCATTTCAGTTAAACATGGATTATTTCAACTATGCGGTTGGTTTAACCATGACAAATCGTGCATTTGACAAATTATTTGATGGTCCACCGCGTGCTCGGGAAAGCGAATTAACGCAAAGAGAAATGGATATTGCACGCTCAATTCAGGTCGTGACAGAAGAGGTTGTGTTGAAATTGGCACAAACTGTTAAGAAAGAATTGGACGTTGACTATTTATGTTTGTCCGGTGGCGTAGCGCTTAACTGTGTTGCCAATGGTAAATTGCTTCAAGCAGGTATTTTCAAAGATATTTGGATTCAACCCGCCGCAGGGGATGCCGGTGGTGCATTGGGGGCCGCTCTGAGTGTGTGGCATGAATATTTAGATAAGCCACGTCAGGCCCAAAAAAATGACAGTATGCAAGGCGCTTATTTGGGACCACAATTTGATAATTTGGAGATTCAACATTATTTGGACAGTGTTCAAGCACCTCATGAATATTTAAACGATAATGAATTATTGCCACGACTGGCGGAAATACTGGCTGAAGAAAACGTGGTGGGTTTGTTTCAAGGTCGAATGGAATTTGGGCCACGGGCGTTAGGTGGACGTTCAATTTTAGGCGATCCACGTAGCGTTAAAATGCAATCAGTGATGAATTTAAAAATTAAATACCGTGAATCATTTCGTCCTTTTGCTCCCTCAATTCTTGCTGAACGTGTGCATGATTATTTTGAATTAGACGGTGCCAGTCCTTACATGTTATTGGTAGCCAATGTTCAATCAGCATTTCACTTACCTTTGACAGACGAACAACAAACTTTGTTTGGGATAGAAAAATTGAATATTCCGCGTTCCTCCTTGCCTGCCATCACGCATTTGGATTATTCAGCACGCATTCAAACCGTTCATCAGGAAACGAATCCACGTTATTATGGATTGTTAAAAGCATTTGAAACGTTGACTAATTGTCCAGTTTTGGTCAATACTTCCTTTAATGTACGGGGTGAACCTCTGGTTTGTACCCCCCAGGATGCTTACCAATGTTTTATGCGCACAGAAATGGATTATTTAGTTTTAGAAAACTGTTTATTAACAAAATTAAAACAACCAGCTTGGGCAAAAGATGAAGCCTGGCAACAAGAATTTGAATTAGATTAGCTATGCATACTCACTTACAACCAACAAAAAAAGAACTCCGTCAATTTGGCTTTATCATGGGATTGATGATTGTTCTGTTATTTGTAATATTTTTTCCGTGGTTATTTACTTACGATGTTCCAAGGTGGCCAGGTGTTGCCGCCGGTATTTTATGGACAGTTGCACTTATTTTTCCAATGGGTTTAAAATTGATTTACCTGGGATGGATGAAATTTGCGTTCGTCTTGGGCTGGATCAATACTAGATTAATTTTGGGACTCATGTTTTATCTTATCCTAACACCAATAGGTTTATTGATGCGAATGCTAGGTAAAAAACCAATAAAAGTGTTTCCCGCTAATGTAAAAAATTATCGCCATTTAAGTCAGCAACATACAACCGAACGTTTTAAGTATCCTTTTTAAGTTTAGGAATGAGAATTTAATAATTTTCAAAATTTTTAGCTCATTACCAATCGCCAATTTGGTAATGCCTGTTATTAGCAAAGCTCTGCTTTGCAAGGTAACATAGCTTCCCGTACAGACACTTGCAAACTTTAGTTTGCACATGCAAGATAAATCTTGCACCCAAATTGAAAAAATCCTTAACTTAATAGCTGTGAAACTAGAGTTTGGGAGCAATGAAAAATTTTTTCAATTAGACCTGGCAAGTTTTCAAAATCTCCCAGGTCTTGTTTCCAATTTTATTAAATTCAGAATCATTAGGGCAGATTAAGTACAACATCATCCAGTATCTAGCAAATCAATGAAAAAACACCATGGTTTTACCCTGATTGAAGTACTAGTGGTTTTGATTTTGATTGGTATCATCGCAAGCTTCGTCACACTTTCCATTGAAACTCGTCATCCAACAAAACAGCTTTATCAAGAAACTCAACGTCTAGCAGCCCTCTTGACTTTAGCCCAACAAGAAGCCATTATGGCGACCAAAGAGGTGGGTTTGCATATTGATGAGCAAGGCTATCAATTTTATGAATTGGTAGGAGAAACCTGGCAATTAATCAAACAAGATGATGTTTTTCGCCCTTACCACTTTACTTTACCCATCAAAATTGATTTGCAAGTTGAAGGTTCAACCGTTTCATTTACATCACAAATACCACAAATTATGTTATTTTCAAGTGGTGAAATTATACCCTTTCACTTGATTTTGAATACAGAACCTCCCCAAAATATAATGTATAAACTTGTGGGTGAGTTAAGTGGACAATTTAATATTGATAGTGAAAGTTTACCGTGAAATATAAAGGGTTTACCCTGCTTGAAGTGTTAATTGCTCTGGTTGTGATTGCATTGGGATTAGCGGCTTTAGTAAAAACAAGTAGTCACTACGTAGATAATCACACCTATTTACGCGATAAAACCTTTGCGCATTGGGTTGCTATGAATGTCATCACTGAGCTTCATGTAAAAAGAACTTGGTTGCCGATTGGTAAAAAAACAGGCGACTCCACGATGGTGCAACGTACCTGGTACTGGACAATACTCACAACAGCTACCCTTGACGAAACTCTTCGTCGGGTCATCGTAAAAGTGAGTACTGACGAAGCGCAACGCGAATCGTTATTAATCCTCACTGGCTTTATTTCTGCCGTTAATAAGACTAACGATACCCTCACAACATTATGATGCATTGGCAATTATTTGATACACCTTCAGACGTTGCACAATATGCGTGTCGGCATATTTTGCAAGTAGCGCAACAAACTATTGCAGAGAAAGGCGAATTTCACTTAGTATTGGCAGGTGGCAATACACCGCAACAAACCTATCTTTTATTAAAAGAAAGCCAAGCAGATTGGCAGTACTGGCATATTTATTATGGAGATGAACGTTGCTTACCTATTGCCGACCCTGAACGTAACCATGTTATGGCCTCTACCAGTTGGTTAAATCATGTTGCCATTCCTATTTTGCAGGTTCATGCTGTACCAGTACATTTAGGTGCACAACAAGCAGCCTTTCAATACTCACAAGTGATTCAAGCTGTACTTCCCTTTGACATGGTGTTACTTGGCATGGGCGAAGATGGTCATACCGCAAGTTTATTTCCAAACCACCAGTGTCAAGAAACACTCGTACAAGCTGTATTCAATGCGCCTAAATTACCGCCTGAAAGAGTGACATTGAGTGCTAAAGCATTAAGCCAAACCACACACTTACTTTTTTTAGTGACGGGTGAAAACAAACAATCCGCAGTATCTGCTTGGAAACGAGGGGATAATTTACCCATAGCCAAAGTAACCACCGAAAAAGAAAGTATTGTATTAATTGATCAAGCTGCCATGCCTATTATGGCATCGGTTTGATAATGGATTCAATTTGACTAGCAGCAAGCTGGGCACGTAAATCATTAAGATAATTGACATTTGCTGAAGGACCAATTTGTACACGGTGTACTTGCATTTGGTTTACTTCAGCAACTTGAATAACAGCCTGCACACCCAAAGAAGCTAAATGGGCTTTCAAACCTTGGGCCATGTTGGCATCACGATAAGCACCCACCTGCAAAATATAGTAGTTACTTGGTTTATTAGTAGGTTGATTAGCTTCACTAACTTCAGCAGAAACTATATCATCAGGGACTTCTACTTCTATTTTAGGTAAAACCTCATAAAACTCAAAGTTTGTTTGAGGGGCTGATTCAATGGATTCTGCTTCAGATAATTCAACAGATTCAGAGTCCTCAATTGGCGCAATTGCTTCATTTTCGAAAACGGGTACGTCACGAGAGACCACAACAGTTGATGGATGCGGTACAATTTCGCGTAAATAAAATAAAAAAGAGAGAAAAAAACCAATTAAAATGCCCGCAAACAACCATACCCAGGCGGGTGCACAGGGAGGTGGTTTTCTATTAGAAGGTGATGTTCTTCTAGTTGACATGAGGTGATTCTAACATCCAAGAATTGACTTAAAATTAATTTAATTGCCAATTACCAATATCGGCATTAACCTCTGTGCCTTCTGGCTGCCCATCGGCCCCAAATGACCAAATATCAAATTGTCTATGGATTCCAGGATTTAAATAATTATAGGGAAATCCCCAGGGGTCTTTTGGTAAACGATCAATATATCCACCTGTTTTCCACTGACGTGGTTCAGGAGAAATTTGCGGTTTAGTCACCAGAGCTTCTAAACTTTGTTCTGTTGTAGGATAGCTATAATTATCTAATTTATATAATTTTAAGGCAGATTCTAACCCACGAATATCTTGTTTAACTTTGATAAGTCTGGCCTTGTCTGGATTGTCCATAACTTTTGGGACAACAATGGCAGCCAAAATACCTAAAATAACCACAACAACCATGACTTCTATCAGAGTAAAGCCTTGCATTCTTTTCATAGTATTTTGATGGAACTTAAATAGGTTACGAATATTTAAGCGATATTACGCGCCAACACCTAAAAAATCAACTTATTCAATGACACGTCCACGAGTGGCCTCAAAATTTTAAGCATTGAATCAGCAGCACTATTTTATATCAAATTTTGTAACGTTAAACTGAAAACAATGAAGCCCAATGAATTTTTAGCCTCCAACTCACATTCAATATTGGGCTTGTTTTCACAATTTTTAAGTGTTACCTCTGCGCAGCAGGATTAACAGTTTGAAATCTCTGTCATTTCATCAATTTCTTAGTCAATGTTGCAAATTCTTGCTTCATTTGCAGATTTTCAAATACTAATAAATCAGGGATTTGGATATTCAACAAAGTATCAAACGCATTTTGGCTAGAATGTAACAGTGTCACTAATTTTCCACTCAACGTTACCGTTTTATAAGTATTTTTAGCAACATCTAAATCTTCTCTGGTTTTATTGCGGGCTTTAACAATTTTAGAACGTTGAGAACGCAAATGTTTTTTATACAATTCAGCCGTTTGTAACGTTAGTGCTTGTGCTCCTGAATTAGCTTGTAAATGTTCACGGCGGTTGGTTTCATGTTGATTTCTTAACAAATTATCGGTTTCTAATCTCAGTTGTTGAGTATCTGTCACGATTTGTTTTATTTTTGGCATATATAAATCATCAATGCGACTAATAAACGTCTGCTGCATATAATGCAAAATATTGAGTAAGACCACATGTAAACCATAGTAACGCTTCGCAATGGTGATATCTTCACCAGTTTCCTTAATTAACACCATCAACTTTTGATTAATCTGTTTGACATTGTCATACACAATACTGCCTTGAATAATTTCATCTCCAACAACGCTAGAAAGCAACAAATCTAATTGTTCATCAGTCAAATACAAGCCAATTTTGGAAAGCTGTTCTCCAAAGCTTTGTTTTAACTTAATAATTTCTGATTGGTACGTCTGAATGCGGGTTTGTTCTTCTTTTATTTTTTCATTATATCCAGCAACAGTCGTTTTCCAAGTGGATTTTTGGGGTGCACTTAAACGTGCTTGTCGATATTCAGCAATCATTAATTTGGTGGCATGAATCTTCTCTTCATAACCATTAATGCGCTGACGCATTTTTGCTGTTTCAGATATGCCTAAAATTTTGATGGCTTCATCTAGTAGCAGGTTAATTTCACTCTGATTTTCTGCTTTATCCATACCTATCCAGGCATCATCAGGCAATGTCTCGTGACGGTCTTCTAAAAGCAAAATTTCGTCTAGTGTGGGTCGAATTTCTTCCCACATTTGACCAAATTCAGAGGCGGGTTCCTCAGAAGAAAATAAAGATTTAGAATCATCAATCGCTTCACCTACTACTTTAACAGAGGATGCCCACCAAGAATCTTCGCTTGCACTTGCTTTGTTTGTTTCTTCACTGGCGTAAAGATGATTCACTAAAAAACAGGAAAACATGGTAAAAAAACTAAGAAAATAGATATGCTTGTTCATTAGCTTCACTTCCTTTTTGCAAATTAAGTACGGATGGACGAAAAAGCATTTTTTGTACCCAATCTCATTATAGCGTAAACTTCAATAATTAAAATGTCTCGTCATTCATCGTTGAGAAAGACAGAATTTGAGAATAGATTTATTAGAACGTAACATCAGTGGATGATGCTACGTATTTTGAATGTTTAAAGCATGTGTGATAATGCTTTACGGAAATGCTATTTAAACAAATTTTACATAATTACAGTGAAAAAACCAATAAAGCGGTATTATTTCAATAGCGTATACCTATTTGCTTGATGACCCCCATTATCTCTAATCATCTGCTTTTCCACCCAGCGTAATTCACATAATTCCTTAATGGCTTTTATCACAGTCGCTTTACAGTAATCGCTCTTAATAGTAAGTTGGGTATAACTTACTTGGCAAGTGTTGTCATCTGAAGCACATTTTCTCAGTGTTTGGAACACTTTCTTTGCCCGTCTGGACAATCGATTTTTCTTAGGTGCGTTAGTATGTTTGTCATCCAAGTCGTCCAACTTACTTTCTCCCAATATTTGATCAGCCTTGTTAGCATTTTGATTAGGTTGATTTTCCTTGATTTTGGAGAAAGATTTTTCAAGTTGTTGGGCTTTTAGTAGTTGTGGGCTGCGAAAAACGCGAGTTAAGTATGAACTTGTGTGTTTTTCTCTTGATTTATGTAACATGGAGGAACCCCTGCTGCTTGTTGTTATTCACATTTGTAACTTACTAGTTTTATAATTTGCTAGTGCTTATATAGAGCATGAATAAAACAATTTTGTTAGCAAATTAAAAACTAGGTAGTAAAAACAAGAGCATCATCTAATATCAACTTGTTGCAACACAAGTAACATTGGGAGATTTGGCGTTACATAGTATGTAACAAATAAGCTAAGATATTTATTTACAAAGGGAATGAATGTGGTAGGTATGATTGTTCAGGACATCCTGCTAACTTAAAAATCATTGCTTATGAATCAGATTTTCTTTACGTATAAAACTGATTATTTGTTGAAGAAATAATTTTTGGTTTCAGTGGATATATTCTTTTTTGCCCTGCTGGTTTAGTACTCTGCCAAGATTATTTTGTAGGGTGCGTCTCACGCACCAGGCGTTTTTCAGTGCATAGGACGCACCCTACTGTATCCGTCAATTCTACTTTGACAAAGTACTAGCCTCATTGCAATGTTTTTAACAGGTTTTATTTATTTTTAAGCAAAAAATTATCAGAAGCTGGATGGAATTAGGCAGAATTTTTGACGCAGCAGAATTTATTATTAAATCTAATTAACCTTGCTTTTATAAGCATAAAATAACCAGAAAAATTTAAATATAAAATAATGTTACCGCATGAAAAAATTCTTATTTCTATTTTAAATCATCCGTCGATATAATCCGCCAGACAAAGATTCAATAAGTCCCTGCATTTCTAAAATAAGTAACATTGACGAAATATCTCCAACAGTCAGTCCAGTTAAGTCAACCAACACATCAACAGACGTTGGTTGATTACCCATTTTTTCGAGTAACTCTATATAATCTGTATCCAAGTCATCATCGTTGTTTATGTTTGAAGGTTCAGGATTATTTGGCACAATTGCTTGAGTCATTGTTGTCTGAGATAAAGGAAGATTAATTTTTAATTCTTCAATAATATCACTGGCTTTTTCAACTAACTTAGCACCTTCTTTAATGAGCAAATGACACCCTTTGGTCAGAGGATTGTGAATAGATCCAGGAATGGCAAATACATCTCGACCTTGTTCTGCAGCTTGCCTTGCTGTAATTAACGCGCCACTACGTAATGTTCCTTCGACCATTAAGACCCCCAAACTTAATCCACTAATAATGCGATTGCGACGTGGAAAATTCATTTTTTGAGCTGCAGTACCTGGTGGAAGCTCTGAAACTAAAACGCCTGTTTCCGCAATTTTATGGGCTAAATCACGATTTTGAGCAGGATAAACCCGGTCTAATCCTGTGCCAGTCACCGCAACAGTTAATCCACTGCCTGCTAATGCCCCCCAATGACTTGCAGCATCAATACCTAGCGCTAAACCACTGGTGACTGTTAATCCAGCACTAGACAAATATTCGGCAAATTCCATTGCTGTATCTTTTCCCGCAGAGGTTGGACTGCGGGTACCGACAATGGCAAGTTGAACTGAGGCAAGCAGTGAATAGTTGCCATGAGTAAATAAAATAGGGGGAGGGTCATGAATCTGACGTAATGCAAGCGGATATTGTTTGTCGTGTAATGTCAGTAAATGATTATTTTCTTTTTCCAGCCAACGTAAATCAGTTTCTACAGTATGCCAATCAGGATTTTCAAGATAGGCAAGTAACTGCCCTTTAATGTTAAGTGCTGTCCATTCTAAACGTCCTGCCGCAAACACGCTGCTGGGAGAACCAAATTCTTTTAATAAACGCGCAAAGGTGACAGGACCCACTTTAGGTGCGCGGGCTAATGCTAACCAATAAGCATGTTCTTTAAGGGTAATTTGGCTGGAGGAGGTCACTACTTAAATTATGTCAATGTAAATAAGTTTTTCATAATGCTAATAATTTATATTATGAAAATCCAACAACATGAAGGATGCAATATATTATGCAACAGTTCTTCATGATTTTGGAAAAAAAATATGGCATAGTTCAATTCAAGGTTATAAAATTATACAAAGTCTAAAACTTGAATGTAGAAGTTAAACTTCATTCTTAGCATAAAATTCTTCTGCAATATGAGATAACAAAAGACCTTAGAACACCGTTTTGTTTCGCGGCTTAAGGGTAGTTACTCCCAAATAGAGTTAGGGACAAGAAAATCAAGCCTGTTCTAACCACTTCATTAGTGTGCACACCTTTTCTAACTTCATCACTTTTTCATCACGACGCGATAGTTGCCATACCTCACGACTATACGTTAGAAAAAGGCTTTTTATCTTTAGAAAAAGGTATTTCAACCGTATTGGGTAGTATAAATAAATTCGCATAGAGTTTTGTGGAATGCGGTACATTTGGGCCATCATCTTTGGAGAAGGGAAAATCTCCATTAATGAACAAACAACTCTATTCACAAACCCTTTTCCGTAAAACATAAAAAATAACGTTTCAATTCTTTCCAAGGGAGTCAGGTTAAGCGGTGGTGAAGAAACAAGAGTAGTGTTATTGCCATTATCCAAAATATGTTCTTTTGCCCAATCTATTAAACGTTCATCAAAATCATTTGATTTGAGGGCATGTAGTAGTTCATCAGGCACGGCGGCTGCCAACAAATCCCTCGCAAGACGTAATGTGAGATAAACACAGTTAGCGCAACCCCATTGATGGGCACGATATTGAACTTGCGCCCAGTCTATATTATCTTGATAATGACGGATAATCTCAAAAAGATCACAAAAAGGCCGCAATTTATGTTCAAAAAAGTGAGCATATGTAGAATGTAAACACAGGTGTAATATTAAATCTTCAGGGGAAAACACAAACACTTCGACACCCGCTATCATAGTTGGTTGTGCCCTCTTCCATAACCCATCAATATCTATTTTAAAAGGACTTCTTGGGGAATCAATATGCCAATGGACTTCTACATGCAACCGCATATTTCCGACGTCTCTAACATAAGTAAAACATTTTTCGACAATTCCAGCATTTCCCCAAATTCCAGAGTCTTTTCCAAGTGGGGTATAATTTATTTCTAATAATTTTTTCTCCACTTTCAACAAATCCGTTTCCTTAACCAAGATATCCACATCACTCATTGGTCTAAGGCCCACATTATCATAAACAACTTCAGCTAAGTATGCACCCTTGAGCATAATCACCGAAATACCTTCTTTTTGTAAAGCCTTTAGCACCTTTGAAAGTTCATGATATATACACATATTTCTCTCTGCATTTTGGAGAAATATTTTTTGTAATTTTTGTGCTGCATCAGTAGGCAGATTGATACGTTGACTGAGTATCTTGAAACGTTGGTAGAGTAAAGGGCTAATGCCTTCCTTCGAGAGCTGAATGATAACATTCCAATCAGTGATTGAAAGTTGCTCAATCTGTTTATCTACTATCTTATTGATTTTTAAACTTAAACAGTAAAGCAACAACTTGTTTGCAACTTTCTTATCCATGTTATCTTTTACCAATTTTGATGGGCTTTGACTATTATTTCGGTGGCTAGTTTGCTATCACTGAAAGGTAAATCGAAAGCAGGTACGTGTTCTAATAGATCACACAGGTAGCGGATACTTTTTTCCTTATGCTCTGCAAAGTTTAGACTATTATTAAGAAGTTTCAATACCGCAGTGGCAGGAGAACAGGGTAAAATTTCAGTTTGGACGTGAAGATTGTAAGCTGGAAATACCACAGCACCTATTGGCATGGCTTCTCGACATAGGCTTTCCGGTTTGAGGGCTACATCGAATTTTTTCAGTTCTGAAAGACGATGTTGTGGCAATAATTCTTGTCCCGTGTTCTCACGTACCGCCGGTGTCCGAAGAAAAGGCAACACTTTATGAGAATTGAGATTTAAGGGAAGAACATCATCAGATAGGTAAACCCAACCGTGTTGGGTACAGAGGTTGGTAGTCAGCGTGCTCTTGCCTTGTCCGCCAGCCCCTGACAGTAGCACCACACATCCTTGATAGGCGGCAGCACCGGCGTGAAGCCACAGGAAATCAGGGTGAGATTTAATTAGAAGCCAAGTGATTTCATAATTAAGTAACCCCAGAATGTTATTTAAGAAACTATCCTCTGCACGAGCTTTATTATTCACTATAAGATGGTATGTTCCTCCATTTTTGTGTACTTCCACTGTTTTTATCACAGGGGTGATTTCCATTACAATCATATTGCGAAAACAACGTTCAACCCATGCAAGCACTTCAAAGACATTTGACTGGACAACCACTTGGCAGCTACCAAACAATACATATACGGTTTGCTGATTCATTACTGTCATTGTTTTGTTGCAATTTCAGGAGATGTAGGTGGTGTTTCCATCAATGTCAAGAGTCCATGACGGTCTGTCTAACATATTCTTTGAACCTTTAAAAGAATTTATCTTTGTACAGGACAAATTCATACGTTTAGCTAAATTTGTCCTGTACAAAGGTTATTGGTATATTTTTTGGAGTTGCCTAAACCTAACCTAATAAGTTAAGTGGAACTCGCCGTGGAAGGAACAGGATTACCATGCTGCTGAGCATACACAGTGGTAGGCAGTTCGGTTGCTAAAATTACGGGAATGGCCCAGCCAGCTTGGAGTAATGCACGTCTTGAAAATGCTTTCTTACGCATTGCCCGTTCCTCTAATGAATCTCCTTCTAGTTCATGTTTATTAGAAACTGAAAGATCAGAAACGGCATTTTTTACAGGATTTAAACCTGTAGGGGTTTCAGTCTCGACTTTTATAATACAGGGATTTTCTTCACCAATTGTTGGTGTATTTTTATCATAACTCATTACATTTTTCTCCATTTTTAATTAATGCTTGGGAACGACAAAATCATGCTACGCTGTAAGGAAAATTCACCCCCTGCGCCCCTTCTAACGGGTAAGCATTTCCCTCGCGTCTAACCACGTATTTCAAAGCCATAGCATCAGTTTGAGCAGAGATTTTTAATATGGGGGTTTTTATCTCGGCAATTCCGTGTAAAGCCGACCATTCAACTGGCCATGAAAGAATCTCCAACAACCAGTTCATTTCCTCTTCATATCCGGTCTTTCGTCCAATCTCTATTAATTTCTTACCAAGCTCAACACCATGTTGACAGTCAAAACAACAAGGTAAGTGAGGAACCGCTCTAAGATTCATCCAACGCCACAGGATATTGACTTCGGGAAAAGAAGCATTAACTTCAACACACCTATTTCCTACTATGAAGTTAGTTCTAATCGCGCATTTTTTGGTGTTTGAGTTTTTCCCATTGTTCAAACTCTGGAAAGCACCGCTTCATCTGTATTTCCAGCCAAATC
>JADGDF010000090.1 GCA_016745055.1 Thiotrichaceae bacterium | reverse complement strand
AAGCCTGTGAGCATGTGGTATTACTTCGCTCATTATTGGCCGAGAATTTTCAGCTTATTGCTGCTCCAGAAACCGATTTTTGAGGGGCGGTGACTATAGCTTAAAAGTCGAGCATCGCGTTATATTTGTAAAACTGTATTAATGGAATTATTCAAACATAAAGAAAAAATTCTTTGTCTCACTCAATTATCTGAAATAAAAATTTTACAAGCTTATCATGCGTTAATTAAGCAATTGCATTTATATAAAGAAGTATTAATGACAGGCTCGTGCGACATAAACCATGTATGAAATTTACTAAAACTTGTTTACCTAAAAATGCAGAATTTCGTCAAATTACATAGTAGAATTGATAGAGCCTGGCTATTGGCAAAAAATCTATGACTTATGTAGATTAATTGATGAAGCTGATACACTTCATGAGGATTTAAACAACTCTATTTGCCCGTTTTGAATTAAGGAATACACTTATGGAACTCACTCCTAGAGAAAAAGACAAACTACTCTTATTCACCGCTGCTTTGCTCGCTGAGCGACGCAAAGATAAAGGCTTAAAGCTCAATTATCCTGAAGCCGTGGCCTATATCAGCGCAGGTATTTTGGAAGGTGCACGCGAAGGTAAAGCCGTTGCTGAATTAATGGATTTTGGCCGCACACTATTGACGGCGGATGAAGTAATGGACGGTGTGGCGGAGATGATTCCCGAAGTTCAGGTGGAAGCCACGTTTCCTGATGGCACTAAATTAGTCACGGTACATGATCCCGTGTTACCTTCGGAAACCGCACTGCCAGCATCCATCGTGCCGGGGGAAATCATGGCTGCCCCTGGCGAACGCGAACTCAACGCCGGACGTAAAACCTTGCGTTTATCCGTTGCCAACACAGGCGACCGCCCGATTCAAGTGGGTTCGCATTATCACTTTGCCGAAACCAATCCCGCGCTGGAATTTGACCGCAAACAGGCTAGAGGCTTCCGCTTAGACATCGCTGCGGGTACGGCGGTACGTTTTGAGCCAGGACAAACTCGAGAAGTGACGTTGGTGGCGTATGCAGGCGGGCGCACAGTATATGGTTTTAACGGCGCAATTATGGGCAAATTGGAGGATTAAGCATGGCAACCATCAGCAAACAAGCTTATGCAGAAATGTATGGTCCAACTACGGGCGACCGTGTGCGTTTAGGCGATACAGAATTGCTTATTGAAGTGGAACAGGATTACACCATTTATGGCGACGAAGTAAAATTCGGCGGTGGTAAAGTGATTCGTGATGGTATGGGACAAAGCCAGCGCGTTGGTGCAGAAGTAGTAGATGTGGTGATCACCAATGCTTTAATTCTTGATTACTGGGGTATTGTCAAAGCCGATGTAGGTATCAAAAACGGGCGTATTAGCGGTATCGGTAAAGCGGGTAATCCCGACGTGCAACCTGGCGTCAACATCATCATTGGTCCTGGCACGGAAGCAATTGCTGGTGAAGGCAGTATCCTCACTGCAGGTGGGATTGATTCGCATATTCATTTCATTTGTCCGCAGCAAGTCGATGATGCGCTAATGTCTGGTGTTACTACCATGCTGGGCGGCGGTACTGGGCCTGCCACAGGCACGAATGCCACTACTTGCACCCCTGGCACGTGGAATATCCATCGCATGTTAGAGGCCGCCGAAGCCTTGCCGATGAATCTCGGCTACTTAGGAAAAGGCAATGCCAGCCTGTCTATACCCTTGGAAGAACAAGTGAAAGCGGGGGCTATCGGCTTAAAATTGCATGAAGATTGGGGCACAACACCCGCTGCCATTGATAACTGTCTCTCCGTCGCTGACGTTTTTGATGTACAAGTAGCGATACACACTGACACCCTCAATGAATCCGGCTTTGTTGAGCACACATTAGCTGCAATGAAAGACCGCACCATCCATACTTATCACACCGAAGGCGCGGGCGGCGGTCATGCGCCTGACATCATCAAAGCCTGCGGACAATCCAACGTGTTGCCTTCTTCCACCAATCCCACACGGCCTTACACCATTAACACCGTGGATGAACATCTGGATATGCTGATGGTTTGTCATCATCTTGATCCCAGTATTGCAGAAGACGTGGCTTTTGCAGAATCGCGCATCCGCCGCGAAACCATTGCCGCCGAAGATATTTTGCACGATCTGGGCGCATTCTCCATGATCGCTTCTGACTCACAAGCGATGGGACGAGTGGGTGAGGTCATCACTCGCACTTGGCAAACCGCGCACAAAATGAAAGTACAACGCGGTAGCCTCACAGGCGATCCCACACAACATGACAACCTACGCGCCAAACGCTACATCGCTAAATACACTATCAATCCGGCGATTGCCCACGGTATTGCTCATGAGGTCGGCTCAGTGGAAGTGAACAAACTCGCTGATTTAGTGTTATGGAAACCTGCGTTTTTTGGTACTAAACCCAGCCTCATCATCAAAGGTGGCATGATTGCCGCTGCGCCCATGGGCGATCCTAATGCCTCTATTCCAACGCCGCAGCCTGTCCACTATCGCCATATGTTCGGTGCACTGGGTTCTGCCCTGCATAGTACCCGTATGACTTTTTTATCTCAAGCTGGACAGCAAGCAGGTGTTAACGAACAATTAGGTTTGAAATCACTCATTGGCATCGTCAGAAATTGCCGCCAAATCAGCAAAGCTGACATGCGTTTAAACGATTACCAGCCTCACATTGAAGTTGATCCTCAGACCTATCAAGTCAAAGCTGATGGAGAACTATTGGTGTGTGAACCTGCTGAAGTGCTGCCAATGGCCCAGCGATATTTTTTGTTTTAACTTTAATGTATGAGTAGAGAAAGAATGATTTGCAACAAAATTGTCCAAGACAACCATGATCTCAGCAATTAGCGCCCATGGCTATCAAAACCAAACATTAGAGGTTGCTTGTTTAATCGTCGATGCTGATAAGAGCTATGAAAAACCATGAACAGATAAAAGCTTGTGAAGAATCTGGCATTACGCCTTCGCTGCGAGGCATGGAAGCCGAGTAGTCCGCGACTAGGTGTGCGCTCAAAAATAGTATAAGGGCGATAGTCCTTGCGTGCGTTTTTTGCTATTGTTGAGCTTTACCCCAGCGTCAGGTGGAGTAGGCTAATGGAGTGCGTAGTGCAACGGAGTACGCAGTTGCCGTATTGAGACCGGACGTGTCGGGGTAACTCACTAGCGTCTTGCTGACGTGAGTCGCTCTTAGGGATAGGACATCCCGTGAGCGTCACGAAATCTCTGCGGGACACCGGGTGTCCCTCTAGCAAATAAGACAGTCTAGATTCGCACAAGGCAAGGTCGCTTTACCCATGACAAGTTAAATATGATGAGACAAAAGACTGTTATCAATGTCCTGCAGCTCAAATCTTAAACTGTTAAGGTAGTCAAAATAAAAAAGGCAAAATACAATTCAAATATGTCTCAAAAGCCAGTATGTGTAAAAAATATCAGCTACGTCAACAATGCTTATCTGAGAAAACTCCGTATAAACAACGTTATTGCTGGGAACATCAAGCTATTATTGATGTACACTATACAACGAATGAAGCTTTCAGCAGGACGTGAGCATATGAAAAATCGTGCATCCCTTTGGCACACAGATTAAGCCTGCGCTTTTTCTCCCCAAACAACATAAACTGGATCAGAAAATTGTGTTTCGTTTATGTGTTTATCATTTTCCGGACGTAGAAAATTGCGCATGGAGTAAGTGGCGAGATTTTGGTATTTGCCCGATTTTAAAAAATATTCTAATACTAATCCCATTCTTTCAAATTCATGCAATTCGTGCCAAATATTAATGACTTTGGGCGGAAACCAACGGTTAGAAAAACTAAGGATAAACTTACCTTGCGGCTTTAAAATTCTTGCCACCTCATCAAATATAGCAATAGGTTGAGTTAAATATTCTACTGATAATGAACAAATAACAGCATCAAAACTGTCATTTTCAAATGAGAACTTAGGTGTTTGATTGATGTCCTGCACCAAAAAATCGGTAAGTTTTGGATTTTGTTGTAATTCTTCCGCATTCATCCCCAAACCAGTCAACTTAGCTAAACCAAGTGTTTCAGGCAAATGTGATTGCCAGCTACTCATTAAATCTAATATCTGCATATCTGTCTGCAATAATTCACCGTATACATTTGAAATAATCTCACTGGCTTTTCTATCAATATGAGGTACTAAGCGTGCATGTGTATAAAAATGGGTATCTTGGCTTTCATCCAGACGATTAAAGGGATTATCTGAAAAAAAGTCAATACGTTCATTTTGCCAACAAGCTTGTAAACCAGGCCCATTGCGCAATGCAATATCAGGCCAATCAGTTGATTTTCCTCCTCTTTCTCCAGAAAGTGGTTGCCAAACATCATGAACAATTGCACTAAGTGTCAATGGGTGATTTGCCAGTGGATGATTTAGATCAAAATGAAGCTTTTCATTGTCTATTTCGATACATCGACAAGGATTAATATTTTCGCGGTAAAAACCGGGAATGCCAATTAACATAGCTATAGGGTAAAATCGCCCAAATTTAGGCTCAACTGTCATTCCACGTATATAGTTTTTGTCAAACTGACTGGGAAAAATAGCAAACACATTTTCCTTAAAGTATTTTGGTATTATTTCACCTACAGGGTATTGAGTTGTTGTTTTATGGCCAATAGTTTTACCTGTCAGCCCATTTTCTATTTCTACTGGTAGAAAGTCCCGCCAGAAATTGACTTTTCTTGCATAGTAACAATCTGTATGTTGGGCAACTTGACTTTGCCACTGAATTTTTAGCTCTAAATTTGTAAGGCTATTAGATTTAATCGTTTCCATGAATTTTCCAAGTTAAGTTTTAATTATTTCAAGTGTTAACAAATGATACCTTAGCAATTATAAGTTAAAATTTCCAGAGATAATAGACTTACTAGCCATTAAAAAAGATACTCAACGGAAAATAGGAAACTACGTAATGGTTGTGGTACATTTGCAATGTCTAGAAATATCGATAACACGCTTTCATGACACAAACTGAGGATGAAATTCTCTAAGCTATTTTGGGAATGAGTGAAGCGATTTCCCAAAACTCAAGTATCTGGAAATTTCGGGAAATCCACTTCGTTCCATTCCCGAAACAACTGTAACTGTAAACTTATCTAATTGATACAAAACTTCTATCTAAATAACCATTTTAATTATGGTTAATAATTGATTTAACCTTTAATCGTAAAAATTATGCCAAAAACTAATCTTATTTTAGGGGCACTGTGGCTAGTGAGTGCTCAACTTCTATTTAACTTAGAATCTGTGTTTATCCGCTTTGCTTCACCAGAACTGTCTTATGAAGTCTTAGTTTTTTACCGCAATATTATTGTATTATTACTATTAATGCCTTGGGTAATACATAATGGTATTCAAAGCTTTATTACAAATAACATTCATTTGCATGTTTTACGGGGATTAACAGGGTTAGGTGCGCTCTATTGTTTTTTCTACACCGTAATTAATATGCCACTGGCTGAAGCTGTCTTATTCAGAATGACTTTACCTTTTTTCCTACCTATTGTTGGTTTTTTATGGTTAGGAGAAAAAATTAATATAAAAATTATTGCGGGTATTGTGTTAGGATTTATTGGTGTGCTTATTATATTAAGACCAGGTTCAACTGAGATTTCACCCATTGTTTTTGTCGCTTTAGCGGGCGTACTATTTGCCGCGATTGCTAGAACTGCCATCCATAAAATGCACAATACGGAAAGTGTGGTTCAAATTGTCTTTTATTTTACTTTAATTGGTACATTATTTTCTGCGATACCTATGTTTTGGCATTGGGTTATACCTAGTTGGCAAGAATGGGGATTTCTATTTATCATGGCTATTTTAAGTACGGGTGCACAATTTTTACTTACCTATGCTTACAAATACGCATCTCCAGCCCGAATCGGGACATTCAATTATGTAGCAATTATTTATGCTACTTTTTTAGGGTGGTTTTTTTGGGGAGAAACTATTGAATCTATTTTTTTTGTTGGCACATTTTTTATTATAGTTGCAGGGCTATTAACCACCCAATCCGATACAAAAAAAGAAAAATTTGTACAAGATCATTAAGTGCTAAAATTTCAATAGAATAGTAAACTTAAAAAAATATTAATGAAACAAGCAGGATTTACCTTACTTGAAGCCATGGTTTCACTAATTTTGATTGCAACAGTGGGCATGGCTTTATTAGATTGGATAAATACCAATTTTAATGTTTTACAACGGGTTGAAACTATTCAAGAACGTACTGAGGCTACTCGTAATGCCTTAGTGTTTATGGAAACGATTAATCCTTTAGAAAGAAAACAAGGTAGCGAAAATATTGGCATTTACCAGTTCAATTGGTCAGCAGAACCGGTTATTTTACCTAAAAGTGGGGTTTCTCCGCAGGGTGGCTATGTCAGTCTCTATGAAATTGCGTTATATGACACCACCGTTGAAGTTAAATTTAGGGAAACTAATACATTAATTACTCGTTTCACTTTACGTCAGGTAGGTTATAAGCAAACTATTTTTTATGAAGATGATTTTTTCTAGTTTTACTTCTTCACGCGGCATTACGCTTTTAGAAATGTTGGTCGTGCTTATACTTGTCAGCCTTATTAGTACATTGGTACTTGAAGGATTTTCTTATATTTTTCGGCTGCGGCTCAGCTTATTTACCCAACTGGATAATGTACAACACGGTACGATGCAAGCCTATTGGTTTCATCAAACAACGACAGGGCTAACACCTGATTATTTAGAGAGTGAGCATCAATTTGAGGGAAATAATAAATCCTTTCATGGCTTAACTTTAAGTCCACTAGATGCACCAGCTGGGGTGCCAATGGCGTTTGGCTGGAAGTTGGAAACGCAAGAAACTCCAAAAGGTAATATGACTAAATTATACTACCAAACAGGTAATGGCACATTATGGGAAGTATTGTCCTGGAAAGGTACGCAAGGCCAATTTTCATATCAATCACCAGACGGTCGGTGGCATACGCGTTGGCCACCTGCTTTAAAAAGACATGCCCATTTACCCACAATGATTTTATTTGAAGGGAAACGTCATCAAAAAACTTTACAGTGGATAATTAAATTAACAGAATATAATTATTTACGAAGAGATATTCGTGCAGAAGAATGGTAAACAGTTGATGCGATTCATTACCAGCGTATTTTTGCTTTACGCTTACTTCTGACACATAATTTGGATATTTCATCACTTTTTCCTGTCTTTTACCTTAAACGCTTAATATTATACAATTATGACTACTCATATAGGACTCCCCTCAAATCTAAGGTATAATTAAAGCCATTTTCTAATTAAACATGACATTGAACCCATGCCAGCCTTGACGCAACAAATTGAACAAGCACAACAAGCCATTCAAAACGCAACAGATTTACAAATATTGGACCAGTTACGGGTTCAATTTTTGGGTAAAAAAGGCGTTTTGACTGAACAGCTTAAACAAATTGGTAAATTATCTCCTGAAGAACGCCCTCAAGCAGGTCAAGCCATTAATCAGGCAAAACAACTTTTACAAAAAGCCATTGAAGCACGTCGAATAACCTTAGAATCTTCAAAATTAGAAGCACAACTGGCTGCACAAATGATTGACGTAACTTTGCCTGGGCGCGGTCAAAAGTCTGGTGGTTTGCACCCTGTTACACAAACGCTACAAAAAATCGAAAAATTATTTACCCAAATTGGTTTTAATATTGAAGAAGGGCCTGAAGTTGAAGATGATTATCATAACTTTGAGGCCTTAAATATTCCTTCGCATCACCCTGCGCGCGCTATGCACGACACGTTTTATTTTGATGTACATCGACTATTACGTACTCACACATCGCCTGTGCAAATTCGTGTGATGGAAAATAGCCAACCGCCATTTAAAATTATTGCGCCAGGACGCGTCTATCGTTGTGATTCGGACGTAACGCACACACCGATGTTTCATCAAGTGGAAGGATTGATGGTGGATACCGATGTTTCCTTTGCACAATTAAAAGGTATTTTGGGCGATTTTCTCAAACATTTTTTTGAAAAAGACTTAAAAGTACGTTTTCGGACATCTTATTTTCCTTTTACTGAGCCTTCGGCTGAAGCGGATGTGGAATGTGTTGTTTGTAATGGCCAAGGGTGTCGAGTATGTAGTGGTACAGGTTGGTTAGAAATTTTGGGCTGCGGTATGGTACACCCCAATGTGTTTAATCATGTGGGTATTGATAACGAGAAATACACGGGATTTGCCTTTGGTATGGGCGTAGAGCGGCTTGCTATGATGTTATATGGTGTCACAGATTTAAGGATGTTCTTTGAAAATGATTTGCGTTTTTTAAGGCAGTTCAATTAGCTGATAATTAAAACATGTGCATATTATTTTGCAAGATAAATCTTGCACTCCTCTTTTACTTGGTAAGATATAGAGAACATTCATGGATAAACAGGTACCTACATTTGATGCATTAATGAATCCATTGTTAGATGCATTATTTGCATTAGGTGGCTCTGGCTCAGTTGATGAGATATACGAAAAAGTACTTGAACTCGAAAATATTGATGAAGAAATTTCCTCTGTTTTACACAACCCAGAAAAAAGTAACCAAACTGAAATTGCTTGTCGCTTGTCATGGACAAGAAGCTATTTAAAAAAATGCGGTTTTTTAGAAAACTCAAATCGTGGGGTATGGACTTTAACCAAGTTAGCTAAAGAACAAAGACATGTTAAACCACAGGTTGTTGTCAGAGAAGTTAGAAAAATAAGTAAAGCAGAATCAAAGCAACATCCTAAAAAATATAAAAGTAAGCATATTGAATTAAGTGACGATAATGCACTAGAAGTGCAAACTTGGCATGAAGAATTGTACCATCTACTTACTCATGAAATTTCCCCAGAGGCATTTGAAAGGCTGACGCAACGTTTATTGAGAGAATCCGGATTTATTCAGGTTGAAGTCACAGGAAAAACAGGTGATGGCGGCATTGATGGTAAAGGTATTGCGAGAATTCATGGTTTTATGAGCTTTCATGTCATTTTCCAATGTAAAAGATACAAAGGTTCAATTTCTGCTGGGAATATCAGAGACTTTCGAGGCGCCATGGTAGGAAGGGCTGATAAAGGATTATTTATTACTACAGGCACATTCACTCGATCAGCCATCAAGGAAGCGACAAGAGATGGTGCTCCTCCAATAGACCTTGTTGATGGTGAACAACTTGCAGAAAAATTAAAAGAATTTCAACTTGGAATTAGAACTCAGATGATTGAAGAAGTTACTGTAGATAAGGACTGGTTTGCGAATCTGTGAAAATTTATTAAGTAAGAGGATAAAACAGTATAGAAAGAACATCATTGGTCATTGATTAATACTCAATATACATTTATTACTCTAACCATTATTTAACTCTAAAAATATACTAACTAATGAATACAATTTATTTAAATGGTGAATTTTTACCTTTAGCACAAGCCTGTATTTCTGTTCAAGATAGAGGTTTTATCTTTGGAGATGGTGTCTACGAAGTTATTCCTGTTTATGACGGTAAATTTTTTCGTCTATCTCAGCATTTACAACGCTTGGCACATAGCTTAGAAAAAATTCATTTAGCCAATCCTTTAACCCAAGCGCAATGGGAAACCATTTTAGGTGAATTGGTTGAGCGCAATGGTGGTGGAAATCAAGCAGTGTATTTACAAATAACACGTGGTGAAGCTGAACGGACACACCATTTTCCTGCCAAAGTAACTCCCACTATTTTCATTCGCAGTAACTCATTTGCTATACCCACATCCGCAGGTGTAAAAGCAATTACTTTGGAAGATACACGCTGGTCACATTGTGATATTAAATCTATCGCGTTGTTGAGCAGTGTATTACTACGTCAGCAAGCTGTCGAAGCTGATGCAACAGAATCTATTTTAATTCGGCAAGGTCAGGTGACAGAAGGGGCTGCAACCAACGTATTTATTATATTGGAAGGTATTGCCATTACGCCGCCAAAAAGTCAATTTATTCTAGCAGGCATTACGCGAGAATTGATTTTAGAACTAATGCAAGAAGTCGAACTACCCTGTCGAGAAGAACCTATTACTAAGTCACAATTGCGTTATGCAGAAGAAATTTGGATAACTAGTTCAACCCGCGAAGTGTCCCCAGTCACTAATTTAGATGGCCAAATGGTAGGTCATGGACAGCCTGGCCAATTGTATACCAAAGTCTACTCCTTATTCCAAAATTACAAACAAAGGGTGTTTCATGGGTGAAATGAATGAAAGTTTAATGACGTTTCCTTGCGATTTTCCGTTGAAAGTCATTGGTCAAGATGATAATAATTTTGACAGTGTCGTCATGACCATTGTACGTAAACATTGCCAAGATGTTACTGATAATCATGTTTCTGCTCGACCCAGTAAACAAGGTAAATATCTGGCCTTAACCGTGAATATTGTCGCCCAAAGCCAAATGCAGTTAGATGCTTTATATTCAGAGTTAAGCGGGCACAAACAAGTGATGATGGTGTTGTAATTTCAAACGATTAAAAGCGCATCATCAATTGATGCCAAAGACTATTTTGCTGATAAAAAGGCTCAAATGTTTTTTGTAAGTTTGTTGATAATATTTGACGTTGGATGGGTAAATTAAAAGCTTCTTTAACTGCTTTGTAATACCACTTAAATTCTTTTGACTGAATAGCTCGGATAAGACCGATGCATAGGCGGGAAGTAATTAAATATGCGGCTATGGGATAAGGAAAATAACGTCGAATAATCCAAATAGTATTGCGGGTTGGATAATAAACACGTCGCCAATTACTTCTTCCTTGGGGTGAGTGACGGTGTACTACTCGACATTGAGAATCATAATGAATTTGATAGCCTAGCTTAGCAACACGAATGGCAACTTCAATTTCATTTTGGTAAAGAAAAAACTCTTCTGGATACCAGCCTACTTGTTTAAATAATTGTCGTCGAATGGCAAAACCACAGCCTACAAAAGCCATTGAGATACCTGAACGATTATTTTGGGGTAAATGCCAAGTACAAACAGGTTTACCATCAGGCGATTCTATTTGACAAGCAATAATACCAATTTCAGATTGTGCTTCTAAACGCTGAATGATGCGATCTAGCGTGTGATTATCTATAGGGTGTGAATCATCATCCAAAACTAAAATATAATCACCTTTAGCCTGTTCAAAACCAAGGTTGTAACCAGCAATTCCTGTGTTTGAATCTAATATAATGCTATGTAGCCAAGTTTGATCTTGCAAAAAATCCTTTGTGCCATCTGTCGATCCATTATCTATAGCAATAACCTCAACATCCTGACGGTGTTGCAACAATTTTTTAAGCCATTCAACGGTATAACGAGTTTCAGAAACCCGATTATAGTTAAGGAAAACAATGCTTAATTTAAGGTTATTTTGTATATCCATATGCAGCGTTGTGGTTGTTCGCTTTCTAATATTAAGGCCATTATAGTTGATTCTAAAGTTATTTGAGAACAAATAAATATATTTCTCAATTTAAATTTGCTTACAAAAATAAATTAATTTATAATTATAGGTCTATATATCGCAAGGAGAAATGTATGTGGACTTTGAGATTTTTACTTATTACTTCTTTAGCATTGATATTTCCCATGTCTCAAGCTGCGGAAAAGCCAGTACTTGTAGATATTAATACAGCAAGTCAATATGAATTGATGACTTTGCACGGCGTAGGTGAAAAGAAAGCAGAAGCCATTTTGAAATACAGAGAACTACATGGCCTGTTTCAAAGTACCTATGAAATCACTGAAGTTTATGGTATCGGTGATAAATTGTTTGAATATAATGAACCTACTATGATAGTCACTTTTCCAAAAGAAGAGACCACTGTATTGCCTCCATTACCTGAACTCACTACTCCCAAAAATACTTCAAGCAGTACTGCCTCTAAAAAAACTTCTGAAACAATGAGATACTGATTGAAATGTTTTGATAATATTTCCCATCCTTCCTAACTAAAGGAGGATATGATTGATACCCATTTTAGTATAGATAATTTCCTTGCTCTTAAGATTTTATCTTCGTTAATGGTGCGCATTTATAAGTTTATAGTAAAAAAACTTGCAGTAATGCACTAGTTTTTATAAAATGTCAGTTTATATAAGGGCCGTTAGCTCAGTTGGTAGAGCAGCTGACTCTTAATCAGCGGGTCGTAGGTTCGAGACCTACACGGCCCACAGTATTTATGTAGCCCAGCTATAAAGCTGGGTTTTGTTTTTATTTATGATAGATTTTGCTAGTCTAAGTATCATTACAGAGTTAAGCGAAAGTGGCGGAATTGGTAGACGCGCTGGACTTAGAATCCAGTAGGGTAACCTGTGAGAGTTCGAGTCTCTCCTTTCGCACCAGATTTTAATTTCTAAATGTTGTATCCTCTCCTTGAATCATCTTATACTACTGTAGTCAGCAAATAAAACTTTTAGAGAGTGAATATCAATGCGAGTTGTTTCTATAGAACCGACTGATAAATTGGAACGTCGGATGACCATCGAAGTTCCCAAAGAAGATGTGCAGAATAAAATTGAAACCCGTTTAAAATCACTGGCTAAACAAACGAGATTAAATGGTTTTCGCCCTGGCAAAATTCCCCTCCGCGTGATGCAGCAGAAATTTGGCCCTCAGGTCCGTCAAGAAGTTCTTAATGAAGTTGTACAAACCAGTTTTGATGAAGCGGTTCAACAACAAAATTTAACAGTCACCGGTGATCCAACGGTTGATTTTGATTCAGGCATAGAAGATGTAACACAAGACCTGACTTATACCGTCGTATTTCAAGTCTTCCACGAAGATATTGATTTACACTTAGATGGATTAGCCATAGAAAAACCCATTGTTGAAATCTCTGATCAAAATATTGATTCAATGCTGGAGAGATTACAACAACAACGTCAAAGATGGCATGATGTTGCTGCTGTTGCCGAAGTAGGTTACCGCGTTACTTTAGATGGCTCTGTGACCATTGGTGGCGAAAGGTTTGACGAAGGTGAGCTAAAAAAAGTTAATATCATTGCTGGAGAACCCAATATTGTTTTTCCTGGACTAGCTGAAGGCCTAGTGGGTGTGAAGGAAAATGAAGATAAAACAATTGATTTGACTTTCCCAGGCGATTATCCCAATGAAATATTGGCCAATAAAACGGCCCAGTTTTCAATACACATTACCGCAGTAGCTGAGCCTAAATTACCTGAAATTGATAACGAATTTGCTAAATCGTTAGGTGTTGAAGATGGAAATTTAGAGACTTTACGTCAGCAAGTGCGAGAAAATATGGGACGTGAATTAAAATTTGCCCTCAAGAGTTCTTATCGCCAAAGAATGCTCAATGCTTTGCTTGAAGCAAATCTTATCACTGTGGCTGATTCATTAGTTGCTCAAGAATCTGAACGCATGTTAAAAATGCAGCAGTCTATGATGCAAGGTTTACCTCAAGCACAAAATATGACGGCGGATTTTTTTAAAGACGAAGCCAAACAACGTATTCAAATATCAGTCTTAGTGCAGGAAGTAGTGAAAAAACATGGCTTGCAATTAGATCAATCTAAGGTAACAGAAATGATTGATAATATCGCTTATGGTTATGAAAGACCTGACGATGTTATCAATTGGTACCGCAACGATCCTCAACGCATGAAACAAATTGAATCTTCAGTGCTGGAAGATGAAGTGACTGAATTTTTAATGAATACAGCTCAAGCAACTGAAAAGCAAGAAGATTTCTTTGATGTTATGGATCAAGCTCCACGTAACCAAATGTAATGTCAACCATGCAAGCAAATTCTCCCTTTGAACCCCACGCAGCTGGTGGCCTAGTGCCTATTGTTGTAGAACAATCTGCGCGTGGTGAAAGAGCTTATGATATTTATTCCCGTCTCCTGAAAGAGCGGGTTATCTTTTTAGTTGGCCCTGTAGAAGACTATATGGCAAATTTAATTGTTGCCCAATTGTTATTCCTCGAATCAGAAAATCCTGACAAAGACATTCACTTATACATTAATTCACCCGGTGGTTCCGTCAGTGCAGGTATGGCTATTTACGATACCATGCAATTTATCAAGCCAGATGTAAGTACATTGTGTGTAGGAATGGCAGCAAGTATGGGTGCTGTATTATTAACAGGTGGGGCTGAGAAAAAACGCTTTTGTTTGCCTCATTCTAGAGTCATGATTCACCAACCACTGGGTGGCTTTCAAGGACAAGCGACGGACATTGATATTCATGCCCGCGAAATCCTGAAAATACGCGAACGTTTAAACCAAGTGCTTGCAAACCATACAGGGCAACCACTGGAAACAATCCAGAAAAATACGGAAAGAGATAATTTCATGTCGGCAGAAGAAGCCATGGATTATGGCTTAATTGATGCAGTTTTGTCTACCAGACAAGCTGCCAATGAAACACAGCAATAACTTTTCCCAACTTGAATAAAGCATATGCCTACTTTTAAGTCACTGCCATTAAACTAAGAATGATAGGTTGGTATCCAAAACATCCATGTTTTGGATGACTTAATTTAAGTAAACCTTCAAATCTAAAGTATTTGATTTTAGGCTTAAATTAATTGCAGTGACTTATTAAGCATGGCTACAATGAGGTAACACATCATGAGTAACGGTAAAAAAGGCAGATCAGATAACGAAGACCGATTGTTATATTGTTCATTTTGTGGAAAAAGTCAACACGAAGTACGTAAACTTATCGCTGGACCTTCCGTCTTTATTTGTGATGAATGCGTTGAATTATGCAATGATATCATTCGTGAAGAAGTTAAAGAAACCACAGGCGAAGAACAACGTCACCTACCAGTCCCCAAAGAAATTAATCAATATTTAGATGAATACGTCATTGGCCAAGACTATGCTAAAAAGATATTATCTGTGGCTGTTTATAATCATTATAAACGTATGACGAGTAATGCTAAACAAAATGAAGTCGAAATTTCCAAAAGTAATGTACTGTTAATTGGCCCAACAGGTTCAGGTAAAACTTTGCTTGCGCAAACGCTTGCTCAAGTTTTAGATGTCCCTTTTACAATGGCAGATGCCACGACTTTAACAGAAGCCGGTTATGTTGGAGAAGATGTTGAGCATATTATCCAAAAATTACTGCAAAAATGTGATTATGACGTCGAGAAAGCGCAAACAGGCATCATCTACATTGACGAAATTGACAAAATTTCCCGTAAAGCAGATAACCCTTCAATTACTCGAGATGTTTCAGGTGAAGGCGTTCAACAAGCCTTATTGAAATTGATTGAAGGTACCATTGCTTCCGTGCCACCCCAAGGCGGTAGAAAACATCCACAACAAGAATTTTTGCAAGTTGATACCACACATATCTTATTTATTTGTGGAGGCGCATTTGCAGGTTTAGATAAAGTGGTTAGATCACGCACTGAAAAAAGTGGTATCGGTTTTTCAGCCGAAATTAAAGCGCAAGATGATCATCATATTAATGAATTATTGAGCATTGTAGAACCAGAAGATTTAGTTAAGTATGGTTTAATTCCTGAATTGGTTGGTCGTTTACCTGTTGCGGCTACATTAAGTGAACTGGATGAAGAGCAGCTCGTACAAATTTTGACTGAACCCAAAAATGCTTTGACCAAACAATACAAGCAATTATTTGCCATGGAAGATGCTGAGCTAGAGTTTCGTCCAGAAGCGCTTAAAGCTTCAGCCCGAAAGGCAATGGAAAGAAAGACGGGTGCACGAGGCTTACGTTCAATTATGGAGCAAATTCTGCTTGATACGATGTATGACTTGCCTTCCATGAGTAGCAGTGTTGCAAAGGTAGTAATTGATGAAGCCGTTGTAGCAGGCAACAACAAGCCTTTAATTCTTTATAAGAATACAGAACAAAAAAGAATTGCGGCAGAGTAGTTTTTGCTAAATTATACATTCAACTTATCTAAAAATTCAGCAAAGACAATTTTCTGATAAGTTGAGTTCTGTAAATGTTTTCCAATGCAACAGGAAATACTTTACACGCTATATCTATTTCCTTAAATAACGCTACGTAGTTTACTTCAACTCAAAAAAATCTACAAAACCAACCGCAAAGTAAATCAAGTATTCTTAACCAAGACTTGAAGTACTCATAATATTGCAAAGTTGTGTTATCTCAAATATAAATATCCAAAAAATAGTATTAGCAAATCCTAAATTCACCTCTTTATAAATTAGCTAGGTTTTCTAAAACTACTCAGTTAAATATCATAAATTATTCATCTTTAGACTTTGCGTAGCTTTGGTAAGTAACTAAGCTCTGCAAAATATTGATAAGCTAAAATTTAATTGACGTACTACCTTACAGTTCATTACAATTTGAGTAGAATTTTGTTACTAAAGAATGAGAATTTAGTAACTTCCAAAACTTTTCAATTAGACCTGGCAGGTTTTGAAAACTTGCCAGGTCTTGTTTTCAATTTTATTAAATTCAGAATCCAAAGACTAATTGTAACGGTATAGGACTGTGTACTAGTGAGAGGTTTAATATGAATGTTTATATAAGATTTAGCAGCGAAGATTATGTTTCTTTATCACCTCTTTACTTAAATGAGCTAGCTACGCTTATTGAAACTGATTACGACTTCTTAGTACAAAGGAATATAGGTGAAGCTCAACAAGGCAGTAAAGATAGTAGTCTGATTGTTGGACTTACCATTATTAGATTAACGTTAGGTGCATTGGCAACACTTTATACTGTCTTGTCATACCAACAAGCAAAAGAACCAAAGTATTCTATATCTATTGCAGATAAAAATACTACGTTTAGTATTGAAAATTTAACGCTAGAGCAGTTTAAAGAGAAAGTTGTTGAATTAGAATCACTTAAAGTTCTAATTTCTCCAAAAGAAGAAAAACAGGATGAAGGTAAATGAGTACAATAACAGATTTATCATCCCAAAGAATTGCATTTGTGGTAAGTGCATTGTCAGGTACAGAACTTACTGGTGGTAATCGAGATGTAAGTACGATCAATAGCTTGTTTACTGATCCTGAGATCGGTCATTGCGATCCTTCTAAATCAAAACTCCTTCCTAATTGTAAGCTTTCTGATTTTGACAATAGCCTAAAGCATCTTCTAAAAAATTGGAAAACATCTGATCAGCTAATTTTTTACTTTTCAGGACATGGTACCATTAAACATGAGAAGTATGTTCTAGAATTTGGAGGAGAGTACTATCCATTTGCTAACTTAGTGAACTATTTAAGTATATCGCCTGTTCAACGGGCGATTTTGATTATCGATGCTTGTTTTAGTGGTGCAGCAACAGATGCATTTCACGGAAAAAAAGGGGATATTCCTAAAGGAATTGCAATTTTAACATCCTCTAGAGCCACCGAACAAAGTGAAGAACTAACGGGAGGAGTATCAAGTGTATTCACCCATTTATTCTGCGAAGCTATTAATACTCTACTGAATGATCGGAAAACTTCAAAAGAAATTATCATCACTGCTGACGATATTTTTCAATATGTTACAGGTAAATTAGAATCCAATGAATATAAAACGTATTCCCAGCGTCCACTTTACTCCATAGATAAAGCAACTGATCCAATATGGATTGTAAAACGGAAACCAACTCCCTCAACTGTAGAAATATCAGCTGTTGGTAGTTTCTACGCGCTAGGTGTGGATATTGGAACAACCAAAATTGCAGCTGGTCTAGTAGAACTTTCAGATATAAAGGATTTTAAGCCTAAGGTTTCCAACTTATTAGAGTTGTATCACGGAATTTAAGATGGTATTTTGCGAAAAGGAGGATATAAGAAAGAACAAGTTTTGTAAACTTAGGAGAACGAGTATGAAAA
>JADGDF010000089.1 GCA_016745055.1 Thiotrichaceae bacterium | reverse complement strand
TAGTTCTTTATTTACCCCTAAATAGCGTTTAAGCTTTTCATTTGATAAAACTTTCAGTTTTTCGTAATTCATATTGTTTTCTTATGGACTTGTTTAGTTTCTATAACCACTAGTTTAATTTTTCTCCCCATTTTTTCAATACTTTATTTCGCAATAAGTCTAGTATAGTCATATCGCTATTTTCCTTTATGTATTCCCAGTTAATAAATAAGGTGTAACTTTTGGTGTGGTTGCCACTAATCAGTCAGCGTTATTACGTGCCATGACTGTTTTTGCACGTTCAATATTCAACATTATTCTACCTCTTGCTATGAAGTAGTACTAGGAGTGCGAAATTTATCTTGCCTATGCAAACTAAAGTTTGCAATCCTGCAAGTTTAACTAAGGAACAGCCAGGTAGCCAGAGGGTGCGCACCGTCTTTTTGGTGCACACGAAAAATTATCACTTCTCCGCGTTCGCGCCGCAAAAAGACGCAGCGCAAACCCTATGTAACTAAAAATGAGGCTTTAAGGCATATGAGTACCCAGGCTGCTAACATATTCGTCATAAGCGGAACCAAGTAAACCAATGGCAGTTTCGATTTCTTCTGCTGAATGAAAAGCGAAACATAAACATAAGTAGTCAGATGAGGTATTGCAATTGACTCCAGGACGAAAGCTGACTTGATATTTTTCCAATGATAATGTGCGCAATGCCTCACTATCCAATGGTTGTGGTAATCGACACCAAATGTAATAACCACCTTTAGGTTGAGTAACTATCTCAAGCTAAGGAAATTTTTGTTGCAACGTGTTGGACATGCATTGATAACGTTGCCACAATGTTTGACGCAATTGAGCCAACCAAGTTTGTAATTTCCCATGGGTTAATAATGGTTCAATCCAACCAGCGATGAGAGGATTCAAACCGCCGCCACTGACTAACAAAGGATGATTGACCAACCATTGAATTAAATGTGGATTGGCTTGAACCCAGCCTAAACGTAGCGCTGGGGCAAAAATTTTGCTGAATGTGCCCATGGTAAAAACCACACCTTGTTCCGTATTATCCTGGCTAGCAAAGGCAGAATCTACCGAGTATTGAGGAAAACTCAGTAATTGGTAGGCTTCATCGGAAAGGATGTAAAAGTTATACGTTTCGGCCAGTTGAATCAGCTTTCGTTTACGTTCTAGGCTTAGATTAACACTGGTCGGATTTTGGTGGGAGGGAATGGTAAATACTAAGGCAGGGCGTACCTTTTCTTCAATCAACAAGCGCTCAATTTCGTCAACCACAATGCCATTATCATCGACATGAATTGGCGTGATGTCAAAACCACAGCCCTCTAACACATTCACTGCCCATTGATACGTCGGTGATTCAACGAAAGCCAGTGGTCGCGTTGCACTGGCTGCGGCAATGCGCGTCCCAATCAGATGAATAGCCCCTGAATTTCCTATGCTGACCAATAAATCATCCGCAAGAATCTTATCACCAGTTTCAGTGGATAAAAACTGCGCCATAGCAGTGCGAAATCAAGGATAGCCTTGTTGATTGGCATATTGTAAAAAAGTCGGGTCTTGAATATGATTTCGGTCTGCGGAATAAAGCAGCTCCAACGGCAATAAATTAGGAGAAGGTTGGCCGACATTGAGATCATAAATACCTTCTGGTACAGGTAATTGAACGTATTCAGAATCTTGAAAGGTCATGGTGTTTTCTTCAATCAGTTAATCAGAAAGTTCAGCAGTGACGATTTATCGGCACTTTTGCATCACTTTGTGTTGCAAGCGTTTACCTGCTTTATCGGTATACCAAGCGATGTGAGGTGACAATAACACATTATCCAGCACTGCGATCTGCGACATCACGGTATCGTTATTGAAATTCAACGGTTCCATCTCAAACACGTCCAAACCGATGCTTTGGCCATCAGTCAAAGCACGCAGTAGTGCCTTTTCATCAATAATACCGCCACGAGAAACGTTAATCAGCAAAGCTGAGAATTTCATCAACGCTAGTTGTTCGCTACAATGCAAGTAATGGGTATCAGGATTGAGGTTGGTGTGAATAGAAACAATATCACTCTCTGCCAATAACCTGTCTAATTGTTCAATTTTTTGTACTGAGCACATGCTCATATCTTCTAAACTGACATAAGGATCGTAAGCTAACACAGACATCTGGAAACCAAAATGAGCGATGTGGGCAATATTACCAAAACCAATCAACCCTCATTAAATCTTATAAGTTGAAAGGTAAATTATTAATTGGTTCAGGGCAATCGCATTAAATTCAAGAAACTCTTTAATTTCAAAATCTTAAAAATATCTCTAAAAATTTTACTGTGTTTTTAACTTATTGATTTAAAAAAGTTACTTATTTTACTGTGATTACCCTGGCCCATCTCACGTCAAAACCCGCCATCAAGATACTCACAAAAATGCAAATTATATTTTCCTATTCGCAGTACGGTTGTACGATGTCAATAATGCCATCATCATCAAATTTTTTTGCTAATGTGCTTATTTTTTCTAAAGTTGGACGTAATCCTGGCTCCATAGCTTGTAATTCATCCACATACTTGTAAATTTCCATAATGTCACCCATTTTTGCAAATTCTAATAAAACGCCAGCTTGATAAGCAGTAAGGTTAATTTCAGACACTTTAATCGTATTTTGTTGTTCCAATGTTGAATCAGAAACTTCTATCTTTTCTTCATATAACCAGGTAAGAGCCAAGTATTTTTCTAAACAATTTAGCAATTGTTCAGTTTTGAAAGGTTTAGGTAGAAAATCTGTGCAACCCGCTTCTTGGCTCGCTTTTATATGTTCACCAAATACACTGGCAGAAATTGCAATAATCGGCGTATGTTGAAAAGCCTTGTCCAAACGTAAGCGCTGTGCAGTTTCAAATCCATCCAATATAGGCATCATTAGGTCCATCAAAATTAAATCTGGTTTTTTGAGTGAATAGACTTGATCAATGGCTTCGCGTCCATTAGTGGCTTGGGAAATTTCAAATCCCAAAGGTATTAGTAAGTTGCGTACGACTAAGCGATTATCTTCTGTATCATCGACAACTAAAATATGATAGGCCGGGTGGTTAGCAAGCGTTGAAGAATAACCCGTGATATTTTCAAATTCATGGGTAACTTCAGGTTCAATATAATGTTCACTAATGGGTAATGGTACTTTAAACCAAAATCGTGAACCTTTGTCAGTTTCACTATCAACCCCAATTTCTCCGTCCATCATTTCCACCAAACGTTTGGTAATTGATAGGCCTAACCCCGTACCTTGCGCTTTGTGCAGGATGCTGCCCGCTTGACGGAAGGGTGAAAATATTTCATTTAGTTGATCACTTGCAATACCACAACCAGTATCAACAATATCAATTCGTAAATCTTGGCTATCAGCGTCATAGTGTACTTGCAAATTCACATAACCTTGTTCAGTAAATTTAACGGAATTACCTAATAAATTCATCAGTAATTGACGTAGACGCTTTTCATCTGCATAAACAATATTTGGTAAAGTGGGTGAGCTTTCATAACGAAATTCAAGGCTTTTTTGCAAAGCACGAATTTTGAACATTTCTACAATATCGCTTAAAAAACTTCCCAAAGAAAAATCGTTGGGATACAGTTCCATACGGCCTGCTTCTATTTTTGATAAATCTAAAATGTCGTTAATCAAAGTGAGCAAATGCTCACCGCTGCGATGAATTAAAGCAACGCCTTCTTTTTGAGGAAGCGTTAACCCACGCTCACGCTGCAAAATTTGGGTATATCCCAAAATACCATTTAAAGGCGTACGCAATTCATGGCTCATATTGGCTAAAAAAGTACTTTTTGCTAAACTGGCGGCTTCTGCATTTTCTTTTGCTTGTTGCAGTTCTAATTCCATACTTTTACGTTCAGTAATATCCGCAGCACTGCCTACAAAACTGTTAATTTTTCCATCTTGGTCCAATTCCAAAGCAGCACTTAATAATGCCCACCGGACCTCTTTATTTGGCCGTAGCAAGCGTCCTTCATCCTTCCAAGGCAGGCTTTGTTCAACTGCGTTTAGCCAACTTTGTACTAACCGATCTTGATCTTCTGGGTGTAATGCTTTTGCCCAACCTTGTCCCAGCGTTTCTGTTTCAGTCAAACCAGAAATTTCACGCCAACGTTGATTTGTATAGGTACAATGTCCTTGCTTATCTGTTTGAAAAATACCATTAGGGGAAGTATCCGCTAAAGCTTGGAAACGGGACTGGCTAGCGCTTAATTGTTCATTCGCTGCTTCTGTTGCTCTTTTTGCTTTTTTTAAAGCGGTATTTGTTTGACTTAAGGAAAGCGCAGTGTGGGTAATAAAATAGTGGGACAGCCATACAGCCAATGCACTGATCAAGGATAAAATGACCACAATGACTCGTAGATTTTTTGTAAACTCAGCCCGAGTATGATCAATTTCCCAAAATAATACTTCTAAGTTCTGAGCATTTCCAAGGGGAGCATCTAGCCGAAAATTATGCTGTAGAATGTACTCAGGCTTTTTTAACAAGCTTTCCCAGGACATTTTGTCTGAGGATGCCAGATAAAATTTTTCATTAAAACGTAAATTTATCCCAAAATCTCGATCATTATGTTGATGTGCAGTAAATTTTCTTAAATGAGCACGAGTTAGTGCGTAACCTACTGCCATAACTGCATTTGCACCAAGTTCGCTTTCTTCCATCAGGGTTAAATGAACAATCATTAGTTGATCATTAAGTAAAATCAGTTGAGGATGTTTTGGTGGTTTCAAAAATGCCTGCATAACAGGTTCATACAACGCGTCCTTGATACCAAAAAAATGTGGTTGATCAATACGTACAAACACATCACCCTGAGGGTTGTAAACGCTTAACCAGTCGAAACTTAACCCTTCATAAAAAGGCTGTAATAAATCCAATAATGTATCTCTATTATCCATAAGCAAGGCATCTGCAACTCGCCAATCCTGAGCGATAAAGTTAGCCAAACGTTCGGTTTCAGATGCCATATCAAGTAGATTATTCTTAAATTCACTACAATGTAATTCCCATTCATTAGCTTCTTGTTGAGCAAACAATTCGTATTCAAGATTAATGATATAAAAAATGCCCACAGCTAATAAAGAGACTGTAATCAGCGTTGGAATAAATAATTTCACCCGCAGATTAAGCTTGTTTATTAATGTGAGCATGATTTATATCCTAGTTTAAGCAAAAGATTAAGTATTATTGATAACCATCCAGTACTGTACGAACTTCATCGTAAAAACTATCGGTACGAATAACAAAACCTTTCATTAAACTAATGTCCTTAAATAACTCAATGTCTGCCTGGGGTAATACTTCAATTAATTTTTGCCGTACCGAATCTGGTAAAGACGCATGAGAAGCAAGTAATACATTGGGGATAGGCTTACTTTTCCAGAGTACTTTAAAAATCTTGCCATGTTTTTTCTGCGCAGCTTCAAGATTTTTATCGTAAGTTGCCCCCGCCATAATGCTACCAGCTACAATGGCATTAGTCACATTTGGATGGCTGCCCAAAAAGAAATGTTTTTCAAAGAAAGTTTCGTAGTCAATGTCTTCTTCCTGCTTCATTGAGGCAGAAGGATAGACAAAACCACTGGTTGACTCATGATTGACAAAACCAATTTTCTTGCCTTTCAAGTCCTGCAAGCTATTAATGTCATCATTTTTAGCCAACGTGACTATTAGGCTACGGTATGAGTCAATCAACTCAGTTTTAGCTGTATTCCAAACTAAAGCTGTGGCAAGAATATCCACTTCAGGATTTTTCTTTTTTACCTGAATATAAGGTACAGCCCCTAATTCCGTGACATGCACCTTACCTTGAGATATTTTGTCAATTAAGTCCTCATAACTAGAAGCACCCACAGGCACAAATTTACATCCCGTTTGCTTGGTCATCCACTTTAGCAACGGCAAATATTTCTTTCGCTCCTCTTTAAAAGATCGTCCTTTTTGCCATGGTGGTACCCCAAATCGACAAATTTGTGGTGTATCTGCATAAACCACAGGAAACGCTGTGGTAGTAAAAATCAACAACAGGGTAACGATGAATATATGACGCATAAACCTTCCTCCTAGGTTATCAAACAATACTGCCTATAGTTATGTGTGATGAGTTTTATTAAATCAAGTAACCATTTTAAACTGATATATAAGTAAATGGATAGTATATGGATTATTATTCTGAGTGAATTTGACATCTATTTACAGTATGCCCATAATTCTTGCCTTATTCGCCTTCTTAAAATGATATGTCCAGTTACTTTATTTTATCTGTACTCATATTTGCAGTGATGTTGTTTTTTCCCGTGAGTAAAATGATCTGGGTTATTAGTGTGCGTCGTTTGGAAAAAAAATTACAACGCCAATTAACGTCAGAAGAGTTATCAGGCCAATTAGCGCGCGCCCGATTTATTGCCCTGCCTGTTGTGCTTATTTTTTCCTTTTTGTTTAACCTTAATATGATTGGATTATCGCCTAATGGAACATAAGCTATACAAAACACTAGTTTATATTGCCGTTATTTTAACCTTAACATGGCTTGGTTGGACAATTTACGACAGTTTTTTTTCCCATGTTGAACCTGGGGATAATGCTTATTTAACCGCCAACAATTTTTTTCAGGATGGTCACTATCAAAGTGCGCTAACAACCTACGAAGAAGCCTTGCAAGAGAATCCTTTACATATTTACGCCTTGCGTGGTAAAGCAAGAACATTGCTACAATTAGGTGAATATAAAAGAGCATTAAGAGCCTTTAATGAAGCCATTGCGCGAGAACCAAACTTTGCAGGTGCTTATGCCAATCGAGGTGTTTTATATGATCGCATGGGACAGCATGAAGCTGCTTTGCAAGACTATGATAAAGCACTCAATATGGATAACTCTCTGAGTGAAGGTCCTGGATGGCTGACTCGTTTTTTTCGCTTGCAACCTGAAAAACCGCCAACTATTGCAGAACGTGCTCAGTATTTGCGGGAACAACTTGCGCTTCCTGTTTCAAAACGGCTGTTAAAAGTACCTGAAGTTGACGAACAACAACGTCCTTACCAACAGTAAACTCACATGATTACTTTTAGCCTATCTGACATTAAAAACCATCTCAATGCCACCCTTAATGGAGAAGATATTGTTTTTACTGGTTGTAGTACTGATTCACGGCGTATCACAACAGATTGTTTGTATGTTGCACTACAAGGTGAGCGATTTGATGGGCATCATTTTATTAATGAAGTCGGGACAAAAGGCGCAAAAGCTTGTTTGGTTGATCAACCTGTTCATTCAAATTTACCCACATTACAGGTTACCAATACAAGAATTGCATTAGGGCAATTGGCCAAATTGTGGCGTCAACAGTTTGTATTACCCGTAGTAGCGATTACAGGCAGCAATGGCAAAACCACAGTGAAAGAAATGGTGAAATCTATTTTGTCACAATGTGGCCAGGTACTTGCTACCCAGGGTAATTTAAATAATGACATCGGATTGCCACTGACCTTGTTTAACTTAGATAAAGCCCATCAATATGCGGTCATTGAAATGGGTGCCAATCATCAGGGTGAAATTCGTGAGTTGACTCACATTGCTCAACCCACTGTTGCCACAATTACCCAATGTGCTCCAGCACATTTAGCAGGTTTTGGATCAATTGAAAAAGTTGCACATGCTAAAGGTGAAATATTTTCAGGCTTAACTGAACAAAATGATATTGCAATCATTAATGCAGATGATCATTACGCGACGTTGTGGAAAAATTTAGCCACTTCCTACCAAATGATGACTTTTGGCTTGCAACCAAACACTGATATTACTGCCGTTGATGTCCATTTAAATGCTTGTGGTAGTCAGTTTATGTTAAGTACGCCACAAGGCAACGTTGACGTCCAATTACCACTTTTAGGCCAACATAATGTCATGAACTCACTGGCAGCAAGTGGATGTGCATTAGCATGTGGCTGTTCTCTGACTCAAATTCAGCAAGGCTTGCAGACTATGCAACCTGTTGAAGGCCGTTTACATACTTATCCTGGCATTAACAATAGCCTTATTATTGACGATAGTTACAATGCAAATCCAGGTTCTTTAAAGGCTGCGATTAAAGTATTAAATAACTATCCTAACCCCCGTTGGTTAGTGTTGGGTGATATGTATGAGCTGGGCAATGCCAGTAAAAATTTACATGCTCAGGTTGGAGAAATGGCAAAAGCAATGGGCATTGATCAGTTATGGACAATTGGCGACCTTGCACAACACGCTGCGCACAGTTTTGGTCATCATGCCTTACACTTTGAACAACAAGATAGCTTAATTCAAAGCTTACGAGATACTCTGCTGAATGAAGGCGCTACCGTATTAATTAAAGGTTCGCGTGGCATGAAACTTGAGAAAGTGGTCACAGCATTACGTAAATAAATCAGCTAAAAAATAGGGTTTTCAGTCGCACAAAACTTTAGTATGATGCTACCAATATTTGAATAACGGAGATTTTATATGTCTAAAGTAGAAAATTACAACTTCCTGACTATTTTGTTGCACTGGCTTACGATGGTACTTGTCATTGGTTTATTTGCATTAGGATTATGGATGGGAGAACTTAATGAACTCCATGAATGGTATCGACGTGCCCCGCATTTACATGCCAGTGTTGGCATTTTTTTGTTGAGTTTAACAGTATTACGGCTTATTTGGATATTTGTAACGCCAAAACCTGATTTTATTGAAGGTACAGCTCCTTGGGAACAAGCTACGACAGCAATTGTTCATAGTTTATTATATTTACTGCTATTTTTAGTCATGATAAGTGGCTACTTAATTGCAACGGCTGATGGTAATGGTATCATGGTGTTTAAACTGTTTGAATTACCTGCTCTCCCTTGGCATTTTGAAGAACAAAAAGAAATTGCTGAAGAAATTCATGAATTTTTGGCATTTGGACTGATTGGTTTAATGATTTTGCACATGCTTGCAGCCCTTAAACATCACTTTATCAGTAATGATAATACGCTTAAGAGAATGCTAGGCAAGTCATAAACTATGATTTTAGCATCTATAAATTTTCAGATATTAGCCTCCAAAGAACCTGACAAGTTTTGAAGAATTTTCAGGTTTGCAGTAAAAAACTGCTTCTTAGCTTATTGCAGATTTAAATTTAGCATTTGTATTTTTCCAATCCACAGCCATGAAGTTAAGGATTTTTTCAGTTTGGAGTGCAAGATTTATCTTGCGTGTGCAAATTAAAGTTTGCATTCCTACGAGCTTAACTTACTGGCAGTGATTTTTCTAATCACAAACAAAGATTAAAACAAAAGTAATTAATTTCAATGAGTTATTTTGTTGCGCTGCAATATAACAATTTAATAAAATCAATAAGTTACCTCCTTCAGTGAATATAGTCTTATGATATAATAACAGAATGGATCCGAAAGAAACTTTTAATCAATTACTAACGCATATTCAAACAAATTTTAAGCGGCGCAAAGGCATTGAAAGATGGTTAACTGAGCCGCATTGGAATGCACTATATCATTTTTATGTGCAACTAGATTTTGCCGCAATTATTTGCCAACCTACTGAAAAAACAAGATTTGTCGTCATTGATACTGAAACGACAGGGTGGCATGCTTACTCTGGTGATGAAATTGTATCTATCAGCATGTTAGAAATGCAAGGATTGCAATTAACTGGCAGAGAATATCAAACGTTAATTAATCCAGGACGCCCTATTCCGCCAGAAACCACGGCAATTCACGGCATTAAAGATGAAGATGTGAAAAATAGTCCTAGCATTCCAGAAGTACTTCAGGATGTCATTGAATTTATTGGAGATTCTGTTATTGTTGGACATCACATCAATTTTGATTTACGCTTCTTTAATAAAACGATGCAAAAAATAATGTTATGTAAATTTATAAATCCTTGGATAGATACTATGCTGCTTTACACTGCACATAGTGGCAGAATGGGACATTATTCTTTGGATGAAGTCGCCAGTATTTGTAAGGTTGAAAATCTTGCCCGTCACACTGCTTGGGGAGATGCATTGGCAACCGCTAAAATTTTCCAGCGCATTGCTAAACATATGCTAAAACCTAATATGGTTGTGAGTGATTTAATTCGTATTCAACATGAAGTCGGCCATTTTTAAAATTTAGCCTTCACGATTTGAAATACAAGCGGACAGATTTATCTTGTTTGGCAAACTAAAGTTTGTTGATAAGCAGGCGTGCTATGAAGTTTTTATTCCTTAAGGGGGAAACATTGTGAAAATTATTGATGTAAAAACATTGGCCATTCCAGCTATTAAAGTTATCCGTTTTGGACGTTTTGGCGATAACCGAGGTTATTTCTCTGAACCCTTTAGAAAAAGCGATTTATTGACAAATCCTGACATTCCTTTTATGCATGGGGTGGAATTTGTGCAAGCCAATGAAAGCTTATCTAAAAAAAATGTAATGAGAGGTTTACATTTTCAATGGAATCCTTACATGGGTAAGTTGGTACGGACTATTCGGGGCCGTATGGTCGATATTGTGCTGGATATTCGCAAAAACTCACCGACCTTTGGTAACATTATTGCGTATGATATGTCCTGTGATTTAAATGCAGATTATAGTGATTGGATTTGGGTGCCACCTGGATTTGCACATGGCAACTTTTTTACAGAAGAATCCATGATTGAATATTTTTGTTCAGGTGAATACAGCCCAGGATGTGAAGCAGGTATTTCCCCCATAGCAACAGATTTGGATTGGTCTTTGTGCGAAACTGATTTAAAGAAACTGTTTGATGAAGTGACTCAGGCGCCTGATTTTACTATTTCAGAAAAAGATCAAAATGGGCTTTCTCTTGCAGCTTGGCAAACAGATGAACGTTCAGACAATTTTTTATATGAAACTTTAGGGAATTAACTTATTCCATCTCAAATAAATAAAAAAGCCTTGGTTATTGAATCAGGGCTTTGCTGAGTAAACTTAAAGTTTCTCGCCAAAAATTTTATCGTCAAAATGCAGTTGAAAAATACTTACAATGTTTATCGCTGCTATTATTTTTGGGCTGGTTTAGGTAAAATAAAAAATATTTTAAAATTTTTCATAAAACCAACTATTTATTTTGACGACAGTAGAATTCTGAGAATGACAGAATACTCTATATTTAGGATTCACTCACTTCCATGTTAAAACGTTTACGCGGACTTTTTTCAAACGACTTATCTATTGATTTAGGCACAGCTAACACGCTTATTTATGCCCGCGGAAAAGGCATTGTTTTAGATGAACCTTCCGTTGTTGCAATTCGACAAGGCAAAGAAGGTAATGGCTCAAAATCCATCGCAGCAGTTGGGATGGAAGCTAAAATGATGTTAGGTCGTACTCCTGGCCATATCCAAGCCATTAGGCCTATGAAAGATGGCGTTATTGCAGATTTCACAATTACCGAAAAAATGTTACTGTATTTTATTCATAAGGTACATGAAAACCGTTTTTTTCATCCTTCCCCAAGAGTATTAATTTGTGTACCCTGTGGTTCTACTCAAGTTGAAAGACGCGCTATTCGAGAATCGGCTGCAGGCGCAGGGGCACGAGAAGTTCATCTCATTGAAGAACCTATGGCAGCCGCTATTGGTGCAGGTATGCCAGTGAGCGAAGCCACAGGTTCAATGGTGCTTGATATTGGTGGGGGTACAACTGAAGTTGGCATTCTTTCACTCAATGGCATTGTTTATTCAGAATCAATCCGTATTGGCGGTGACCGTTTTGATGAATCTATTATTGGTTATGTGCGTCGTCACTATAGTACGCTTATTGGAGAATCAACGGCAGAACGCGTTAAGCATGAAATTGGTTCTGCTTATCCTGGTAAAGATATTAGAGAAATTTATGTGCGTGGGCGTAATCTCGCAGAAGGTATTCCGCGTAGTATTAAGCTCAATAGCAATGAAGTCTTAGAAGCGTTGCAAGACCCTTTAGCCAGTATTGTGACGGCTGTAAAACGTGCTTTGGAAAAAATTCCCCCTGAATTAGGCTCTGATATTGCAGAAAAAGGGATGGTACTTACCGGTGGCGGAGCATTATTAACTGATATTGACCGGCTATTAATGGAAGAAACAGGATTGCCCGTCATTGTTGCTGATGATCCACTGACAAGCGTGGCAAGAGGGGGTGGAAGAGCATTAGAAATGATTGAAGAATATGGCTCAGATATTTTCTCACTTGATGGCGCATAAGCATTGTATGAAAATATGAAACCCTTATTTGTTTCTGGCCCTTCGTTTCAACGGCTAATTTTTTTCATTGTGACTTCGTTGGCCTTAATGGTCATTGATCATCGGTTTCAATATTTACAAACAGTGCGAGCATCTCTTTCTACTGTTGTTTATCCCCTGCAATATGTCATTAATTTACCTGTTAAGACTGGCCAATGGTTATCATCCCATTTTAGTGATCGCATTGAATTAATTGAAAAAAATAATCACCTACATGAAGAAAATCTACTTTTACAAGTAAAATTACAAAGGCTTGAAGATGTAAAAAATGAAAATAGACGGTTGCGTAAACTATTAGAAGCTTCCAAAAAGCGTAATGAACGGGTCGTGATGGCTGAAGTATTAGCCATTGATTTAGACCCTTTTACGCGCAAAATTTTAATAAATAAGGGTACTCAACACGGTGTTTTTGAAAAACAGCCATTGCTTGATGCAGAAGGAGTACTTGGCCAAGTACTGCATGTGAGTCCCTATTCGAGCACAGTGATTTTAATTACTGACCCGAATCATGCTTTACCCGTACAAATTGCTAGAACAGGTTTGAGAACAATTGCGGTAGGCATGGGCACAGCCAATCGTTTAGCCTTACTTTATTTACCTAATGATGCGGGTATTTTAGTAGGAGATATTATTGTCACGTCTGGTCTAGGCGGCCAATTTCCTCAAGGCTATCCTGTGGGAACAGTTGTTGAAGTTAATCCTGACATTGCACAACCTTATGCGCAAGTTCAAGCAATTCCAGCGGCACGACTGGAACGTAACCGAGAAGTATTACTTGTATTAGCAGACAACCCTTCTTTTGCAACCACCATTGATCAGTTTAACCAAAAACAATAAATAATTGTGCGCTATATTTTTATTGTATTGATATCATTGGTATAAATTTTCTACGTTTCAAAAATTATTACTTCCATTGCTCCAACCATATACTTTTGGCCTTATCATTAAGGATGAGTCCTTAATTCACACTTAAAGGGTATTCATGAAATTTGTTGACGAAGCCACAATTGATGTTATTGCAGGTAAAGGTGGCGATGGTTGCTTAAGCTTTCGACGGGAAAAATATATTCCTTACGGAGGGCCTAATGGAGGGGATGGAGGGGATGGAGGCAGCGTTTATTTAAAAGCAGATGCAGGTTTAAATACCCTCATTGACTTTCGTTACAAACGCCTATTTCGTGCCAAAAAAGGCGAACACGGTAAAGGCAGCGAATGTACTGGACGTAAAGGTGAAGACTTATATATTAAAGTGCCAGTAGGTACGCTGGTTTTTGACAAATCAACTGAGGAAAAATTAGGTGATTTAGTCAAAGAGGGACAGATGCTCCTCGTTGCCAAAGGTGGGCAACATGGCATGGGTAATATTCACTTCAAAAGTAGTACCAACCGCGCACCTCGCCAGACCACACCTGGTGAACCTGGTGAAATACGTACCTTACATTTAGAACTTCAAGTACTTGCAGATGTGGGGTTATTAGGTTTACCCAATGCAGGTAAATCAACTTTTATTCGCGCTGTTTCAGCGGCTAAACCCAAAGTAGCTGATTATCCATTTACTACTTTACATCCTTACCTAGGTGTCGTCTCTCCAGAAGCTTATCAAAGCTTTGTTATTGCTGATATTCCAGGGCTCATTGAAGGTGCTGCAGATGGTCAAGGGCTGGGGGTTCGTTTTTTAAAACATCTTTCTCGCACTGGATTGTTATTGCATTTAGTGGATGTACTGCCTTTAGAAGGCGATCCTGTACAAAATGCGATGAGTATTACGCAAGAATTAGAAAAATATAGCGATGAATTAGCAGCTAAAGAAAGATGGTTAGTATTAAATAAAGTCGATTTGCTACCCGATGATCAACGCACAACCCATTGTCAAGACATTGTGGAACAATTAAGTTGGCAGGGACCTATTTTTGAAATTTCGGGTATTTCTAGTGAAGGTTGCCAGTCTCTTTGTCAGCATATCATGCGTTTTTTAGAATCAATAAAGCAAACTTAATTTAAGAACTTTCTAAAATGGATAAACATAATCCATATTTACCAAAAGTTTGAGATTTCCTACCTTGTAACTTGTTCTTTTATCATTCTATCCTTATTATGCATTAATGATTTGTTAAGTTTGGAGAAAAACGATGGTGAATGTCAAAAAACTCTGTGTGTGTTTAAGCATGTTAGCAGTATCAACTTGCCTTTCAGCCGCAGAAGTGAGTGAATTTAATTTGGATAATGGTTTAAAAATTCTAGTGAAAGAAGACCATCGAGCACCTGTGGTAGTGAGTCAAGTTTGGTATAAAGTCGGTGGTAGCTACGAATTAGAAGGAACAACCGGTCTGTCTCACATGGTTGAACATATGATGTTTAAAGGGACGGAAAAATATGGTCCAGGTGACTTTTCCTTAATCATGTCTGAAAATGGGGCCGAAGAAAATGCCTTCACCGCCAGAGATTACACAGCGTATTTCCAAACCATTGCCAAAGAACGTTTAGCATTATGCTTTGAAATGGAAGCTGAACGAATGCGTTTTCTAAAATTGGAACAATCCGAATTTGCTAAAGAAAGAGAAGTTGTCTTAGAAGAGCGACGCACTCGCACAGAAGATAAACCTAATAGCTTGTTGTATGAGCGTTTTATAGCCACAGCGTATCAAACCAGCACCTACAATAACCCAGTGATTGGCTGGCGTAGTGACATTGAAAACTATGAATTAGCTGATTTACAGGCTTGGTATCAGCGTTGGTATGCACCGAATAATGCATTACTTGTGGTAATAGGTGATGTAAATCCGCAAGAAGTTTATACACTGGCGAAAAAACATTTTAGTTCATTACAACCCAGCAATATTGTGATTTCCAAACCTCGTCCTGAAGTTCCACAGATGGGGGTTAAGCGTATTACTCTTAAACACCCTGCCAAACTACCTTATTTACTCATGGGTTATAAAGTCCCTGTATTAAAAAATATAAAGGCTAGCGAAGAGTGGGAAGTCTATGCATTAGACTTATTAGCAGAAATTTTAGATGGAGATGATAGTGCAAGATTATCTAAAAATTTAGTCCGAGGACAAGAAATCGCTACATCAGTCAATGCGGGATATAATTTATATGGTCGTTTAGAAGAGTTGTTTATTTTCACAGGTGTACCAGCCAAAGGACAGACTGTTGACACCTTGGAAAAAGCGATTTATGCGCAAATTCAAATGTTAAAAACGGTCTTAGTTGACAAAACAGAACTTGATAGAATTAAAGTGCGTTTAAAAGCCTCAAAAATTTATGAACAGGACTCTATTTTTTATCAAGGTATGAAAATTGGTATATTGGAAACTGTGGGTTTGGGTTGGCAGGTAGGAGAAGCATACCTGGATCACGTTGTAGCAGTGACACCTGAGCAGATTCAGGCTGTGGCTAAAAAATATCTGATTGATGATAGATTGACTGTTGGCGTACTTGAGCCAACCAGTTTGGATGCAAGTACGCAGCGACAACCAACCATTTCAATGCCATCAACGAGAGGAAGACACTGATGCGTAAATGGACAATATTATTCATTACTTTACTGACCAGCCAATCAATTTGGGCCATGCCCAACATTCAACATTGGCTAACAGAAAATGGTGCACGCGTATACTTCGTTGCTGCGCCAGAATTAGACATGGTGGATATACATTTTGCGTTTGATGCGGGTAGTGCGCGCGATGGACGGAGTAAAGGTTTAGCCATGCTGGCCAATGGTTTACTGAATGAAGGCAGTCAAAAGTTATCTGCAGATCAAATTGCTGAAAAATTCTCAAGTTTGGGTGCACAGTATAGTAACAAGGTTGATCGAGATATGTCTATTGTCGGTTTGCGTAGCTTAAGTGATGCAAACCTATTGCAACCTGCGGTTAAATTATTGGCAACCTTGGTAGCAAAACCAGATTTTAATACCACGGCTTTTGAAAGAGTCCGTCAACAAATGCTTGCAAATTTGCAGCTACATCAACAAACACCTGGTAAAATTGCCAGTAAGAATTTTTACCAGTTAGTTTATGGTGAACATCCTTACGCAAGCCAAGCAGAGGGTGAAATTGAAACTGTACAGCGAATGACTCAAGTGGATGTCCAAGATTTTCATCAACAGTATTACGTTGCCAAAAATGCAGTCATTGCAATGGTAGGAAATTTAAGCGACAAGCAAGCCAAGCAAATTGCTGAATTAGCAACAGCACAACTACCTAAAGGTGAAAAAACTGCACCGTTGCCCGAAGTTATGCCATTAACCAAAGAAAATATTTCTCACATAAACTATCCCTCAGTGCAAACCCACATTTTAGTAGGGCAACCTGGTATGAAGCGAGGAGAGGAAGATTATTTTACTTTGTATGTCGGCAATTATATTTTAGGTGGTAGCGGTTTCGCCTCCAGAATTCTCAGTGAAGTTCGGGAGAAACGCGGGCTAGCCTACAGTGCTTATAGCTATTTTATGCCATTTAAAGAACTCGGACCCTTCATTGCAGGTTCACAAACACGCGGTGATCAAGCTGAAACAACTATTACAGTTTTAAAACAAACTCTGAGCAAGTTTACGACAGAAGGTCCGACGGATGAAGAATTAAATAGGGCTAAAAAAGGAATTACAGGGAGTTTTCCACTTAAGATTAAAAGCAACAAAAATATTATTAACTACCTGGCCGTCATTGGATTTTACAATTTACCCCTAGACTATCTAAGTCAATTCAGTCATCATATTGAAGGTGTGACAGTAGACAAAATAAAAGATGCCTTTCAGCAGCGTTTAAAATTGGATAAGTTGGTGACAGTCACGGTTGGTGGGCAAAATTAATTATTTGTCAAATGAGTAAGTCGGCAATCTTTGCCGACTGAAGTTTAACATCAAACCTATTCAAATAAATCCATTCTTCCCACAATGCTATTATCAATGGAATCTTGGTATTTTAATTCTTCTACTATGTAATCTGACGGAATCCTGCATTTTTAGGTAAACGAATTTTAGGGAAAATGGAGTGCAAAATTTATTTTGCAAAAATTGTAAAGAAAAAACTTCAAATACCCCCTGTACATAATTATCTATAAAACGTTGTTATGCATCTGCTGCGAGGCATGGAAGCCGAGTAGTCCGCGACTAGGTGTGCGCACAAAAATGGTATAAAACAGAACGTAAGGGCGATAGTCCTTGGGTGCGTTTTTTGCTATATTTGAGCATCACCCCAGCGTCAAGTCATGGTGGAGTAGGCTAACGGAGTGCGTAGTGCAACGGAGTACGCAGTTGCCGTATTGAGACCGGACGTGTCGGGGTAACTAGCGTCTCGCTGACGTGAGCCGCTCTTAGGGATAGGACGTCCCGTGTGCGTCACGAAATCTCTGCGTGACACCGGCTTCCTCTTTCACTCAAACATAATTTTGCTAATGAAGTGATAGCGATCCAAGAGCCTGTATCTACATAAAGACTATGGCTTCACGTTTAAAATCTTTTCTTAACTCAGTTTTATAATTGACAGACAAATCTTGTTCCGCTCTCCCGCATCCAGCCAAATCCATTGCTTGCCACTTCTCTAGTGCAGTAGGTTCTTGGGTTACCTTTGGTTTGGTATCATAGTCACAAATAATAACTTTTACACACTGAGTAAGTTGATTTTGCAAATTCTTTGGAATAGTAATAACTTCGTTTTCAATTTTTGCTTGAAATTTAATTGTGTTCGTTTTATCTTAACTTTATTAGAGTTGTATCCCGTTAAAAATCAATCAATTAGCTAGATAAAAGTTCCATAGTCCGGCACATACTCCAATTATTTCATCATATAAATCAAT
>JADGDF010000088.1 GCA_016745055.1 Thiotrichaceae bacterium | reverse complement strand
GGCTTTGACCGCTATGGTTTTTGTCGAGGGGGCTGTTTCATTCAACATAATATAGTCGCTTTTCCTCACTTTTTTACTTGGATTGCGTAAGTCCTAATATTAATAAAAATTATGATAATTATTCAGTAGACCGCGCTAATTCAGGTAACCAAAAACTATCAATAGCAATTTGAATACTGAGCAAGATGTTGCAGCGCTGTTTTTAGGTATAGAAATATAGTGGAAACACTAGTCCTAAATAGAATAATTGCTTCTATATTTATTTAATCTATTTTCTGAGGAAATAAGTATACCACCCTATTTACAAAGCTTATCTAATCTGTTAAAAATGCATGGATAAAAAATAATACAATAAAAATGAAATAGCCATATTTATTACATATTACAAGTCTAATAAAAATCTGGCTTAGTTTAGTTTCATATGATCTTCAGTAAGAATTTGATGATTTGAAGATGAAAAACTGATTATATGGTAGGAGAAAATGTATGTTGATAAGTAAGCCTCTTTCCAAAAAGTACCTGCCTGGATGGTTTTTTTGTTATTGGTTTGGATTGGCAATTTTGATTGGTTTTAGCAGTCATGTACAAGCAACCTTATGTCATAAGGATTTGGCTTATAGTCCAAATGTATTTGGTTTAATGTTTTCAACTTGTGGGTGTGTTGATAACAGTGGAACATTATTGAGTGATGCTATTTTTTTTAAAATAAGTGGAACAAGTAGTCCTTATTCCTTATTTGTTGATGTAGATTCCCAAATTTGTGATAACTCATTCAATTGCCGAAATTTCATTTCCCAAGAAGATAAACTCGAACCAAATCGTACTTATCTGTTCAAAAATATGACAGAAGACAATGATCATTACTCCTGTGAAACAGATGCAAACGGTAAGTTTACGGATAAATTTGTATCTGGTATAAAAAATCCAAGTGATGAAAAGATACAAGAAGTAATTGAAAAAATTAAAAATTCTGATGTTTTTGCAAACTTAAATGTTGCCTTACCTATTCCTTTATTTAATTTATATTTGGAACAAAGTGAGGGAGGTCATGTCTATGATCAGCGTGGATGGCTGAATTGTGGCGCTGGCAATGAAAAATGTAAAGAAAAAATAGATTATGAACTGCTTGTCGAGTTATATGCCCGAGCATTGCCTGGTTATCAATTTGATCGTTGGACGGGAGATTGTGAAGGCACAGAGAAAAAAATTAAATTTAAGATAGATGGAAGTAAAACATGTAGTGCTGAATTCTCAAAAGTGCCTGAAAAAAACAGTTTGACCACCTTTATAGCAACAACAAAGGTAGGTGCCTATAGTTTAGGATTGTTAAATACCCCTAACTATCAAACCATCGTCAGCATAACCAATCTTACAAATAACTCACTTGTTGCCTTTGCAAAACTATATAAAACCACTGGCCAAGCTTTGAATAATATGGATGCAGCCCTAATACTACAACCTCAACAAACAGTGAGTTATACTCTTGAAGAATTACAAAAACTATTACAAGTTAGTCCTTGGACCACCAATGTCTGGTTAGAACTCAGAGCTGAACCTGAAAGTTTGCGAGTGATGCATTTATTGAATAATCCTGATGGAACTTTAACTAATTTGAGTTTGGCTAGACAAAATGAGTTTTACAATGTTCCCAGTAAAAGTAACGCTTATGGAGATGAACTATTCCTTCAGTTTATCAATGTCGGTACGCAGACATTAACAAATGTCACAGGTACACTTTATAATTTGAAAGGAGAGGTTGTAGGCAATGCTCAGACACTATTATTTCCTCAATTAGCGCCCAAAGCCATGCAACCTTTAACCGCAAAAATGTTGGAAGAACGTTTAGGAAGCGCATGGTTAGGCAGAGGTTGGTTAAAGCTAGTGCCTTCCCAACCTGATTTACAACTTTTGGGAATCATTATGACAGAAACAGGCACTTGGCATAATATTAGTCCTGCGGTTTCAAATAATAGGCTTTACAATCTCGCTAGCACAACAAGTCGAGATCACGCTTATGTACGAATGATTAATACAACAGAACAAGCCGTTCAAGTACGTGGTACATTGTTTAATACTTCTGGTCAAGTATTGGGACAAGCAGAGACAGTTTTAGTAGAAAGCTTACCTGCACATGCTATTCAAGGGTTTAATATGGAGAAACTTGAAAAGCTGCTAGAGATTGTACCTTGGTCAGGTAAGGCTCAACTTGTGATTAGCGAACCTGCAACGGGTATTGTTCTTACAAATACGCTTCGCAGTGCTTCAAGGAACATCACCAGTGCCAGTGCGACGGAAGAACATGGTTTATATTACTTACCCAGTCGTATCAATCCTGATCAAAATACAGCATTTATGCGTATTGCAAATACAAGTGATCAGGTCCAACAAGTGGTGGCAACGTTATGGGATAAAGATGGCATAGCCTTAGGCATTGAAAATACGGTATTGATTGACGCATTAGCCCCTGATCAACTGGTTGGTTTCACAATGGAGAAATTGGAAGAACGATTTGGCATTGTTCCATGGGATGTACACGCCCGTTTAGAAATCACTTCCCCTCAAACAGGTATTAAAGTTATGGCGATGAATCGCTCTGCCAATGGTGTCATCACTAACCTTAGTGGCTCAATGGGTAATTAGTTTGGCTTCATTGTAGACTGTGCCTAGTGTAGGCACAGAAAAATCAATGTATTGTCCACGATGGTCAGTGACCCAAGAAAATAGAAAGTTTGTGTGTTTATGCTTGAGGCGCTGACTAAACCAAATGTGGTCAATATCGTATAAAGGTAAAAAACCAATCCAACTACCGCGCCACACAGCAGAAAGCCGGCTGGCTAAGTGATACCCATTGCCCAATTGTTCAAATCCATCAAATCCGATGCTACGACTGGGTGCATTGAAATCGCCTGCCACGATATCAGGCATGAATTTGCCAACAGCCTTTTTCACATCTGTTAAAAAAGAGATTTTTGATTCTCTTAAATTACGATCACCATCAATTGCTAACAAATGAATAGGACGGCTTTTATATGTTATTGTTGCTAAAATACCTTGTCCACGGTGAAAATCCAACAATGAGTGACGTTGCAAGGGAAAACGTGAGAGAATCGCCATCGTATTACGTTTTCTAGGGTCATCTTCTAACCCTGTCGTTTTATGATGCCTAATAAGTTGCCATCCCTCACCTAATTGAGTCACTAACCTGTCCAAACGTTTATCTTGTGGCGGTTCATTGAGGACAATAATATCTGCTTTGTTTTTTATAATTGCTTTACGAAGGGTAGGCCAAGCTCTTCTTTGGTCTGAATCGCTCCAGTATTTACGATAAGACTTACCTCCCCAACGCACATTCCATTGCAATAATCTTAAAGATGTTTGTGCTGAATGGTGACCAGAAGGCATTTCTTTGCCAATCATGCTAATTGTCATCCAATTAATCGCTACTAGGCCAAGCAAACTTAAGCTAAAAGGGATGGGCAAACTACGTCCTTTATGGCCAATATCCCATACAATTGCCCAAATACCGATTGGAATTAATGGTAAATAGAATAAAAAAGTAAAAAGTAGTGTGCGATCACGGACTAATTGCCCTAGTAAACCTAGTATTAGAACAAGCAAAGTACCTCCTGTCATTAAACGTCGCAGTAAGGTACCTAACTTAGCTAACAAAATATGTCTATTTTTCATAGTATTCATTGTTATAGTAATAATAATTAAAATCACCATAATTATATAGGTTATTACTTATATAATATACCCTCAAATCAATTTAAAATTCTTTGAGAATAAATCTGACAGTATCGACAGGCTTTCCTACAAAAATTGCACTTCACACAATAATAATAAATTGTCATCTCCAAAATTATGTGCTCCTAGATTGAAGTACTCTTTTTCTAACCCAATCTACCTGATGAGGTGATTTGATTCTATGCATAACATTACGTTAAGATTACAGAAACATCCTATCTATTCTCATGATAGCGCCTTAATTTGACCGATTGATCCATTTGAGTGCTTACTGTTAGAAAAACCTATGAAACATCCAACTTGTTGTGACGATTATGATCCAAATTCCTTATCTGTAGAAGCTGCGCTTGACCGCATTGCCCATGAACTAAAACCAGTAACTGCCTATGAACAAGTGCCTATTCGCAGTGCGTTAGGACGTATTTTAGCTGAAGATATCCAATCACAATGTAATGTGCCACCTTATTGTAATTCAGCAATGGATGGCTATGCCTTGAAAAATGAGGACTTACCACAACAAGGTCAAGCAACACTGATAGTTGTTGGGACTGCATTTGCAGGTAAGCCCTTTGTTGGTGAAATTAATTCAGGGGAATGTATCCGTATTTTTACTGGTGCTGTGCTACCCAAAGACACTGATACTGTTATCATGCAAGAACATGTGGAAGTTAAAAATCAAAGAATTATTGTGGGTGAAGGCCATAAAATAGCACAAAATGTCAGAAATGCAGGAGAAGATATTGCTATTGGCCAATTGGTATTAGAACAAGGTAAACAATTAGTGCCTGCCGACATTGGTTTACTCGCTTCTTTAGGCTCACCCGAAATCAAAGTTAAGCGTCGTTTGAGAGTCGCTTTTTTCTCAACAGGAGACGAATTACGTCCATCAGGAACTTCCCTTGAACCTGGACAAATTTACGATAGCAATCGTTATACGTTACACAGTGTATTAACCCGTTTGGGCGTTGATATCATTGACATGGGGATTGTGCCTGATATCAAAGAACAAATTGAACAAACCTTTTTACTTGCGGCTGAACAAAGTGATGCCATTATCACTTCAGGCGGTGTTTCTGTTGGTGATGCGGATTATGTTGTAGAAATTTTGCAGAAAATAGGGGCTATCAATTTTTGGAAAATTGCCATGCGTCCAGGACGGCCTTTGACCTTTGGTAAAGTGCAGCAAGCCACATTTTTTGGTCTACCAGGGAATCCCGTTTCTGCTATGGTCACTTTTTACCAATTTGTGCAACCAGCATTACGTCGCTTAATGGGACAAACAAAAATAACGTCTACACGGGTAAAAGTAACTTGTACTTCTGCTTTGAAGAAAAAACTTGGAAGAATGGAATTTCAGCGCGGTGTTTTGCGATATAGTGAACAAGGTGATTTAACAGTAACTTCTACAGGCCATCAAGGTTCAGGAATTTTAAGCTCAATGAGTCAAGCAAATTGTTTTATTATTCTTCCAGCAGATTGTGGCAATGTGGATGCTGGTAGTGAAGTTTTAGTCGAACCATTTGAAGGATTAATTTAGGTAAACCTCAAAACTTCGGAATTTTAAATTATACTTTTATCATGCCAAAATTCAGTTTTTTATTGTGTCACACTGCGGCGTGGCACAATAATATCTATAAAAAAATCTATAAAAAGCACTGCCAACATGATTAGCCTTGAGTATATACTCAAAGTTTAGCTGCTCGGTTTAGCTAGAACTCAAAATCTGTTTCGTAAGATAAATCGTGCACACCTTATTTCCAAGCATCTTACTGGCCCCAAAAAACTCTAAAGCTTTGAAAAATAAGGTTTACTCTGCAAAAAGCTTGCTCATAACTCAAAAAAAGTACGATTGTTCCCTCCCTGAATTTTTTCCTTGAAAATACTAAATATTAGTCTCTCAATAGCTTTTTTAGCACATAAATTATAATATAATTGTGGTTAAGGGATTTTTTCCTTAATTGTTAGCCTATTTTTTGATAGTCATTAGGGATGTGGACAACCTATGTCAATGCTGCGTTTTACTTCAATTTACCAAAAAATCCTCCTTAGCTTGCTCATATTTTCATTGCTTCCTTTGCTTATTGTCAGTATTTTTGCTGATAAAGTTGCTAAAGGCATATTAGAAGAAGTTATTGCACATAACTATGAACATATTGCTAGCGAAAAAGCGGCTGCGATTACGCAATTACTCAACGAGCGTATTGAAGAAGCTTGGTTATTGACCCATCATCCGCTTGTCATAAAAGCGTTACAAGATGCGCATAAAGCCCACCAAGGAAAGACTGAAGCTCAAATTCAAACCAGTATTCAAAGAATAGATAACTACTGGATTGTTAACAAGGGAAAAATTTCTAAGGCTAAAGCCATTTTAGAAAATTCATTATCAAATTATCTTAGAATTTACCAAACACGTAACCATGAAAAATATGGTGAAATTTTTATCACAGATCACTATGGCGCTGTATTAGCGATGACAGGTTTAGTCAGTGATTATGCACAAGCAGATGAGTATTGGTGGCAGGCAGGCAAACAAAAGCCCAGTGGCCAAACTTTTCTTGGGGATCGTGGTTTTGATGAAACAGCAAATGCGGTTGTTATTGGCGTTTCAGTACCTGTCTTTGAACAAAAAAAGTTATTGGGTGTCATCAAAATAAATTTTAAAATCACAGATATTTTGAAAATTATTGCCAGCCAAGCTTTGCATGGGCAAGAAAATATTCTTTTGGTACGTCGTCACGGTGGTATTATTGTGGAAACAAACGCTAGTATCCGCACAGAATTGGCACAAGAAAAACTAAAACTTTTAGAACACAAACAAATTGGCTGGTGGCGAGGTAAAGTAAATGATGTACCTTTAATAGTCGCTTATGCGCCAGTACAAAAACAGATTACTTACCGTCAAATGATCGGAGGCTTAAAAGGGATTAAAGGCGAAGAATGGCAACCAACGACTTGGTTTGTATTAACTGAAATTAATCGCGATGAAGCGTTTGCTCCAATCCAAAAATTACAACAATTGATTCTGATACTCATTGGTGTGGTGTTAGTTTTCGTCATACTGTTAGGCATTGGATTAGCGCGCACATTAGTAAAGCCTTTATATCTTTTGCGCGAAGGTGTAGAAAAAGTAGGCAGTGGGAATTTAAACTACCGATTAGGTATTTTGACCCATGATGAAATTGGAGATGTTGGACAAGCCTTTGACCAAATGACCAAACAATTACAAGAAACACTGGCTTCTCGTGCAGAACTAACTCAGGAAATTGAAGAAAGACAACGTGTTGAATTAGCTTTACGGGATAGTGAAACTAAATTTCGGTTGATATTAGAATCTACGGGTGAAAGTATATATGGGATTGATTGTGATGGTTTATGTATTTTTGCGAATACCGCTTGTGCTCATTTATTAGGTTATGACCATGTTGGAGCATTAATGGGGGAAAATATTCACGATCTCATTCATCATCACCATGCCAATGGAAAAATTTATGAAAGTACAGAATGCCCTGTTGCAAATGTATTAAGTACCCAAAAACCCATTATTGTTGAAGATGACTACTTTTGGCACAAAGATGGTACAAAAATCCGAGTTGAATATCATGCCTTTCCAATACTGCAAGACGAACATGTGGCAGGTGTTGTTGTCAGTTTTTTTGATATTACTGAACGTAAAAGAGCAGAAGAAGCTTTAAGAGAAAATGAACAACGTTTGCAGCTTGCCTTGGATGCAGCAAAAGCAGGGACTTTATATTTTCAGTTTTCAACAAATAGTATTCAATGGGATGAACGTAGCTTAGACATTTTTGGGTTAACCTCTGAAACATTTGATGGTAGTTATCAAGCTTGGGTTGAACGTTTTCATCCAGAGGATGCCACAACAATAGAAACAACATTTAAGAAAGCATTAAATTCTCCTGACGTGCGTACTTTGGATTTTACTTATCGCATTATGCGTCCAAGTAAGGAATTACGTCATGTAAGGTTGCAAGCTTGGATTATACGTAATGCGGTGGGCCAAGTGGAAAAAATCACTGGACTACATTTTGATATTACTGAACATGTTTCTGATCAACGAGCACTTACTGAAGCCAAAGAAGCGGCCGAACAAGCCAATATTGCCAAAAGTCGTTTTCTTGCCAGTATGAGTCATGAGTTGAGAACACCGTTAAATGGTATTTTGGGATATGCTTACATGCTCCAGCAAGAAGCTAATTTAACGGAGACTCAAATTGAAGGTTTAAATGTTATTCACAGCAGTGGTCAACATCTACTGGCACTCATTAACGATATTTTAGACCTTTCCAAAATTGAAGCGCATAAAATGGTACTTTATCCCACAGAATTTGACTTAGCTGCTTTTTTACAAGGTGTTGTCGGTATTATCCGTGTGCGGGCACAAGAAAAAGATATTGTACTAAAGTGTGAAACCTATGAAAGTTTGCCTGCCATTATTAAAGCGGATGAAACTCGTCTAAGACAAGTGCTTCTTAATTTACTGGGTAATGCCACCAAATTTACTGACGTTAGTGGCAGTATTACATTCCGTATTACCAGTCATTTTCAACAACCGCTTCCCAATTTACGTTTTGAAATTATTGATACTGGTATTGGTATTTCAGCAGAAGATTTACCTCAAATTTTTCATCCCTTTGAACAGGTTGGAGACATAAAAAATCATGCCAGTGGTACAGGTTTAGGTTTAGCAATTAGCCAACAGCTGGTACATATGATGGGAGGACAACTTGAAGTATCTAGCGAATTAGGCGAGGGAAGTTGTTTCTGGATTGATTTACCTTTAGAAATGCCCATTGAAACCGCGACTAAAAGTTTTAATGTAAAACAATTTATGAGTATTGGGAGCGGCTGCCAAAAAGAAAGCACAATAATGGCAGAAGATAAATTTTCAGTTTTACTTGCTTCATTATCGCAAACACAGCTTGCGACTTTACTTGATTTAGGAAAGAAAGGTGATTGCCATGAACTGGTTGAGCAAGCAAATATTTTGGAACACAGTGACTCAACATTGGTACCACTTGCAGATAAAATTCGCCAAGCAGCTAAAGCCTTTGATTCAGAAACAGTGTGTGAATTAGTTGAGCCTTACTGTGAATGAGGGTGCTTAGGAACAAAGACTCAATAACGCCCAAAATTTTTCAATCAGACCTGGCAGATTTTTAAAACCTGCCAAGTCTTTTTTTAAGTTTTATTAAATTCTCATTCCCTAGCATATACTTTCAATAAATCTTGGTCCTTCAAGGTAGGTAAGACTATATTGCTAAACAGATTTTGAGCATTTCACAAACCGACTAATCTCCTCTGAGGAAGGATAGTTGTTGTAACACTGGTGCTGAGATTGGTTGCAATTTTGTGTGCATTAAGCTACCAATAGCTGTTGTTGTTGAAAAAATAGGATTCAGCACTTCACCACTTAAGCCTGACAAAACTAACATTGCATTGGCCAATGGCTTAACTTCTGGCGCAATTGAAAAAAATTCTGTCAAATTCTCTTGCTGTTCACAAACGTTTTGAGCTGCGCCTAACAATTGTTCAATTTGCATTATTTGCCAAGTAGCAGGACGAATGGCTGTAAAGTAACGAGCCATTGCGTTGAATAAATAAGTCACTACTTCTTGATTGGCTGGTTTACGCAAAATACGTTTGCACGTGTGGATAAACGCCTGGCCATCAGGGGATAATATTCTAAGCAATTGTTGCACCATTGGATTATCTGAGATGGGTGTCAATTTAGCTCGAAAAATTTCAAATTGAGGATGAGCATCCATAATTTCAGGCAAGCTATCAGGGGTTGTTAATAAAAATCCAACTAAATAAGTTGTTTTATTTTTGCCTTTTTGCCAAATAGCTTGTTTTGTTTCATCTGAAATTAAATTTGCTTGCAATACTAAACGAATTGATTCAATTAAATCGTTAGGCTCTGCTTCAAAAGGGAGGTAGTCAACTAAATATTGTGCTAATTCTTGGCCAATTTCACTATAGATAATTGCTGGATTGGATAACATACTACGCGCATTTTGGGTATCTGGCATTGCCCACCAAGCGCGTTTAGCAAGTTCAGGGGTTAATCCTGTGGCATTGGCCACTGCAACCACGGCTTCAGGTTCGCCCAACATCAATAGTTGCTCAAGGCTATCATCCCGCGCTTGCCCCATGCGTGTCCAATTACGCAGATAAACAGGATAACCCTCTGGAGAATCAAATACCTGACCAGCAATAGTTTCGCGGACTTGCTTTAAATATAAATCTGATCGACAGGTTGGATGCAGTTGAATTTTGGCTTCACTACTTTGTTCAGCTAACCCGTATAATATCATTTTGTAATCATCAATACGGATGGCTTGAATTGGATTTGCAAGCAAGACATTCAAACGTAATGCGTCCTCAGGAGAAAGGGTTTTCATGTGTTTATACAGAAACAGCCTTATGATCTTTGGCAACACAAGTTCGATTATAGCCTTGAATTTGTGCTGTGTGTAAGGCAGTATCGGCTTCAGCAATGAGCTTGGATAATTCGGGTGGATGGGTACCTTCTGTAGACGCAATACCTATGCTGATGGTAACATCTAACTCTGCAGGTTGTAAGTGCTCCATATTGACACGTAAATCTTCAGCCACTTGCTTACATTCATCTAAAGGTAAATTCAGTAAAGCACTAAATTTTTTGCCTACAAAACGGGTAATGACCCCTTTATGTTCAAAGTATTCTCTAAAATGTTGTCCGACGGAATGCAGAACTCGATCTCCCACCAAATGTCCTCGAACATCATTAATTACTTCAAAATGATCAATATCTATCATCATTAAACAAGTATGATCATGATTTGCAATAAATGTCGGTCCTTCTTCCAATAAATAACGTTTATTTCTCACACCTGTTAAACTATCAGTAATAGAAAGGTTATAAACTTCTTTTGAATAACGTTGTAAAACATTGTATTGGTGTTTAACTAATAGCAAAGATTTAAGACGGGCAATCAATACTTCTTCCATCACAGGTTTAGTGACAAAATCATTCGCACCTGCGTGAAATATTTCTGCTTGAGATTTTTCATTATCAGGAATAGTAATGACGAGTACGGGCATTTCTTGGCGAGAGTAGTGTAACTGAGTACGAACTGCATAAAGCAAATCACCGCCTGTCATTTGGCCTTCAAGGAAGAAATCAGTAAATACAATGTCAAAGATTTCGTCTTCACCGACTTCATCAGGATGAGCTCTTGCTTTTTTCAACAATTTTAATGCTTCTTCAGCACTGGTAACCTGCGTAATGAAAAGACCATGCTTTTCCATCATTGTTTGTGTGGTTTGAGCTGTACTTAAACTGTCCTCAACATAAAGAATACGACCCACTAACCCTGCGTGTCTCTGACTAACATCTTTGATAAACTCAACCAGTTTTTTGTAGCCCAAAGACTTATTAAAGTAATCTGTCACACCTGCTGAAAAACCCTCGCGAAGCAAGCGGGTATCTGCATCACTTGAAACAATAATCACAGGTGTTAAATGTTGCTTATCACTTTTACGAATTTCATGGCATAAATCTAATCCATCTAATCCTGGTAATAATAACGATGTTGTAATAAGATCAAACTTTTCTCGATGTAAAAATTCTAAGGCTTCCTCAGCACTCCCACATGTCACGATATAAGCATCATCCATTTCCTTTTGTAAAATATGAGAAATAATTGAACGAGCTACCTCCGAGCGGTCTACAATCATAATACGGCTGGTTGTTTCTCTTGGGTTTAAATGAGTCGTCATTACTGTCCACCGTCTATTACTATACAACAATGATTAAGCATAAGATATTATTATATGGATAATGCATCATACATGTTAATTTTTTATATTTCTAATGGAAATAAATGTTTGAAAACGTTTCATTGACTATAAAGCACTGTTTTTAATGCCATGAAAATTTTAAAAAGTTATATTTTATAAGCTTATGCAGGTTTTACTTTCCCTCAGGACAGTTTATTGCGGGTAGTTACTATTAGTAATTTGAACTTATTGTAAGGTAACAAAAACGCATTTAGTCTACCAGATAGCTATTGAAAGTGGAAAGTAAAACTGAGTAAAGGTAGGAAAAGCGAGTGCTAACGGTATTCTTTTACCAATGAAATAATACGAACATTTTTATCTTCAACTAATTAATGCCATTAAATTAATTCTATGCAGGAGACGATATACAGATAATATGTCATAATTTATTTGCTAATCCAAAGTTTCCCAAACGTGGCATCTCTTAATGAAAGTTAGTGGGTTACTTTAAATTTTATATTCAAAGAATTGAATTTACTTGCTTTTAGTTATTTTTGCATGGTATGGTATACAACATTCAAGATATCGCACTTTGATATTTTATCGTGTCAATGTTAAGATATTGTTGTCGGCGTTTTTTTATTAACTTATTGTTTAACTTGAATAAATTATATTTTATAAAAACATAATAAAATATCAATAAATTGAAGTATAATACTTAGGGTAAGCATATAGTATCCTGAATTCAGGCTATATTGTTGATGTATGAAACATAATATTCAAAAGCTCAAATTGATGATGGTGGTTAACAATGTTTCTTGCTAAAAGCAATACTCAGGCTTAAATTGTAGAGATATTAAGTTTATCAAACTATCATTGATTGGCTTTAAAATTGGCAAGTAAAAAAGCGGTACTGTTATGATAACTTGCGGTATAAGGTCTAATAATTGCATAAGTGCTGCTTACATACTCCAATTCTAGCAATAGTTGATGGATTCAAATATGTTACCAGAATATATTGTTGATTTTTTTTCTGAATATCAAAATTTATTATGGGTAGTGACCATCACTATTGACTTGTCGATTACTTTACTTTTTTATCGACTCTTTGGCAAAATGGGGCTTTATGGTGTCATTGTTCTTAACATCATGCTTTCTAACCTACAAGGCCCTAAGCTCACCGTCATCTTTGGTATGCAAACTAGCTTGGGATTGATTCTTTACTCAGGTATTTACTTTGCCACTGACTTACTGAGTGAAAATTATGGACGGAGGGAAGCTAATAGGGCGGTCCTCTTAGGATTTGCCACCAGCATTATTGTCGTTGTCATGATGTCTATCAGCCTACTTTTTCTCCCTTCTACCGTCGATGACCAGCGCGTTTTTGCAGAAAGAATTCATGAAGCCTTAAAAGACCTATTCGATTTTACGCCTCTATTTGTATTTGGTTCCCTATTTGTTTATCTCATCAGTCAAAGTTTTGATGTTTGGATATTTCACTTTATAAAAGAAAAAACGCAAGGTAAGCACCTTTGGCTGAGAAATAATCTATCAACCATTGCATCTCAAGCCGTTGATACTGTTTTATATGCAGTCATCGTTTGGGGACCTATTGTTGGCTTAAGCACTGCTTTTAAACTGTCATTAGCCAAATATATCTTTAAGGTTATTATTGCTGTATTTGATACACCCTTCATTTACTGGGCAAGGGATTGGAATTTAGAGCATAAAGACTGGCATGAAACAACCCAAGAAAATCAAACGGCTGATGATAGTAATAAAGACACAAGAACAGTAGTTAAAGACCCAGATAAAAAACGACAATCCATTGACTGATTGACCCATGTTTCCATCATCCATTGCAGATTTTTTTGCAAACCACCAAGATACACTCTGGCTAGCGACTATCACGATCGATTTGATGGTAACTTTAACGTTATACCGTATGTTCGGTAAGGTAGGTTTGTATGGTGTTGTCGTTTTAAACATCATGCTTAGTAATCTCCAAGGTCCTAAATTAACCATCATATTTGGGATGCCAACAAGCCTGGGTGTCATTTTATATTCTGGTATTTATTTTGCGACTGATTTACTCAGTGAACGGTATGGTAAACGGGAAGCTAGTTACGCAGTGTTATTAGGGTTTACAAGTAGTTTAATTGTTGTTGCTATCATGACGATTAGCCTGCTTTTTATACCGGCAGAAAAATCCCAAACAGTGCATAATGCTTTAGATTTATTATTTGGATTCACTCCCCGCTTTGTATTTGGTTCCCTATTTGCGTACTTAATTAGCCAATCCTGCGATGTTTGGATATTCCATTATTTAAAACAAAAAACGCAAGGTCGGCACTTATGGCTGAGGAATAACCTATCGACTTTGATTTCTCAAGCCCTAGATACAGTAATTTATTCACTTGTTGTTTGGTGGGGTATCGTCGATTTGGACACTGCAATCCAATTGGGATTAGCAAAGTACCTATTCAAGTTCTTTATTGCTTTGTTTGATACGCCTTTTATTTACTGGGCACGTTGTTGGAATGTTAAGCGACTTGATTGGCATGAGTCGAATCACAATAGCACAAAGCGTCGTTTTTGAATTTAAGCCAATCACATCCTAGGAGAACGTTTTATGTTCACTCGTTTACCTAAATATTTACTTTTTGGCATTGTCATATTTCTAATAAGTTGTGGTATAACCAATAAAATTACCTATAGTAATTTCTTAAAAGTGGAAGAAGGCATGACAAGAGAAGAAGTGATTGCCGTTTTGGGTGAACCGACAAAAGTAACCAGTGGTAATGTCGATATTGGCATTGGCTCTCTTTTAGGTTTAGATAAACTGTCAGGCACCACCATGTTATGGACAACGGGGGATGCTAAAGTCAATATCCTCTTCTTTAAAGATAAAGTTAAAAGTTATAATTACACTAACCAATTCTAATTACTCAGAGTGTAATTACCCCTTACATTTGCATTTTTCTTGAGTTTATACTAAATAAATATAGAAATATTAAGGAAAGTATAATGTTTCACACAAAATTTATTCACTTTTGTGTTATTTCTGATACTCAACACCCAGAAAGACGGGCAGAAGTTGAACAGTTTATTCATACTTGTTACGCAAAAAATTATGGTGCTGATATTCACCATTTTATGCCAACATTGATCTCTATTCGTACAGAAGATGGTAGATTAATAGCGGCATTAGGTTTTTGCATTGCACAGGCAAATACCGCTCTATTTTTAGAAAATTATTTGCCACACCCTGTTGAAATGATGTTAAATCAGCAAATAGAACAATCAGTCACTCGCTCGCAAATTGTGGAAATTGGCAATTTAGCAGGTATTCATCCGCATGCAGCGCAATGGTTATTTCTAGCATTTAATGCTTACTTATATAGTCAAGGTTATCAATGGGCAGTTTCAACCCTAATACCCAGTCTTTATAAAATTTTTCGCCGACAAGGCATTCCCTTAATTATGCTAGCAACGGCTGAAAAACATTGTTTGACAACATCACAACAAACAATTTGGGGAAGCTATTATGATAAAAATCCACTGGTGGCTGCGGGAAATATTATGACAGGTTATCATGCTTTTGAAAAACGTTTAAAACAGGGTAAAACCTTAAATGTTTTGAAATGTCTGTGGAATAACGCTTATTTAGTTGGAATGCAGCGGAAAAATATATGTTTTCCCTCATAGATCGTTTACAGACACATTCACAAAAAATACCCCAATCGCTAGCCATTGAAGATGGCGAACAACAGTTAAATTACGCGCAATTGTACGCAGCGGTAGTTAACTTATCTGAGCAAATCAAATCTTTGCAACCACAAGCCATTGGTTTGCTCATGGATAATAGTATTACCTGGGTTATCAGTGATTTAGCCGCACAATTATTGACGGTGCCAATTATTCCTTTACCTGCTTTTTTTTCTGAACAACAACTACATTACGTTATTGGTCATACAGGTATTGATTTGGTACTCACTGATCAACCAACACAACTACAGCCTTTATTAGCCAAAACTTGTCAGCAACAACTCTCGTTAAACCAGATAGTTCATGCCTTTCAACTCACTCGTTTGGCAAAAGTGATTTATCCACCCAATACACTTAAAATCACTTATACTTCAGGTACAACAGGGCAACCTAAAGGAGTTTGTTTAACCCTTGACAACATGATGCAAGTGGTAAACTCTTTGGTCACATTGACGCAAGCAACCCCTGCTGATCGTCATGTCTGTGTATTACCGTTATCTTTATTATTAGAAAATATTGTGGGTGTTTATGCACCTTTGATGATAGGGGCTTGTTGTTGTGTGCCCAGTTTGAAAACTGTGGGACTGCAAGGGGCAACAAGTTTGGATGTGTTGCGTTTACTCACCACTTTAAGTCAACTCCAAGCCACAACTGCTATTGTTTTGCCTCAAATGTTGCAGGCTATGGTAGAAGCCTTGGAAGCTGGCGTTTCAAACAAATTATCTTTACGATTTTTGGCAGTGGGCGGTGCGCCAGTGTCTCCCCACTTGTTAGAACGGGCAAGGACATGCTCTTTACCTGTTTTTGAAGGCTACGGCTTGTCTGAATGTGCCTCTGTGGTCGCGTTAAATGTACCTAATGCCAATCAGTCAGAGAGTGTGGGTAAACCCTTATCCCATGTCCAACTGCGTTTTGCAGAAGATGGGGAAATTTTGATTCAAGGAGCCGTGGCTGCAGGTTATTTGGATCAACCTTTTGAACTAAAAGAAGGATTTTTACCTAGCGGTGATTTAGGCTACCTTGATGATGCGGGTTTTTTGCATTTAACCGGGCGTAAAAAGAACTGTTTTATTACTGCATTTGGTCGAAATGTTGCGCCAGAATGGGTAGAAAGCGAACTGGTCCTGCAACCTGAAATTGCACAAGCCTTTGTTTTTGGAGAAGCTAAACCTTTTAATATTGCTGTGATTGTACCTCGAAAAACAGACATCACTGTTGAACAATTGACACAGTCCATTGAACGAGCCAACCAATATTTACCGGATTATGCCAGAATACAAACTTTGGCAATCGCACAGGCGCCATTTTCTCCACAAAATGGTCAATTAACAACAACAGGTAGACTACGCCGTGATGCCATTTTCAGTACTTACCAAGATACGATTACCAAACTTTACCAAGGATAATCACCGTGACATTTTTTGATGTGTTACAAAAAGAAACGGAAGCTGCTCGGCAGTCATTGTTCAGTATTCCGATTTTACAACGAGGTGTTTCAGGCCAAATTAACCTAGATATTTATTTGGCATTTATCACCCAAGCATACCACCATGTTAAGCACACCGTCCCCTTATTAATGGCTTGTGGAAGTCGTTTACCAGAACGTTTACACTGGATGCAAGAAGCCATTATTCAATATATTGATGAAGAAAAAGGCCATGAGCAATGGATACTCAATGATATTCAAGCCTGTGGCAGTGATCCAGAAGCCGTGCGAACGGGTCAACCAAGTATATCCACAGAAATAATGGTTGCTTATGCCTACGATACGATTATGCGTCAACATCCCATTGGTTTTTTTGGGATGGTTTATGTTTTAGAAGGGACAAGTATTGCGCTAGCTACCCAGGGCGCAAAGAATGTTCAACAAACTCTGCAATTACCTGATGAAGCTTTTTCTTATTTAACGTCACATGGTGCCATAGATATAGAGCATGTCTCATTTTTTGAAAAATTAGTTAATCGTTTTGAAAAAGGAAAGGATAAACGTGCTGTCATTCACTGCGCGATTGTTTTTTACAAACTTTACGGAGATATTTTCCGCAGTATAGGTGAACAACATGGAATTACAGGGTAAGCGCGTCCTATTAACAGGTGCAACAGGTGGCATTGGCCAATTATTAGCGGCTGAGTTAGCAAAACGCGGTGCTCAACTTGTATTACTGGGTCGAAATGCAGATCGTTTAGAGGCGGTCAAGCAGAAAATTGACCAACCACAGGCACTCATATTGGTAGCTGATTTAGCAGACACGCAACAACTAGAAATTCTTCGACAGAAAATCACTGATCTTGGCCACCTTGATATAGTGATCAATAATGCAGGGAAAATTTATTTTGGAGAATTCACTCAACAATCGGTATCAGACATTACGCAATTGTACCAAACCAATTTGCTCACTCCTGTATTATTAACACAGATGTTATTACCTCAGTTATTATCACAAAAACAGGGATTGATCGTCAACATTGGTTCCACATTGGGTGCGTTAGGATTTCCCTATTACGCCACTTATTGCAGTAGTAAATTTGGGTTGCGTGGTTTTTCACAAGCCCTACGCCGCGAACTGGTAGAAACTGGGGTTAATGTTTTATATGTCGCACCACGTGCAATTCGCACAGCAATGAATGAAGACGCCAACATTAAGGCCATGCATCAAGCAACTAAAACAAATGTGGATGAACCAGAGTTTGTGGTTGCCAAAATCATTCAAGGTATTGAAAAGGATAAAAAAGAAGTGACCATTGGTCAACCTGAAGGATTTTTCACTCGCTTAAATGGCATTTTTCCAAGCCTAGTGGACAGAGGTCTGAAAAAACAGGCCCAAATAATGGCCAATTTTGTTAAGAAAACCTGATTCCAATATTTATATTATACTTTAATAGAGTTGTATCACGGAATTTAAGATGGTATTTTGCGAAAAGGAGGATATAAGAAAGAACAAGTTTTGTAAACTTAGGAGAACGAGTATGAAA
>JADGDF010000356.1 GCA_016745055.1 Thiotrichaceae bacterium | reverse complement strand
TTTCATACTCGTTCTCCTAAGTTTACAAAACTTGTTCTTTCTTATATCCTCCTTTTCGCAAAATACCATCTTAAATTCCGTGATACAACTCTATTAAAACCTTTGGGTATGAAGAAAGGTTCAAAAGATTTTGGAACAAAAGGAGAATTTGGATACTGAAAGCTGTCAAGGTCTTTTACAATGACTTCATATTCATCAGAAGATATTTGTTGCTGTTGGTACAATTTATCAACTGCAGCTTTTGCGGAATTGATAATTTTTTCCCAACGCTGTTCTCGAACCTTATTTTTATCAGGATTGTGCTTTAACGAGGGTACAAAGCGAGCGTTATACAAGTACGTTGCTGCAAGTATTGCTTGTTCTGCATTACTCAGATTTTCAGGTCTTTTACCAAATATTACTGCAGAAAAAGCTTGAATTCCATAAACGTCACCTTCTGCAACCAGAAGAGGCATATGCATAGCAACCCATCGTTTAAATTCAATACCTTCATTTTTTGCAAGGTAAGGAAAAATATGTTTTGCACCTTGAAATTCATAGAATTTTCTTTGAGTCAAAGTGAAAATAATTCCATGTTTCCTATACTTATTTTTAAAATAGTGTTGGCCGTACAAATTTTTGACTATCAGGTTAATAAGAGCACTTCCTCCTCCCTCAAGTTTAATAATACGTGTAATCATACTAGAAATATTAATACCTTTATATGAACGTCGGTACAACACTACCTCTGAAAAACTAGGATTTTTGCTATCAAAATCTAAATAGCGGTCTTCTCTTACAAGTAAGAGTTTCCAAAATATTGGAGGAATTTTTTCTACATATAAAGCACCCTCTCTTGTATTCTCTCTGCCCAAATCACTTATAGGTGGAGATAAAGGATTAGATATAGTGCCAATTAAATTGTTCTTTTGATCTCTGATGGCTATTAGAGTTGTATCACGGAATTTAAGATGGTATTTTGCGAAAAGGAGGATATAAGAAAGAACAAGTTTTGTAAACTTAGGAGAACGAGTATGAAAAT
>JADGDF010000087.1 GCA_016745055.1 Thiotrichaceae bacterium | reverse complement strand
CTTATTGATTTATATGATGAAATAATTGGAGTATGTGCCGGACTATGGAACTTTTATCTAGCTAATTGATTGATTTTTAACGGGATACAACTCTTTTATATGTACTGTGAACACTTTGGTTTGAACTTTCCGCCCTTTAAAATAACGCCAGATACACAACTTTTTTATCCTGGCGGTAAGCGGGGTCTCATTTTAGAAGCGTTGGTTTACTCAATAGGAAATGGGGAAGGCATCGTTAAAGTAGTAGGCGAGGTTGGCAGTGGGAAAACTATGTTATGTCGAATGTTGGAAGAAAAATTACCCAAACACATTGAAATCGTCTACCTAATCAATCCTCGCTTAACGCCTGACATGATTTTACATGCGATTGCTTTGGAATTACGTTTACTAATCACACCACAAACCAGTCGTTTTGAAGTGATGCAAATGTTGCACACCAAATTATTAGAGAAATATGCGGCTAAACAACAGGTGGTCGTTTTTGTTGAAGAAGCGCAAGGCATGCCGCTAGAAACACTTGAGGAAATTCGCTTATTGAGTAATTTGGAAACCCGTCGCAGTAAATTATTGCAAATTGTCTTATTTGGTCAGCCTGAACTTGATGTGAATTTATCCGCTACTCACATTCGTCAATTGAAAGAACGCATTACTCACAGTTTTTATTTACCTCCTTTTACACAAAAAGATATTGCTGAATATGTTTATTTTCGGATGCAAGCTGTAGGTTATCGTGGGCCACAAGTTTTTTCCAAATCGGCCACGCGCTTATTAGTAAAAATCTCCAAAGGTTTATTACGACGCATTAATATTTTGGCCGATAAATCGTTACTTGCCGCATTTTCTGAAAGTAGTCATTACATCAAACCTAAGCATATAAAATTAGCCGCGCGAGACAGTGATTTTAATTATTTTTCTTTTTCTGCAACTTTCTATCTAATAACTAGTTTTTTAATGTTATTAATCGTTTTCTTCCTTTTTTGGAAAAATAACCCCTTTTTTGAGTTTTCTACTTCAATACCTCAGCAAATTATCATACAAGATATTCCTGCACCAAAAATTGAGGTACCCGTTCAATTGGAAACTAAGTCAGAAATTTTATCTCCATTACAAAAAAGACTGCAAGCCACTCAACAATGGCTTAAATCTGCAAATACAAATCATTATACAATTCAAATTATGCAAACCAATACCACGCCTAAAGCGTTGGAAAAATTTTTGAAAAAACTTGAAATTCAAAGTTTATTACCTTATTTGTATATTGTGCGTGATATTGTCGGAAAACAAAATACTTGGGGGATTTTTTACCATCAATTTCCCAACAGTGAATTGGCCATTGAAGCGATTGAATTATTACCTGCTTCGCTTCAAGCAAACCAGCCTTTTGTGCGGGCAATCGGCGGTTTAAAGTAGGTTTCAGAACTAAAAAATTTCTGTTGCTTATTGATGATATAAGCTAAAATATTAGAATTGTGGCATAATGCGACATTTGCTAAGTTATTAACACGATTACACAAGGAATTAACTTATGGAATTCTTTATTCAAAGTGCTTGGGCTGAAAGTGCACCGGCTGATGGTGGTGGATTTATGAGTCTCATCCCTTTGATTATTTTATTTGTTGTTTTTTACTTTCTACTTATTCGCCCTCAAACCAAGCGAATGAAAGAACATAAACAAATGGTCGACTCGCTTGCCAAAGGTGATGAAATTGTGACCAACGGCGGGCTATTAGGTAAAATTATCAACATAGGAGATAATTTTATCGTGATTGAACTTGCGCCTAACTTAGAAGTAAAAATACAACGTCAAGCAGTGGCCAGCGTCATGCCTAAAGGTACGCTAAAAACCTCATAAATCATTTTAAACCCGGTGAAATGTAGTAATGACTCAACTAAATCACTATTCAGCTTGGAAATACTTATTTATTGCGATGGTTATTTCAGTCTGTGCCTTATATGCACTGCCTAATATTTATGGGAAAGACCCTTCAGTGCAAATTTCGCCTGAATATGCCCAGAGCATTGAAGTCGACGAAGCGCTCAAAAATAAGATTGACCAGCAATTGCAACAAGCTAATATCGAATATTTAAAAGCAGACCTCTCTTCCAAACAGCTTTTGTTGCGTTTTAAAGATACAGACACGCAATTACAAGCTTATTCTCTGTTAAAAGAATCTTTGCAGGGATTTACTGTTGCGCAAAATTTAGCGCCTGCGACACCAGAATGGTTGCGTGCTTTAGGGGCTAAACCTATGTATTTAGGTTTAGATTTGCAAGGTGGCGTACACTTTTTAATGCAAGTAGATATGCAAACGGCGGTTCGTCAGGAAGAACAGAAATATGTTAGCGAATTTCGTACCCTTTTTCGAGAAAATAAACTGCACTATAAATCAATTCTCAACCCTGATGCAAAATCGGGAGGTGGGATTCAAATATCGTTTAACGATGTGGAAACCAAAGAAAAAATACGTAAATTAGTCGCTAAAGACTACATAGAATTAACGATTGTTGACAAAGATCGTGCTTCAGAATTTGGTTTGTATTTAAGCTTAACCGAGAAATCGTTGAAAGAATTTAAGCAACGTGCTTTAGAACAAAATACAACAACCTTACGTAATCGTGTCAATGAATTAGGAGTTGCAGAACCTGTGATTCAAAGACAAGGTGATGAACGCGTTGTCGTACAATTACCAGGGGTACAAAACCCTGGCGAAGCCAAAAAAATCCTTGGTGCAACAGCAACATTAGAATTTCGTTTAGTGGACGAAGATGGTTCCAGTTATGGCGCCCGTACCTATAAACAGCGCGATGGAAGTGCACCAGTTACTTTGAAACGTAAAGTCATTGTCACGGGGGATCAAATTGTTGATGCTGCAGCCAGTGTTGACCAACGTTCCGGTAGTCCAGCAACTTTTGTAACTTTAGATGCCAAAGGTGCAAAACGCATGTATGATGTGACCACAGAGAATGTAGGCAAACCGATGGCCGTTGTATTTATTGAAACTACCTTAAAAACTAAAGAAGTTGATGGGGAAGAAGTAACGACACGTACCTTTGAAGAAGAAGTCATTAGTGTTGCAGTGATTCGTGAGGCATTTGGTAAACGTTTTCAAGTTACAGGTTTGAAAGCCTCAGAATCACGTAATTTAGCCTTATTACTACGTGCTGGTGCTTTAAAAGCCCCAATGGAAATTATTGAAGAACGCACTATTGGCCCAAGCTTGGGTAAAGAAAGCGTCGAACGTGGCATGCTTTCTATCATGATAGGTTTTGTCGCTGTATTAGTTTTCATGGTTGTTCGTTACAGTGTTTTTGGCCTGGTGGCTAATTTTGCCTTATTGATGAATGTCATTATTTTGGTTGCATTATTATCACTCTTACAAGCCACATTAACTTTGCCAGGCATTGCCGGGATTGTGCTCACTTTGGGGATGGCTGTGGATGCCAATGTGTTAATTTTTGAGAGAATTCGAGAAGAACTCGCGCAAGGTAGTACGCCACAAGCCAGTATTCATGCTGGTTATGAAAAAGCCTTTGGAACCATTGCTGACTCGAATATCACTACTTTGATTGCAGCTGTGATGTTATTTGGTTTTGGGACAGGGCCAATTAAAGGATTTGCGATTACGCTATCTTTAGGCATTATTACTTCGATGTTTACTGCGATTATTGTCAGTCGTGCTACTATCAATTACCTGTATGGCGGTAAAAAACTACAAAGTTTGCCAGTATAGAACCTTAATATTAGAGATAAATCATGCGTTTTTTAGATAGATTTGATTATACGTATAATTTCATGGGTATTCGCAAAAAAGCCATGTTCCTGTCAGCCATTCTAATGTTGGCAGCCATTGCCTCTTTGGTGCACCAAGGACTGAAATTTGGCGTGGATTTTACTGGTGGTACCTTGGTAGAAGTTGGTTATCAATTGCCAGCCGACTTGGAAGAAATTCGCAAAACCTTGCATGAAAACAATTTCCCTGATGCCATTGTGCAACATTTTGGTACCACTAAAGATGTATTGATTCGCTTAGGTGTACGTGAAGATTTGAAGAATGATGAAAGCAGTGATACTGAATCAGCTAATGACAAGCAGGGTAAAGAGAAATCAGCCAATGATGAATTAAGTAATGAAATATTCCGACTATTGCAAAGCAGTTCAAATGAAGCTGAGTTGCGGCGGGTAGAATTCGTGGGGCCACAAGTAGGTAAAGAATTGATTGAAGATGGTGGTTTAGCGGTTTTATACACGCTGATTGGGATTTTAATTTACGTTGCCTTCCGATTTGAATACCGCTTTGCGTTAGGTTCAATTGCTGCTTTAATTCATGATACTGTCATTACAGTGGGGCTATTTTCAATATTTCAATGGGAATTTGATTTAACCGTATTAGCTGCGGTGCTTGCAGTCATCGGTTATTCACTGAATGATACTATTGTTGTGTTTGATCGTATTCGTGATAATTTTATTAAAATACGTAAACAATCAGCCGTGGATGTGATGAATAGATCCATTAATCAAATTGTTGGAAGAACTGTGATGACTTCAGTCACCACTTTGTTGGTATTAATTGTATTATTCTCGTTTGGTGGCGAACTAATTCATGGATTTGCAGCCGCATTAATTATTGGGGTTGTCGTGGGAACTTATTCCTCAATTTATATTGCCAGCGCCAGCGCTTTAGCTTTGGGTGTCAGCAAAGCAGACTTAATGCCTGTGCAGAAAGAAGGCGCTGAGTTGGAGGAATTACCTTAAATTTTTATCTGCTGTAAGTAAGTTAAGGAATTATTTCCTCCTTCGTTCCACGCACTGCGTGGAACGAAGTTTAGGATGTACTGCGTCCTCCTTTAATTGGGTGGAATATATGATTGTACTTAATCACGAGAAAAAAACATAACGCTAAACTATGTAGTGTCTATTAGGACCCATAAAACCTTTGATAAATTATATTATTGTTGGGTTATTAGAACATTTTTTAAACTATCACAAGTAAGCCAATCCAGAAAGTGGTAAATTATTACCTTTGGAAACATTGATTTTATATGCTATTAGCACTTGCTATTTATATTAAGTTAATGAAGAAAACAATATTACAAAAATAACAAGGTAACATATACTTGATGACTAATTGGAATTAAGTAAAATGTCGCTTGGAAAACAGAATCTCTTATAGTAACAAGTTTCGCAATCTTTAACGTCCAAAGAATATTTACAGGGCTAAAACCCGAGAGAATTCTCTGGTAATTTAGACTTGAAGAAATTGAAATGTATTTGGAAAAACTGAAAAAAATCTGATTCAGAAGCGAATAAAGCATAATATGTATTTACCTATTTTTTTGTTACCCGCAAGTGCTATTGCTGTATTTTTATATATGGCTTTTAGGAGAAGTCACATGGCTACAACACCTCAAGATACAACTGCCAAACGAATTGCTGTTGATATTCTGGTGGCAGCAATTCATAATAATCGCTTTTATCCACCTAATTACACACCTCATGAAGAATTGCCTAATATACAAACAGATTTATTTCGTACACTTTATGAAAAATTATTGGAAGCAATAAAAAATACACGTACCAAAGAAACCACAACCAAACGAGCTGCTGCTGATATACTCATTGCAGCCATTCACAGTGGACGTTTACATCCGCATAATGTATCTGAAGAAGAAGCACCTCATGCGCAGATGGCCCTTTTTATCCAAACTTACCAAGATTTGGTTGAATCCCTTAAAGGTAGTTAAGACTTAATATATGAATGCTTTTCAATATGGTCATGCTCATGCAGAACAATGGCAAGAAGCGGCTGAAGATTGCTTAACACAAATAGGTGATTTCAACGCTGACGCTAATCTGGGTTTCCTCTATGTTACGGATTTACTTAGCAAAGAATTACCAGAAATTTTAGCCTACTTTAAGCAATATACTGATATTGAACAGTGGGTTGGTACAGTTGGAATTGGTATTTGTGGCCAAGGTAAAGAATATTTTGATCAACCTGCTATTGCAGTAATGTTAGGTTGTTTTTCTGAAAATTCCTTTCGCGTGTTTACCAATATTGAAGAAGAGCTTAAAGAATTTGCACGTACGCATCAAGCCTGGTGTGATAGTAAACAGGCTATGTTTGCTGTTGTTCATGGTGACTCACAACATGACAAAATTTCCAATTTGGTCTACCAACTTAGTGAGCAACTTGATGAAGGTTTTCTCGTCGGTGGACTCACCAGTTCTCGGCATGGCTATCCTCAAATAGCTAATGTCGTGACGGATGGTAAAATTTCAGGGGCATTATTTAGCAGTGTGGTACCCGTTTCAATTCGTTTGACACAAGGTTGTTCAGTTATTGGTCCACGTCACCAAATTACAGAATGTGAAAACAATATCATTGTTAAAATTGATGATCGTCCAGCTTTGGACGTTTTTTTTGAAGATATTGGTGAAAAATTAGCAGATAATTTAAACAAAATTGCAGGCCATATTTTTGCTGCATTGCCTATTCAAGGCTCTGATACAGGAGATTATTTGGTCAGAAATTTAATTGGTATTGATTTAAAACACAAATTAGTTGCAATTGCAGAACCGATTCGGCCTGGTTCTACCATTATGTTTGCCAAACGAGATGCAGACAGTGCCTATGAAGATTTGGTTAAAATGTTGACTCGTTTAAAAAATACTTTGACTGAACCTCCCAAAGGTGGGCTTTATTATTCCTGTTTGGGACGGGGTGAAAACTTGTTTGGTTCAGATTCTCAGGAATTGAAAACAATTAAACGGGTACTTGGTGACTTTCCGTTAGTTGGTTTTTTTGCAAATGGTGAAATTTATCACCAACGTTTATATGGATACACAGGTGTACTGACGTTGTTTTTGTAATCGTCTAGCCTAGATAATGGCACATAATCATCATAAGCGTAATATTGACTTTAACAACTAATATTGCAGAATTATTGAAAAATATTCAAGCCCTCGCTTATTTGTAAGCACGAGGCTTCTTTTTTGACATAACGACTCTAAAATTCCCACATAGTTTTATCGTTCCAAAATAGAATTTGATATGTGAGTATAGGATTCGTTTTGTAAAATAAGTTTTGTATGCCTCGCTGGAGTTTAGGAACAAGCAAGAATAATTTAGCCTTCTGACAAAAAGGAACCCTTCTTTATGCAACCTGCTATTTTAGCGTTAGCAGACGGCAGTCTTTTTCACGGCAAATCAATTGGTGCCAATGGCCAAACAGTCGGAGAAGTCGTTTTTAACACCGCCATGACAGGCTATCAAGAAATTCTGACCGATCCTTCTTATTATAAACAAATCGTCACTCTAACTTACCCGCACATTGGTAATACTGGCATAAATTCCGAAGATGAAGAATCTCGTAATATATTTGCGTCGGGTTTAGTCATTCGTGATTTACCTTTGTTAACGAGTAACTGGCGTAGCCAAGAATCTTTGGATGATTATTTAAATCGTCACCAAATTGTGGCCATTGCAGATATAGACACCCGCCGTTTAACTCGTATTTTAAGAGAAAAAGGGACGCAAGGTGGTTGTATCATGGCAGGTGACGTTGACACTGAAAAAGCCATACAGATTGCCCAAAATTTTACTGGCTTAAAAGGTATGGATCTGGCGAGAGAAGTGACTACAGATAAACCTTATATCTGGGAAGAAGGTGTATGGCAGTTGGGCGTTCAACCCAATCAATCTACTAAAAATTACCATGTTATTGCCTATGATTTTGGTGTTAAACGCAATATTTTGCGCATGTTAGCGGAAAGAGGCTGCCAAGTGACAGTGGTGCCTGCTAAAACCCCAGCCAATGAAATTTTACAAGAGAAACCTGATGGTATTTTTCTGTCCAATGGCCCAGGTGATCCAGAACCCTGTGAATATGCTATTGAAGCGATTCAAACTTTGCTACCATTAAAAATTCCTACTTTCGGCATCTGTTTGGGGCACCAATTATTGGGATTGGCTAGTGGCGCAAAAACTATGAAAATGAAATTTGGCCATCATGGCGCGAACCATCCAGTGCAAGATTTAGCCACCAAACAGGTCATGATTACCAGTCAAAATCACGGTTTTGCAATTGACGAAGCGAGTTTGCCTGACAATTTGCAAGCCACTCATCGTTCTTTATTTGATAAATCATTACAAGGTATTCAGCGCACTGATGTTCCTGCTTTCAGCTTCCAAGGGCATCCAGAAGCCAGTCCTGGGCCACACGATGTCGCGCCTTTGTTTGACAAATTTATTCAGTTAATGCAATAAATGACAGAAAATAAACTATGCAAGCACTTTGGAGTAAAAGATTTATTTTGCGAAACAAGTTTTGTACTCTTAAACCAAGCGATGCTTTTTGAATATATTTTCTGTTCCTTCACTGATTACCTAGGATAAAATGAATGAAAACAAGAATTAAGTGGGTTGAAAATGCATGTTTGATGGGAGAGTCAGGCAGTGGCCATAGTCTCATTATGGACGGTTCACCTGAAATTGGTGGCAGAGAGTTAGGCATCCGTCCAATGGAAATGGTGTTACTAGGACTAGGTGGTTGTACAGCCTTAGATATTTTGATGATTTTAGGTAAACAGCGTCAACATGTCACTGATTGTGTGATTGAAGTTGAAGCTGAAAGACGGGATGAAGAACCTAAAATTTTTACTAAAATCCATTTGCATTATAAAGTGACAGGCAAAGCGTTAAAAGAAAATCATGTGAAAAAAGCAGTCTCGCTGTCCGCTGAAAAGTATTGTTCTGTTTCTGCTATGTTAGAAAAAGCGGCAGAGATTACTCACGATTATGAAATCATTGAGGCTGAGTAATTACGATTTGTTTGCATGACGTAGTTTGCGGGTGAATAAGGAAAATAAAGCCCGTAAACCAAAATTACTATAGCCCAATAGGTTACTTAAAATAATAACAGTTTTAACTTGGATTCTGGAAATTTTAACTTGGTTGCCGGAAGTAAAATCCCGTTGTTGATTAATTTTACGCAGAGTGAGCACCGCCATACCCAATGCATATAAACAAAATCGTCTAATACCTTGTTCTCGACGTGGAATTAGTAATACATAACGAAGCGCTTTCTCTAAATGCTGGTGGGCAATTATAATGAGTTCGCCCAAACCTGAACGAAACTTCATATCATGATTGGTTGGTGATAAGTCAACTAAATTAAAATCAAAGCGCGTAAATACCTCTTGTGGTAACCAACAAGCCCCCCGTTGTTGATCTTCCCAAATATCTTTAAGAATATTAGTCATTTGCAAACCTTGCCCAAAGGAAATTGATAGTTTTTGCAGCTGTTTTGCATTTTTTGCTATTTGTGGTGAATAATCACAAAATAATGTCGTCAACATCTCTCCAACAACCCCTGCCACACAATAACAATAGTGGTCTATCTCTGCGACAGTTTTCAGACCTTGCAATGTGGCTTGCTCCTGAAAATCAGCCATTCCAGCCGCCATTACTTGTACACAACGTAATAATGCTGCTTGCTGTTCTGGATTAAAGTTTTTTGTTAAATTGATGACGCGCGGCGTATTGTGAACTAATTCTTTTTCTGCCTCTAACATTACCGCTGATAGTAAAGGAGTAAGGGCTTTACTGAAAGTTTGAGGGGCAGTATTGCCAGCAACAACATTAATAAATTGTTGTGAAAAATGCTGTTTTTGTTCAGGCGTTAACGCAGGCTCATCTTCAATGGTATCTGCGATACGGCACAACAAGTAACCATTACCCACCACTTTACATAACGCAGGAGGAAGTTGTGGAATAGTGAGGGCAAAAGTGCGAGAAACACCCGCTAAAATTTGAATTTGATAAGCTTCGTCAGTCAGTTGTTTATTCATGCCAGAATTCAGGGGGATGATTAGAATTCTGGACAAGTTTGCCATAATTAGCACTATATTGATACAACCAGTTTTACCTGTGAAGAAACAAAGATATTTACTCTAATCCTACTTGATTGATGTTACGTAGGCCAATTAAAAATCAATCAGTTACGTAATCAAAAAATTTCGTAATCCATTGATTTTTACTTGGAAGTACGCAATATTAGTTTCTAAATTAAAAATCTTGCCAATCTTCGTCATACCTATTTTCTACAATACCTTGCTGAGTTTGATGCATTGACTGAATATCAGCCTTCAGATGTAATTTTGGGTTCGTAACGGGCAAACTTTTTCTACTCCGTCTTATCGTACCTGTATTAAAAAAAGCAACATGGTCCAGTAAACTGGTTGATTGGCTTTGCATTGAAGTACTAGCAGCCATCGCTTCTTGCACTAACGCAGCATTTTGCTGAGTCATTTCATCCATTTGAGCCACTGCTTTATTGACTTGTTGAATGCCCGAGGCTTGTTCTCGACTAGCCGCCGCAATTTCAGCAATAATGTCACTGACTTTTTTAACCGCAAGCACAATTTCTTCCAAAGTCGTCCCAGATTGATTAACTAATCGAGTGCCTTCTCCCACTTTATTCAAGCTATCTTGAATTAATATCTTAATTTCTTTGGCAGCGGTTGCACTTCGTTGGGCAAGATTACGTACTTCTGTTGCGACCACCGCAAAGCCACGACCTTGTTCACCCGCTCTTGCAGCTTCGACAGCAGCGTTTAACGCAAGTAAATTGGTTTGGAATGCAATATCGTTAATCACACCAATAATATCAGCCATCTGAGCACTGCTGCTGCTAATTTCAGACATGGAGGAAACCGCTTTATTGACAACATCGCCCCCTTGCAGGGCTTGTTGTTTTGCACTGGCAGCGAGTTGATTTGCTTGCGATGCATTATCAGCATTTTGTTGAACTGTGCTGGTCATTTCTTCCATGCTCGCCGCGGTTTCTTCCAAAGAAGCTGCCTGTTCTTCAGTGCGCTGACTTAAGTTGGTCGTACCATCGGTAATTTGACTGGCTGCAACAGAAACTGAATCTGTTGTTTCTTTGATAGCATCAATCATAGTCACAAGTTTAGTCAAGGTAGCATTAATGTCTGTTTTTAAGTTTGCTAGCGAACCTGCGTATGCTCCTGTGACTGATTGGGTTAAGTTACCTTGAGAAACTGATGCGAACACATGCATGAGTTCTTCTAAAATTTTTTGATTAAAATCTAATGTTTGATTGAGTTTTTCACTTAATATTCTAAAGAATCCTTGTTTGTCTTCCAAGGCAATGCGTTGACTAAAATCTCCTTCAGCAGAAGCATTGGCGGCTTTTTCAATGGCTTTCATCACGTTTACAAGTGTAAATACGGTCGCATTAACATCTTCTTTCAATTGCTTTAAAGCGCCAGAATAATCTCTGGTGATTCCTTTAGTTAAGTCGCCTTGTGCGATGGCTGCAAATACATGCATGAGTTCTTCAACAATTTGCTGGTTAAACTCTAAGGTTCGATTTAAGCTTTTACTCAAAGACTTGAAGAAACCCGCTTTGTTTTCAATATTCAAGCGTTGGGTGAAATCACCCAGTGCTGCTGCTTGCATTACGGTTTCTACTTCTTTTTCAGTCAATACTTCTTCAGTACGGTCACGAAATTCAGCGACCCAACCCAACCGTTGTTGTTCTTTATTCATTACAGGGTTGATGTACATGTCAATGTTGAGATCACCAATGTGTAATACAGTTCGATGTGTTGTGTCTAATTCTTCCAAAATCTTGCGTTGATGTGCAGGATGTTCATGAAAGTCATCAATGGATAGACCTAAAAGCTGATCTGCATTAAAATTGGATAAGCTTTGACGAATGGCTTTTTCCCTATATTTAAATAATTTTGTGGCAGATTTATTGACATAAATGACATTAAAATGGTTATCAGCAATTAATACACTGGTATTGACATTATCAAGTGCTTGGTTAATACGCAGCGCTTCATCAGCAATATGCTTGTCTTCTTCAATACGAGCTTTTAGTTGTGCCTGCATTATACCAAGCGCACTGAGTAATTTGCCGGTTTCATCAAGTGTTACATAACTAATTTCATTGTCCAGTTTGCCATCAGCCACGGCTTGAGAAATAGTCACAGCCTGGGTAAGTGGCTTGGTAATACTGCTAACAATGAGATAACTAAGTATGAGAATAATAATTACCATTAAACCAACAATGGTAATAATCGTAATAAAATCTTGGTAGGAAGATTGTTGAATATTGTTTACTTTATTGTAGTAAGTTTCTGCAAGTACATCTTCAATGGCTTTTAGTTGTTCTATTTTTTTTAATTGCATTTGCCACCAGTATTCAGAATCAACACTGTCAGCAAGTACACTATCTGCACTCATGTAAGCAATCTCACGCATTCTATCTGTTTCTTGAAAAGATTTGCTGTTGAATGTGGCTTCAATTGTTGCCTTTTGGCTCTCAGGTAAGTTTTCCAACATGTTTTCAAAATGAGCCTTTTCCAGGGCAACAATTTCGACGAATTGAGCGTATTTTCCTGGTTCAAAGTATTTATGCGTAAATAGGCTGGATAATACAGAACCTTCTAAACTGGCATATTCTTTGGCTGTAATTAAATCAACATAAGATTTTAAAATAAAAACAATTTCACTGACTTTGACTTTATCAATTAATATATGAATGACTTCAATAATGCTTTCATGTACTTTGCTGAATTCATACATGATTTTGTCAGGGTGAATCTCAACATTGTTAATCGCTTCTCTAATTTCTTTTAGTTTATCAAGTTCACTTAATGCAAACCGTAAGTCAGTTTGTAATTCATCATCTTGAAAAACACTTAAATTTTCTTGCTTGAGTTGTGCAATCAAGTTGCGCAAGGGTGGAATCACTTCATTCGTGCGTGCCAGTTCAATATCAAGTTCTTTGCGAAAACGTTTACCTTTATTTTCAACAAATAAGCCACTCATTTCTCGTTCTCGTTGTAATTCGTGAACAACATTACTTAATTCTATATTTAGCATAGCAAGCCGCTCTGCTTCTGCCATTTCTTGAGATAAACGGTATTTTTCTAATACAGTTTCTGAAGAAAAACAAAGTAGGCCGATAATGGGTAATGCAAGTACGACTAATAGCTTGTAAGCTATTTTTAGATTATAAAAAAAATGCACTGTTATTTCTCCAATTTTGGTGGTGGTATTTTCTTTATTATGTGAAATTCAGAATACAACACTTCGTTTTTTCATGACTGATATTACTAAGTTATTTAAGTAAGCGGGAGTGCAAAATTCATTTTGCTTTGACAAAACCAACCTTTCAACTACCCCTATATCTTTCTTCCTTACTCAAGAAGGTGTTGGGGAAAATTAACTTAATGACAGTTGGTGATTTAGGTTTGAAGCAAACACTAGCGCAGGTTTGTAACCTGTAACATCACGTTATTTTCACCATATTTGCATTTCAGTCTAATCTCTACCCTAATGTCCAATCCTCCTCTGTTAAGGAAGTAAGAGAAGTTCGGTTTCTCATTTTCTCGTTACCAAGCTGTAGCTTCACTGCCATTAAGTTAAGTTCGTAAGGAGAGTGCAAACTTTAGTTTGCACACGCAAGATAAATCTTGCACGCCAAAAACTGAAAAAATCCTTAACTTAATGGCAGTGAAGCTACAGCTTGGTAACGCCTGCCAGCAAAGCTTTGCTTTGTAGGAAAGCAGAACTTCCCGTGCAAGCATTCCCAAACAGAGTTTGGGAGCGAGGAAAACGATTATAACTTCAATTACCCGCACAATTGGTTAAGTGGTGCTAAGGCGACTCGTAAAGGATTCACTTCTCTGCCTAAACGTTCTTCAAAAATGGCTGTATAGAAAAGCACTCGCTTGACATATTTACGGGTCTCTTTAAATGGAATTAATTCTATCCAAATATCTGCGGGTAAACAAGCATAGGCTCGAGACCATTTTTTCGCACGGCTAGGGCCAGCATTATAAGCTGCGGTGGCCAATACATAGTTACCATCAAACTGATCCAACACTTCTCTCAAATACGCAGTGCCTAACATGATATTCGTATCAATATCCAAAATATCTTGTCGACTGGATAAGCGAATGCCTAATTTTCTAGCCACATGACGACCTGTGGCAGGCATTAACTGCATTAAACCCAATGCACCTGCGCGAGAACGCGCATGTTGTTGAAACGCACTTTCTTGCCGAACAATACCATAAACCCAAGCAGGGTTAAGAGCTTGCATGTTTGCACCTTCTTCTACATTTTCTCTAAATGGTAAAGGAAAACGCACGGATAAATTCCGAAATGCACCTGCTTTAGCGGCTGTTTTAAACGCTTTGGCATGCCAACCCCATTGACTTGCAATCATGGCTGCCCTTTCTTGTTGATGAGGAGATAACTGTTCAATTGTGTGTTGCCACTCGCGCCAACCATTTTTGGGCATACCAACTTGGTAAAATTCATAAGCTTTCATCAAATGTGTATTTGCCAGTAAGGCTGATTGATCTGCTTGTGTAAATGCGGGTGCACGATCCTCTATCTGATAAGATGCCCCAATTTGATCTGCCGCTAAAAAACCATAGTAATCTTGTTCTTTAGCCAATTTTTGATATTCTTTACGGGCAGTGAAAATTTTTCCTCCTCTTTCCAAAGCACGAGCATACCAATAACGCCATTTTAAAGAAGTTTTTTGCTGTTCTGGCAACTCAGTAATAAAATCTGCAATGGCTTGCCAATTTTGTTCTCTCAAAGCCAATTTTAAGCGAATCTCATTAAATTCAGGATCAATAAATTCCTTGTTAACCTTTGTTAATTGTCGCATGGCAAAAGGATGTTCTTGTTTATTACACGCAAAGGCTAAATCGCGCTGCATTTCACCAATTTGTGGTACTGAAAAAGCGTAACGTAACTGGAATTTATCCCAATAAAATTTAGCCTCATCAAAATCTTTACGTGCAATTCTTCTAATGCCATGCAAAATAATCCGACGTGCGATTTGACTGTCTGGCATCCCAAAAGTATCTAACGTATTTTTAGGCTGCTTATGCATAGTCATCCATTGTGAAAACCACAATTGCCCATTTGAATCCAAACGTTTTGTTAACGAATTAGCCAAGCTGGTTTTATCTGCTTGCATGGCCAAATGAATACGTGTCCAAACTAATTGGTCATCCATCAATGCACTGTTGTACAGACGCCCAAAGATATAATTGCAAGCTGTAGGCTGTGATTTACCAACCAGCCAAAGTTCTTTCACGTCGGCCATCACTGAGTAAACATCATGAGAAGTCATCAGACGCGCTTGAGCGTAGTAGCACTGTAACGCAGTCGATTTTTGAGGAGTATAAACATCAATGAAAGTTGTCCAATCGTTTTGTTTAGCCAATTGTCCTAACCAAGCCTGGCGCAATTGCTCACCAAAATAGGTATCACTATAATCTTGCAAAAAGGCATGTAATTCACCATAAGAGACTGTTTTTAAATTAGATTTAAGTTGGCGATAACGTAAATAATAATAAAGTGGGTAGGTTTCTAATTGGGGTAATAATTGGTAATACGTTGCGAAATCTTTTTTCTTGAGTGCTTGATGTGCTTCTTTGAATACAAGTTGTTCGCCAAATAAACTATCCGCAGAAACGGCAATACTCCATAATAGTAGGAAAGTACAGAAAACAGCATGCATTTGTTTCATTGGTAATACACTCCTTACTTTGTTCGTCCACAAGTATTTTAACCCAAATACAAATTAAAGGTAGTGCTAAAAAGGTAATACTATAAACACATAAGTCGAAGTAAACTTGTTGATATAATCAAGCTAATAAAACAATGACTTACTAACTTTAAATACTCTATTTTTAAATGTCTTAAGCTATTCGAGTTGGCTGAAAAACTGTTGATTAACCTTCAGATATGCCAATAACTTCTAACCGTAAACATCCTTACCTAAAACAAAATTGACACACTAGATTTCATGGCCATTCCGTTCTAAAATGCCTTTGAAATAATAATCAATGGGAGTATTATCATGCCGATTTGTGTGGCCGTACCAAAAGAATTGTTCACTCATGAGCGGCGTGTTGCTTTGGTACCGGAAACGGTAACACGTTTAACCAAACAAAATATCAGTGTTTTAATTGAAAAAGATGCAGGTCAACAAGCACATTATCTGAACGATGCTTATCAGGGAACAGAAATTTGTGAAGCCAATGATTTATATCAAAAAGCGACAGTTTTCCTTAAAGTACAACCACCCAGTGTGGAGGAAATAGAAAAATTAAAATCAGGTGATATTATTATTGGATTTATGTCACCGCATAATCATCTTGACTTGGTTGCGAAAATGCGCGATAAAAATATCACCAGTTTTGCAATGGAACTGATTCCCAGAATTTCCCGCGCCCAATCTATGGATGCCCTCTCTTCTCAAGCAGCTATCGCCGGTTACAAAGCCGTACTCATGGCTGCGCAAATGGCCAGCATCTTTTTCCCCATGCTTACCACCGCTGCTGGCACCATTCGTCCGGCTAAAGTGTTGGTGATTGGTGCTGGTGTTGCAGGTTTGCAGGCCATTGCCACCGCTAAACGCCTAGGGGCAATGATTGAAGGTTATGATATTCGTCCTGAAACTAAGGAACAAATTGAATCGTTAGGGGCAAAATTCGTGAATGTGGGCGTTGATGCCAAAGGTGAAGGCGGTTATGCCAGAGAATTAACCGAGGAAGAAAAGCAGCAACAACGGGATGTATTGGCCAAACATGTGGCAGCCGCCAATGTGGTCATTACCACCGCTGCCATTCCTGGTAGACCTTCCCCAAAAATTCTACCAACGGATATGGTAGAACAAATGGCGCCAGGGAGCGTCATTATTGATATTGCCGCAGAAGGTGGAGGGAACTGTGAACTCAGTCAACCAGGGGAAACGATTGTCCATAATGACATTACCATTCATGCGCCCCTGAACGTTCCTAGCCAAATGCCCACCCATGCCAGTGAAATGTATTCCAAAAATATGTTTAATTTCCTCTCGCCAATGTTGAAAGAAGGTGAATTGGCAATTAACTGGGAAGATGAAATTATTGCTGGTAGCGTACTGACGCATGACGGTGAAATTAAACATTCAGCTACACAAACATTGATGGAACAACAAGGAGGCAACGCATGATTGAAGGATTCACTGCTTTATATATTTTTATGCTCGCAGGAATTGTGGGTTATGAAGTCATTTCCCGCGTGCCCGTGATTTTACATACTCCCCTAATGTCAGGGTCTAATTTTATACACGGTATTGTATTGGTCGGTGCAATGGTCGTATTAGGCCATGCAGACAGCGTCGTGGGTCAAGTGATTGGTTTTATTAGCGTGGTTTTGGCCGCAGGTAATGCGGTGGGTGGTTATGTCTCCACTGAAAGGATGTTGGAAATGTTCAAAAGTAGTCGAGGAGGAAATTAATGTCATCAACTCATTCAGAAGCCATCCTTGTCGCTACGAATCAAGATTTACCCGTTATTACCGAAGGTGCTTCTCCATTACAACCTCACCAAGATAGTCCAATGATTCCCAGCATGGCGATTGAAGTATTTTACTTTTTAGCGGCCGTCCTGTTTATTTTGGGTCTAAAGCGCATGAGTTCCCCCGTCACCGCTCGTGGTGGTATCATTTGGGCAGGCATTGGCATGGTATTGGCGACATTGGCCACTTTTGCCCATCCCAGTGTATTGGGTCAATATGATGTAATGACAATTGTTTATGTGGTTGCTGGGCTATTATTTGTGGTTGGAATTAGCACCATTAAAGCCCCTGCTGCTGAAGGTGCAGGATTATTTTCAGTGGGTTCGGAACGTACCGGGTTTGCATTGGTCAGTATTGGTTTACTGATTGCGATTGTCATGACTGTGGTACAACCCACCAATTATGGCTTAATTATCGTTGCCATTATGGTTGGTGCAGTACTGGCTTGGATCAGTGCCAAACGAGTTGCCATGACCGATATGCCGCAAATGATTGCCATGTATAACGGCATGGGTGGGGGGGCTGCGGCTGCCATTGCGGCGGTGGAATTGACCAAAGGTGTAGATTTGGGTATGACAGTGCAAACTTTGGCTGTTCTGGGCGCAATTATTGGCAGTATTTCATTCTCTGGCTCCTTGATGGCTTTTGCTAAATTACAAGGCATTATCAAAAAAGCCATTATTTTTCCATTACAACAAATCGTTAACTTTATTGTATTTGCACTGACAGTCGGCACAGGTGTCATGATTGTGATGCATGGTGCGGAAGCTAGTCAAACTTTGGTAATTGCATTTTATGGTTGTGCCTTATTATTCGGCATTTTAATGACGCTATCCATTGGTGGCGCAGATATGCCTGTCATCATTTCTTTATTTA
>JADGDF010000086.1 GCA_016745055.1 Thiotrichaceae bacterium | reverse complement strand
ACTGTCGAACATGTAATACGAGCTCTTAAAATCTTCAAAATGCTTGCGCTTCGTTACCGAAATCGTCGTAAGCATTTTGCTCTACGGTTTAACCTTATTACTGCTATATATAATAAACTAATTATTTAAGCTTGTTAACAAGTTATTTCGCAAGAGGTCTACTATGTAATTTGACGAAATCCCGCATTTTTAGGTAAACGAGTTTTAGAGAATTTCATCCCCGGTTTGTGTCACGAAAACGTGTCATGGCTAGCTTCTATTGAAAAAGTTTCAATTAAGCACCTTGCTTTCCCAATAATAGCTTCTGTTATTTGTTCACAGTAAAGTTCTAAGTTTCCCTCTGTGTAAGTTATTTGTTCACAAGAAATTTCTATTGCCATCTGAAAGAATGAGATAGCATGTATAGCATCATCTTTGACATTTAGATAAAACCAACCTAATTCTATCCATGCTTCCACAAATCGACTATCTATAGTAATAGCTTCCTTAGTAATAGCTTCCTTAAAAGCTGTCTCTGCATCTAAAAGTTGATATTGCTCTTGCGACGTTAATTGTATGCAAATCCCTTTTAATACAAGAAAATCGGGAGAAAGGAGCTTCTCTTTAGTTGTATGCAAAATCTCTAAGGCATTATCATATTGCCTTACGTTACATAAGTAATATATCTTTGATAAGAGAGATGTCATAACAAGTTCCTTATTCCAAAACCATATAACGTACCATTCTCCAATTGTTTACTTGGATTGTTTGTTCCACCATAAATTAGTTAGGAAGTGACCTAGTACACCACCTATCATGAATATTCTGAAAAAAAGAACCCAATGTTCTTGATATCCGATAAAAGGTTTTATGAAAATAATATAAAGCATAATAGCTGTAATTATACAACCGGCCAAAAATAAGGATAAAAGCATCTACCAGTCAAAATCAATTTTGTTACAAAATTTCGAGCATAGAAGTGAGAATATATGAAGCAATATATCAAAAACTACGTAAAATATTACCCCATAAATTAAGCCAATAAATAAGGCTACAATAATAATTAAATACATACAAAATTAAACCACCATAGTTAGACAGGTTAAGTTAGCGACAGCGTAACCCAACCTACCTTAGTTGTATTTCAATGCCTAAAGAATAGCTTCTACCACGATTGGGTACTCCTTCTGAAAAAGTAACTGCTTTAGAAGAACTGAAATAGGCTTCGTCCAACAAATTGTTGGCTCTACCAACTAATGTTACTTGATCAAACAAAACATAGCGTATGGCTGTATTTGTAACCCAGTAACTGTCAAGGGTAGTGATTTTCTGACGAGCTACCTGCTGCTCAATATTACTGTGATAGTAAGTATTTAAATTAAAATTCCAATCGTCATATTGGTAGTTTGCAATCAGCGAAAATGTTTGTTCAGGAAAACGACGTGGATTCTCTTCTGTTTTTGTCAAATGCGTGTAAGCGGTTCTTAATGAAAGACCTTTCCATTTTGTAGAAGCTTCTAGTTCCCAACCAGCAGTTATTAGCGTTCCCTCAAGATTGAAAAATAGCCTGTCAGTATTGTCGACCAAAATTGTATCTAGTTTGTCCATCGAACGACTATGAAACCAAGTTAATTTGGTTTGTATCCTATTATAGGCTTGTAGCCAAGCTAACTCTGTTGTTTTAATCTTTTCTGGTTTCACATCTGGATTACCTATGCCACTGATATATAACTGACGCATGGAAGGTGCTCTAAAAGCTTCACCATACATTAGCTTAAATTTTGTATTGTCGTTATGAGAATAAACAAGCGCCAGGCGTGGATTAGCTGCACTGTCAACATCAGAATAGCGATCTCCTCGCACACCTAATGTTGTTGTGATTTTTTCATTGAGTTTATATTTGTGTTGAAGATATAAACCGACAATGTCGCGATAGCTTTTTCCAGAAAGTAGATAGTTATTTTTAACAATATTCCCGTAATATTCCAAATTGCCTGCAGGTGGTTGATTTTCAAATGCAGTTTCTACATCGTTTAGGTTGTAATTGCTTGCATCATAAAAACCAACTACTTTGGGTCTTCGCCAACTTAATCCTGCAAATAAAGTGTGTTTTTCGTTAAGACTGTAGCTGCTGTCAATACTGGCTTGCCATTCTGTTTCTTCACCAATTGAACCAATTGCAATAGCACGGTTGCCCGTTGTTGTCACAGAAGGGGGAAAATTTTGTACCGTTTGCTCGGACAAAAATTCAGACAGCATTTCCTGTTCCATTTTCATATAACTAGCGTCAAGCGATACATGCCATTTTTCATTATCGAATAGTTCATAATTTAAAGCGATAAAATTTTGTTGGGTATCAGTTTGATTATCTCGACTACTTGGCCATCGACCAACATAAAAATCACTCGTTTCACGTTGTTGATGCCGAAGATTTACCCGTAATTTGTCATAAGATAGACTGACGTAAGCGTCTTGGCCCTGACGTGGGTCCTGCGTAAAATCATTATTATCAGATAGTGTGTCGGTATAAGTTTGCCCTTCATCCTTAAAATGGCGTCCCGAAATAGCAATATTCCACTTTCCTTCGTTTTCTGACACGTTAAAATAGGCTTCTCGGCTATTGTCATTGCCAAAGCTGACAAAAGCATCATTAGTATCCGTGGTTGTGATAATATTAACGACGCCAGAAAATGCGCTTGTTCCGTATAACGCGGATCCAGGGCCACGAATAACTTCCACTCGTTTGACATTGAATAGAGATAAAAAATGATTATATTCACTTAATGCGCCTCCACCCAATTCATTATTTAAACGCTGACCATCTAGCATAAAAAGGATATTGTAGGAAGCCTGTGGCGTTGTTTGGCCACGCGCTGCAACCATATTGCCTTGACCAAAAACAATTTCTCGGGTAGAAATAAACCCAGGTACGAAATTTAATAACTCGTCCATCGTGGTAATGCCCATCGCTAATATTTCCTGACGGGTAAACACCGTGACAGAAGAGGGTGCATCAAATACACTTTCTTCATTTTTGGACGCAACAATAATTTCTACATCTAATAATTCCTCCAAAGACATGTTAAGTAAGCTTTGCATACGGGCAACACCGATTGAACTAATTTCTTGTCCCACAACATTGGTATAAAATAATAGCATCCACAATATAATAAACAACTTATTGGTTTGCATAGGTTAGCTCCTATCAACAATCTCTCCAAAATAAATTAATCAGCGGGCGACATGAAAAATAGCAATGTGAGAATAGGCTGATAACTTGTTCCAAAACATTATGAACGGGTTATAAACCCTATCCTGCTCAGAGCCTTGTTTCTAAACGAACAATTAACTTTATTTTCCAGGTAAAACCCACTAGTTGTATTTCTATAATTTTATTTTCTGAACAGTTATTATTATCTTATTGATAGCGCTATTTTTAAAGTATATTTTAAATATGGAAAAATCTAATGAAGGACATATCCGCCCACACAACTATTCATGAGTTGTATCAACATGGTGTTTTATCTGATTTAGATTTTCACTTTGCGCAATTTATGGGTAAATTATCAAGTAGCCAAGATACTTCCCTATTACTTGCTGCTGCGTTAACTAGTTACGCCAATGCACAAGGCCATATTTGTTTTGATTTAACCCAGCCACAAATTTTTGAACAACATTTACCTTTTCAATTACCCAACCTACAAGCTTGGCAAAATGCGCTGCTACACTCAAACGTTGTAGGTAAACCGCATGAATTTAAACCTTTAATTTTAGACCAGCAACGTTTATATCTTCATCGTTATTGGCAATATCAACAACAACTCATCCTATCTATTACAAATCGTTTACAAAAATCAGTGTCAAATGTGTCTACTGAAAACAATGATTTTGAGCAACTCATTTCTACAAAAACACTTCATCAGGATCAAAAATCAGCCATAGAAATAGCAATATCTCATTATTTTTGTATCATTTCAGGCGGCCCAGGCACAGGTAAAACCTCAACAGTCGTCAATATTTTATTGAGATTACTCCTATTACAACCACAATTACGCATTGTCCTCACGGCACCTACAGGCAAGGCAGCGACAAGATTACAAGAAACCATCAACACAGTTAGACAAAGTTTATCCCATCCCATTGCCAAGCAATTACCGCAACAGGCAATGACAATTCATCGTTTACTGGGTGTTTTACCCAATTCTCCTTACTTTAAGCATAATGCTGACAATCCTTTACCTTACGATGTCGTTGTTGTTGATGAAGCTTCGATGATTGATTTGCCTTTAATGGCAAAACTGGCTCAAGCCATTCCATTGACGAGTCGTTGGATTTTACTGGGAGATAAAGATCAATTAGCTTCGGTCGAAGCTGGTACTGTGCTAGGAGATATATGCGATGCGGGTTTAAATGATCAAGCGCATTCCAAGTTGCAAAACAGTCTTGTGTTATTACAAAAAAGCTACCGTTTTAACCAATATCAAGGCATTGGTGCATTAGCAGAAACAGTTAAGCAAGGACAGAGCCAAAAAGCTTTACACATCTTAAAATCAGCAAATTATCCAGAAGTAGATTGGTATGATTTAAACGATTGCCAAGATTTTACAAGTTGTATGACGGAAAAAATTCTAGCAGGTTTTATCAATTACTTAAAAGAAAGAAATCCCAAAACAGCCTTGGCCAAATTTAACCAATTTCGAATATTATGTGCCTTACGTCATGGACGTTACGGCGTGCTGAGCATTAATCGTTTTATTGAATATTTATTGCGACAATATGAACTTATTCCCGCTCAGTATAAATGGTATCATGGTAAACCCATTATGATTACCCAAAATGATTATACGTTAAATTTATTCAACGGCGATGTGGGTATAACCTTATGGAATGATCAAGGAGAATTACAGGTTTTTTTTCCAATGGCAGATGGGGAAATTCGGAGCTTCTTGCCCACCCGTTTGCCTGCTCACGAAATGGTTTATGCCATGACCATTCACAAAAGCCAAGGCTCAGAATTTGACAAGGTATTTATGTTATTACCACAACAAACTTCACCAATTTTAACGCGAGAATTAATTTACACTGGCATTACTCGAGCTAAATCAATGGTTAGCATTTGGGGGACAGAAAAAGTCTTAAAACATGCAGTTCGACAAAAAGTTGAACGTTACTCTGGCATTCAACATTTGCTAGAAAATATTTCCTAATTTTGGGTGCCAATTTTTCAAAATGTGGTTTACAGTTGTTTTGGGAATGGAACGAAGTGGATTTCCCGAAATTTCCAGATAGTTAAGTTTCACGAAATCGCTTCACTCATTTGAGAAACAACTGTAAACCACATCGTGAAAAATCAGAAACAAGACCTGGCAGGTTTTTAAAACCTGCCAGGTCTGATTGAAAATTTATGGATGTTATTTAATTCCTATTCCTAAGTTTGTAAAAATTCGTATTAAATCAATAAATTTAGTAAAGTATTCATTTCTGAAATATGAAATTTTTTGAGCTTAATTCCCACTAAAATCTATAATGACTGAATGATGAACGAGTTACAACATTTGTTTGATCGCATTGAAGATTTAATTCAAAAAGTAGAACATTATATTCCTGAACCACCTTTGCCACCCGATTGGCAATGTGTCACGGCTTTTCGCTGGCAGAAAAAGTATTATCAAGGTTGTTTTCAGCCAGTACACCATCCTCATCATATTTTGTTGCAAGATTTGCAAGGCATCGATCGTCAAAAGCAGCAGCTTGCTTGCAATACACAACAATTTTTACAACAAAAACCAGCAAATAATGCTTTATTATGGGGTTCTCGGGGCACAGGAAAATCTTCTTTAATTAAAGCATTGTTAAATGAATATGCGGCTTCAGGATTACGTTTGGTCGAAGTTGAAAAACACGATTTATCGGATTTGTCCGACATTGTTGAACACTTTTATGGGAGATCAGAACGGTTTATTTTGTTTTGTGATGATTTGTCGTTTGAAAGAGATGATGCCAGTTATAAAGCATTAAAAAGCGTGTTGGATGGTTCTATCAATGCACCACCCAACAATGTACTCATTTATGCCACATCCAACCGTCGTCATCTGATGCCAGAATATATGCATGAAAACTTAGAAGCCCAACATATTGAGGGAGAAATTCATCAAGCAGAAGCAGTTGAAGAAAAAATTTCTTTATCAGAACGTTTTGGCTTGTGGTTATCATTTTATCCTTTTAAACAAGATGAATACTTAGCCATTGTGCACTATTGGATTGCTAAATTGGGAAAAGCAAACGATTCAGTTGAGATGGAAAAAGCAGCCTTACAATGGGCATTATTGCGTGGTTCGCGCAGTGGTCGGAGCGCGTGGCAATTTGCCCAAGATTGGTTGGGGAAAAAGTAAATTATAAAATGAAATTATTGAATTTTATTAATGAAGAAGCGGACAATACCAATACAACACTCATTCTCGTTTTTATTGGTATTTCTGCATTAGCCAATAGTTTATTAATCATGTTTGTTAGTGAAGTTGTGCAAAATGCTGTTGACAGTAAATTACAAGCAATCGACTTTATTTTTTATCTCATTATTGTTGCTGTATATGCTTATGCCTTTCGTTATGGTTATGGGCAATCTTTTTGTTTGCTTGAAGAAATTGTTCGTAAAATTAGAGTAAGAATTATTGATAAGATTCGTTCTATTAATTTAAGTTATATTGAAAAACTAGATCGTTCTGAACTTTATACTCGCCTTGCTCAAGATACAAACCTTATATCTCAAAACAATTTTATATTACTTGAAGTCGTAGTATCCATTATGGTGCTTTTCTTTAGCTTACTATATATTGCTTGGTTATCACTTATAACCTCCCTATTTATTACTATTATTATTGGTAGTTTATTCCTTCTGTATATAACGATTGGTGAAAAAGTTTCCCATATTTTGCAAATTGCCAACAGAAAAGAAAAAGAGTTTTTCAGTTCTGTTATACATATGTTAGATGGCTTCAAAGAAATCAAAATGAATCGTCATAAAAGTGCTGAAATGCTAGACGATATTGAAATACTTTCAATAGAAACTGAAGAATTAAAAAAAGAAGCAGGTCGGCAACAGACGGGGTCTATTTTATTTTTCCGAACTGTATTTTTTATCATGCTCGCATTAGTCGTATTTGTCATCCCTGTTTTAGATATCGTACAAGTTAATACCCTTCCTAAAATTGCTGTTATGGTATTAGCAATTTGGGGGCCTACATTAAAACTTGTCACCTTCTTACCCATTTTGTCCCGTACCAATCTTGCCATTGATAATCTGCGCGAATTAGAAAGTAAATTAGATATTGCTTTTATTAATAATCAACAAGAGCATCATGTCTCTGCTTTGATGCCTGCCACCTGTGAATTTAAAACAATCATTCGACTTGAAAGTATTCATTATGCGTACATTGATAAACATGGAAGCACGTTATTTTCCATTGGTCCTATTAACATGGAAGTGAAAAAAGGAGAAATTGTCTTTATTGTTGGAGGTAACGGAAGTGGCAAATCAACCTTGCTTAAAGTCATTACCAGCTTATATGCAAAAACTTCGGGTAAAATTTATTTAGATCGTGAAGAAGTCGATAATGCAATGGTTGCTGATTATCGAGAGTTATTTTCCATTATTTTTACCGATTTTCACTTATTTGACAAACTTTATGGATTGGGACAAATAGATGAAAGGAAAATTCGAGAGTTGCTCAAGTTAATGCAGTTAACTGACAAAACTGAATATCAAGCTGGTCGATTTACTAATCTTGATTTATCCACAGGCCAAAAAAAGCGGTTAGCCTTTGTAGCCGCTTTATTAGAAGAAAAATCTATTTATATACTAGATGAATTAGCGGCTGACCAAGACCCGCAATTTAGAAAATATTTTTATGAAGAATTATTGCAAAATTTAAAAGTTCAAGGCAAAACTATTATTGCCGTCACGCATGATGACCACTATTTTCACACTGCAGATCGTATTTTGAAAATGGAGTACGGCCAGCTTGTTGACTATTCTTGAAACGCATACCATGGCCACATTTCACTATATAATCGTTGGCCAAGTACAAGGTGTCGGTTTTCGTCCCTATATTTACCGATTAGCTCAACAGCACCAACTTACTGGTTGGGTAAAAAATACAGTAGGCCAAGTTGAAATCATAGTTCAGGGTCAATCTGAGCCATTAAATCAGTTTCAACAAAGCTTAGTGGCACAAGCGCCCCCACTTGCAAAACCTCAAATACTTTCTTGCACAGCCTGTCCTATCAATGAAAATTTAACCCAATTTGAAATTCTGGCCAGCCAGGCACAAAGTGAAGCTGAAATTCATGTACCACCAGATTATTTTATTTGTGATGATTGTTTGGCAGAACTTCATCATCCCCAAAATCGTCGCTACCGTTATCCTTTCATCAACTGCACTCAATGTGGGCCACGCTACACGATAATTCAAAGCTTACCTTATGATCGTCCCAATACCAGCATGGCCAGTTTTCCTTTATGCGCTGACTGTGAACAAGAATACCATAATCCGGCTGATCGGCGTTTTCATGCGCAACCATTGGCCTGTCCAAGCTGTGGGCCGCAACTAACCTTTCGTGATAAACATACTGAAATAATGGCTGAAAATGCCTTAAAAGCAACAGTGACAGCCTTACATGCCGGAAAAATTATTGCAGTTAAAGGCATTGGTGGTTATCACTTAATATGTGATGCTAATAATGATACGGCAATTTTGCGTTTACGTGCTCACAAACCTCGTCCTACCAAGCCTCTTGCTGTGATGTTGCCTTTAAAAATTTACGAACGATTGGATTTGAATAAAGCAATCATTAATTTATTAACTTCGCCGAAAAGGCCCATTGTTCTGGTGTCTAAACCGCAAAATTTAAAATTATCACCCCATATTGCACCACACTTGAAAGAAGTGGGCATAATGTTGCCCTACAGTCCGCTACACCACTTATTATTAAACGATTTTGGACAACCTCTGGTGGCAACCTCAGCAAATCTCAGTGGAGAACCAGTTTTAACCAATAATAGCGAAATTGAACAACGTTTATCTCAAGTGACAGAAGCTTTTTTACATCATAATCGTCCAATTTTAAGACCGGCTGACGACGCGGTGTTTAAAATTATTTGCCAAAAACCTCGCCCAATTCGTTTAGGCCGAGGTAATGCTCCTGTTGAATTAGAATTACCCATTGCCTTGGAAAAACCAACATTAGCGGTTGGGGGACATTTGAAAAATACCATTGCATTAGGTTGGGGAAAACGGGCTGTGATTTCTCCCCACATTGGTGAATTAGATTCGCCTAGAAGTTTAGATGTATTTCAACAAGTAATTACAGATTTACAACAACTTTATCAAGTACAAGCTGAACGTATTGTGTGTGATGCACATCCTCAATATGCCAGCCATCGTTGGGCAAAACAAACCGGTTTACCCATTCACACCGTGTGGCATCATCATGCCCATGCCTCCGCCTTGGCTGGTGAATTTCCGCAAACTAAACCTTGGCTAATATTCACTTGGGATGGCGTGGGATTAGGCAACGATGGTCATTTATGGGGAGGGGAAACCTTTTATGGTTTTCCTGGTCAGTGGCGACGGGTAGGGCATTTGCGACCGTTTTATCTACCTGGCGGTGAAAAAGCATCAAGAGAACTATGGCGCTGTGCCTTGGCTGTTTGTTGGGAAATGGGTGCAGATTGGCCGCAACCAAACACAGAATTATTATATCAAGCCTGGCAACAACGTTTAAATACGCCTAAAACGACGGCTGTTGGGCGGCTATTTGATGCGGCTGCGGCGTTAACTGGTGTTTTATCCACCGCCAATTTTGAAGGCCAAGGCGCTATGTATTTGGAAGCGTTGTGTCAATCAAAATATGACAGAAATGATATAGTTTTACCTATTACTAAAAATGTACAAAATTTATGGGAAATAGATTGGGCACCTCTAATTCCTTATTTATTAAGTACAGATTCATCTTCTCAAAAAGCAATTGTTTTTCACCATAGTTTGGCACAGGCTATTCAAGCGCATATCCAAAAAATCAGTACTGAACAAGAAATTGGTCAAATTGGATTAACGGGTGGGGTATTTCAAAATCGTCGTTTAACAGAAACCACAGTTAATTTATTACAACAACAAGGTTGGCAAGTTTATTTAAATGAAAAAATACCTTGTAATGATGCTGGGTTAAGTTTTGGTCAATTAGTAGAATATGGGCATATGAATTCTGCTATCTTAACTAAAAATTGCCCTTGATTTCATGGATTATTTTATAGATTATTGAAGCAAAGCTTCCAGGCAGCCCGTTCCCAAACAAAGTTTGGGAACGATAAGAAGGTTTTCTCTTTTTTCTCTTAATCGAACGTGAAAATTATTCATTTGTTTAATCCTTATTGACTACTGGCTGCCCCATTCCCATTTGTCATCCAGCGACCCTTGTAGGGTTTGCGCTGTGTGCTTTTTTGCGGCGCGAACGTGAAGGGATGACGTGTAACTTCGTTTTGCGTGCGCACCAAAGAGATGGTGCGCGCCCTACTGGTTAATTTCAACGTTTTGGTGGGCAACAAAAAAACGTTGTCTACCCTACCTGACTGGAAAAACCAGTCATGTGGAAAACCAGAGACTGGTAAAACCCGCCACTACTAATAATGTAGTTAACCAACAATGTATTAAACCAACTATTGAACACACACACAGGAAAACCAACGAATGAAAACCGGTGTCACGCAGAGATTTCGTGACGCTCCCGGGACGTCCTATCCCTAAGAGCGACTCAATTCTCAGCGAGACGCTAGTTTGTTTGCCCCGACACGTCCGGTCTCGATACGGCAACTGCGTACTCCGTTGCACTACGCACTCCGTTAGCCTACTCCACCATGACTTGACGCTGGGGTGAAGCTCAAAAATAGCAAAAAACGCACGCAAGGACTATCGCCCTTACCTACTGTTTTATACTATTTTTGAGCGCCCAGCTAGTCGCGGACTACTCGGCATCCATGCCTCGCAGCGAGTGAGTGTGAGTGAGTCTTTTCTTAATAGAGAAGACGAAAAACAAGACACGGCTAGTGTTTACTCTTTTACCAAAGTCGAATAAAATGCGTTTCTTTTTGCAAAAAGCCATGAATTTTGGGGCTTTCGCATTACCAACGCAGAAACACTAAAACGCAATTTTCAAAAAGACACGCCATTTTGGAAACAATACTGGGCAAGTAAAGGCAAAAGTCCAGACTTAAAACTACGCAAGGGAAACAAACCTAAGCCCATTGAAAAGCCCGCGGAACAAAAACCCAAAGAAATCTGCTCACTTTGCGCAAGAGTTAATTTTATATTTACAGTGATTTCAAAGAAAATGCCCACTGTAAAATTACGCTACGCTTGCCCACACGACAAAGAGAAAGTTCAGGAACATCTTGAGAAATATGAGCTAAAGATTTCATAGTTAAAAGATAAAATTTTCTATTGCAGCTCATCGCCAATGATGCCAAGCATTTCCTTGTGATGCTTGGTCGATACAGTCCTGCGCATCAAAACTAATAGTGACTGCTGCTCTGGCTTTGCTCGGGTAATGGTGTTTGACCAATAAAGTGCGTAAGCTTTCGATGAGTTGTTGGTTTTGTTGCAACTTATATTTTTCACTACTGGATTTGACGCAGACTTTATAGACTAAGTACTTTGGATCAATCTCCGTCGCGCCATAGTGTGTCACCCAACAGCCCTCTACACTGAACGCCTTGACAGCTATTTGAATATCCGTTTCTATGGCATAGATTTTTTTATCAAGCTTTGTCATGTAGTTTGTTTTTCTATTTTAGAATATATATATTTTACATAAGGGTTTGATAATATTAAACGAAAAGTCATTGCTTTGGAAGGTAGTGCCAAGGTTCTAAATAAATAGATATACTGTGTTCTTGAAATAAACAAGGAAACCAACATGAAACTCACTGTGTTTTTATTATGTAGCTGTCTGAGTTTTCCAGTATTTTGTGAAAATGAAGCCATTTATTATCCAAATACTCAAGAAGTCACTATCCCTAAAGTAGTGATTAGCAAAGATGCCCTGGGTAAAGCATTTGCAGTGAAAATGCAACAACAGGCGGATGGCAACTTTAAAATATCGACGATTACGCAAGCAACGACCGATAAATTGTTATTAAACGGTAAAATTTATACGGTTAATGAAAATCAGCCGTGGGCAGAAGCGGTTTACATTAAAGATGGTAAAATTGACTTTGTTGGCTCAAACGCTGAAGCGAAGAAAATTGCGGCGGCGGCTGAAGTGGTTAATTTACAAGGCGCAATGATGATGCCAGGGATACAAGATATTCACATGCATCCATTAGAAGCTGCTTCACCCTTTGCAGGTACCTGTCTGTTGAGCAATCAAGAAACCGATGCGGAAAATTTTATTGAAGTTTTACAAGAATGTGCGCCATATCAATTAGCCACTGATTGGGTGTTGGGTTCAGGACATTCGGTGTTTACTTTATTAGAATCTGAGCGTTTACCGGTTGAGATTTTGGATGAAGCGATTCCTGACAGGCCTGCGGTGATTATGGAAGAAACCTCACATTCTATTTGGATCAATTCCAAAGCGTTAGAATGGGCAGGCATCAATGCTAATACAACCAATCCAAGTGGCGGAGTAATTGTTAAAGACCCTGAAACAGGTAAGCCAACAGGCGTGTTGTTTGATTCGGCAGGTGATTTAATCATGGATGAAGCATGGTTGCCTACTGATGCCATCAAAAAATTGAATTACAAAGGTTTGCTCAGTGCGTTAAAAACAATCAACAGCTATGGTATTACTTCAATCACTGAGAGCAGAACTTATTGGAAACGTGATTTCCAAGCGGCTTGGTTGCAAGCCGAACAACAAGGTCAATTGAGCGTCAGAGCTGTCTTGAATTTATGGATGTATCCCAATGAAGACGATGATTTTCAAATCAACAAACTAAAAAGCTTGTATCAAAACGACCCAAATCGTTTATTGAGAATTTCACAAATCAAAGTTTATTCAGATGGTATTTTAATCAATACCACTGCGGCAATGTTAGCGCCTTATGTTAAAGTTTTAGGTGAAATCCCCAGTCAGATTGGTCTTAATTATTTTACGGAACAACGTCTTGCCAAATATATCCGTGCACTTGAACCTACGGGTTTTGATTTTCATATTCATGCCATTGGTGATCGAGGGGTGCGCGAAGCTTTAAATGCCGTGGAACAAGCCCAAAGCAATAACGGTCGTCATCGCATCACGCATGTAGAAGTGGTAAATACCGTCGATTATCCTCGTTTCAAACAATTAAATGTGATTGCCGACATGCAAGTGGCTGGAGATTTTACGCATCCCAACCATTGGCTTGAAAATAAGCCTTTAATTGGTAACAGAGCAGATAATTTAGTGCCATTAAAAAGTTTATATGAGGCAGGCGCAACCTTCACGCTCAGCAGTGATTGGGATGTCAGCACTTTAAACCCTTTTGTTGGTATGCAAAACGCTTTAACTAGAGCACCCCAAAATTTACCCAATCTAGCCACTGTAATAAAAGCCTATACTTTGACACCTGCTTATGCGCTAAGACAGGAAAAAACTACAGGGTCAATTGAAGTGGGTAAATTTGCTGATATGATTGTATTGAATCAAAATATTTTTGAGGTTGCTACCGATAAAATTAACCAGACCGAAGTGCTACAAACTTATTTAAATGGTAATTTGGTGTTTAGTCGATAAGTTTGTTACCAGAAACAAAATTAAGTACCGTTCTTTATAGTTCAGACCTTGTCCTTGGAAAATACCCTGTGATCGAAAATGGCTTGCCTATACTATACTTATGAGTAGTTGCTGATGCAGGCCATTCGTCATTTTGGAATTTTGATAGTACTACATGAATCCGTTAGATTTTCTACGGTTCATTCTACAACTTTCTGCTACTGATAAAGCCACACTCGCATCAATGAGATGAGTTTATCGGTATCCACAGGCTTGGCTAAATAATCATTGGCGCCTGCTTCAATACATTTGGCTTTATCCCCTTTCATGGCTTTTGCTGTTAAGGCGATAATGGGCAAATGACGAAAATTTGTTTGTGCTCGAATTTTTCTCATGGCTTCATAACCATCCATTTCTGGCATCATTATATCCATTAAAACAATGTCTATTTTTTGTTCCTTAAGCTTTTGTAAACCTTCTCGGCCATTTTTAGCAATGATGACTTCCATATCTTTTTCTTCTAATACGGTGGCCAGTGCAAAAGTGTTACGAATATCATCGTCAACCAACAAAGCGATTTTTCCCATAAGAATGCTTTCTTTATCATGCATCATGCGCAATATACGCTGTTTTTCTTGGGGTAAATTTTCTTCCAGTTGATGTAAAAACAAAGTAGCTTCGTCAAGTAAACGTTCTGGTGAACGAACGGATTTAATTGTTAAGTTAGTTTCACATTGTTGGACAATATGTTCCTCTTCTGGTGTTAATTCCCGTTCACTGTAAATAATAATAGGTGTTTGAAGTTGTCCTTGATAGAGTTTTTCTAAGAGTTTGATACCTGTGTTTGCTTCTGTTCCAACATCAATAATTAAACAATCAAATTGATTGTCTTTTAGTTGCTGACAAACTGCTTGCTTTGTATCTACCGTGGTAACTGTTGCATCCATATCTACCACAAGAGATTGTATGGACTGTGTTTTTTCAGCATTGTCAGTTAATATCAAAAGTTTTTTGATTTGTTTGGCAATGAAGCTTTCTATTTTCTTGAGTGAATCTGTCAATTCACTCAGGCTAACAGGTTTAAGAAGATAACCAATGGCTCCCATTTTCTTGGCATCAACACTCTGCTCCGAGCCTGAAATGAAATGGACGGGAATGTGGCGTGTTTTAGGATCATCTTTCAATTTTTCCATCACAGTCAGCCCATCAACTTTTGGTAGGCCCACATCTAAGATAACGGCATGGGGATGATATTGTTCAACTAGTTCAAGCCCTACTTTACCGTTTTCTGCCACAATGCATTTAAAATCTTTTTCACGGGCAAGTTCAAGTAAAATATTGATAAAATTTCGATCATCTTCCATGATCAACAAGATTCTATCCGCCTGATGAATATTATCACGATCATCGCTGATGGGTTTATCTTCAAGCGTTAAGTCATTGATTGGTGCAATTGTTTGTTGTTGATCATTTTCTTCTAAATCAGTAGTCGTTTCCTCTAATTTTTTAGTTTTCCCAATCGGCGATGAGGCGATTAACGGCATAATTCTTTCTCTAATTTTAGGCGTAGCTGGCAAAGGTGAGGATGTGGCAAGAGAATTTTGTTGAGCTTTATACGTTTCAGGTAAAAGCAAGGTGAATACACTGCCTTCATTTTCTCCACTTTTGAGCAATATATCGCCCCCAAGTAATCTTGCCAATTGGCGAGAAATGGATAAACCTAGTCCTGTTCCTCCATATTTACGGCTGGTTGTCCCATCTGCTTGTTGAAATGCCTCAAAAATCACTTTTTGTTTGTCGTGAGGAATACCAATCCCTGTGTCGCTTACTACCAGCATAATTGTTTTTGCTGGCGGTAACTTAAGCATTGTAGGTATCATCTGTGGGCTAGGACGTTGTAAAGTGAGTTTAATTTCTCCTGCTTGAGTGAATTTAAAAGCATTAGACAGGAGATTATTAATAATTTGTTTCAGGCGTTGTATATCTGTATGAAGCTCTTTAGGTAAATTTTCAGCTAATGTGAGGTTAAAAGTCAGATGTTTTTCATCTGCAACATGTTGGAATTTACTTTGTGTGCTCGCCATCAAATCTGTTAAGTACACCGTTTCAGGGCGTAATTCAATTTTACCCGCTTCGACTTTGGATAAATCCAAGATTTCATTAATTAATGATAGTAAATCAGAGCCTGAACTATGAATGGTTTTGGCATACTCAATTTGTTTATCAGTGAGATTATTCGTTTTATTATCACCCAACAATTGAGCCAAAATTAATAAACTGTTCAAAGGTGTACGCAATTCATGGGACATATTAGCCAAAAATTCAGATTTGTATTTACTGGCTAATTCAAGTTCTTGGGCCTTTTCTTCTATTTCTACTTGTGTTTTTTCCAGTTCTGAATTTTTTTGCCGAATTCGTTCTTTCTGCATTTCCAAATCTTGGGTACGCTTTTCTAATTCCGTATTAGTTTGAGTGAGTTCTTCTTGTTGGGTTTGCAATTCTTCTGACTGAGTTTGTAATTCTTCAGTTTGAATTTGACTTTGACGTAGTAATTCTTCTACTTTTCCACGCGATTCAGTGGAGTTAACCACAACGCCAATGCTTGGCATTACTTGTTCTATAAAATCAATTTGAATATCAGTAAATTCACGGAGCGTACCTAATTCAACAATGCCTTTGACTTGATCTTCATAGAAAAAAGGGATAACAAGGATATTACGTGGTATTTTTTCACCTAAGCTGGATTGAATATGAATATAGTCTTCTGGCACATCAGTGATTAAAATACGTTGCTTTTCTAGGGCTGACTGTCCTACTAACCCTTCGCCAAAAGCAAATTTATTGGCTAAATGTTTACGTTGCATATAAGCGTAAGTGGCCACTAATTTAAGTAAAGAGTTTTGTTTATCCGATTGATTTAAAATGTAGAATGTACCAACCTGTATTCCCAGATAATTACATAAAAAGGTGATAATATTCCGCGATAACAAAATAATGTCTTGTTCACCACTCATTTTTTGACTCAGCTCAGTTTGTCCTGTTTTTAACCAATCTTGCTTTGCGTTCTCAGTGGTTGCTTTTTGCAACGTCATCGTCATTTCTGTCAAAGCGATGCCAAGCTGATCTTCACTGGATAATAATTTAATTTGCTGATCAAAGTTACCGGCAGCAATTGCATTGGCTTGGTCAATAATTTGATTAAACCCTGTTTTTAGCTGTTTTATAGAAGTAATGATTTCGCCAATTTCATCTGCTTTTTTATATTCAACCGAGTGCAGTGGCATTTTACCTTTGGATAACAACTTTAGTTGTTCATTGATTTTAAGCAATGGCATAACTAGTCTATTTGTAACTTTATGAGCAATAAATACCACAACAAGTGATATAAAAAACACAATTATAATAAAAATAATTCTAAAATTCTTAATTTCACTCAATGCTTCTCTTTCATCAACTTTTTTAATCAATATCCACTGGTGATCAGATAGCATATTTAATGTGGGTTGAAACGTTTGATGTGTGTAAATGTATCCATCTTTTTTATAAATTCCAGATGACTGAGCTATTAAAAAGTTAAACAAATCAGGTATATCTTTTTTAAACCTGCGCTTGTTATGAAATTGATGCTGCAAAGTGTTTACCATATCGGGATGATAGACGTACTGCCCTTGTTGACTCACCACAAAATAGTTGCGGAAGCCTTCATGTACTCTTATTTTTTTTTCTTTATGCTGTTGGATAACTGGAAAAAAAGATTGGCTATCAATAGTGACAACTAAGATCGCACGCATCACTTCGTTTTGATCAATGATAGGAGAAAAAAAGTGTATAGTGGGTTTTCCATTTTTAGCCAATGCTCCTAATAAATAGGAATCCAAGTGTAAATCAGAGGTATAAACTTGACTTTTTTTGAGCGTTAAGGCATGTTTAAAATATTTACTTTCTTTATAAGATGTTAGCTGAAGTGGTGATGCATTAACAGCCTGGCCGGTTTTAATGTCATACTCAACCCGAATAAGTTCCTGACTTTCTAAGTCAACTACTTGAATCTGCCGATAATTTTTTTCAGAAACCATAAAAGAAAATATAGAATCATAAACATCAATTAACCTTGCTTCAGCCCTATAAGGTTCTCCAATATCTTTCCAATGTAAATAGCGGTGAAGTGCATGAATGTTAGAAAGAAATTGCATGTCGCTAGGTATTACGTCGAAAAAATTTTGTAAACTGTTCACCACTCCCTGCACATCTTTTTTATCCACTAATGATAGATTTTCACTCAAAGAATTTGAGGCAGAATGCAAACCATAATAACCAATACCAACGAAAGGAATAATCGTTAATGTTAGAAATAATAAACTTAGCTTTTCTTTAAGGTTTAAATGAAATAAACGATGTCTCATATGCATATAATTTTCCCGTAAAATTTAGAGCGTAATTTTTATCTATATCAATTATAAAATAAGTGAAAATGATATTATAACGCGATACTCGACTTTTAAGCTAAAACAGTTTTTTCTAACGTTAAAGGTTCAATCCCATGTTGAATATTGGCAAACACAGCGATACTATGAGAA
>JADGDF010000260.1 GCA_016745055.1 Thiotrichaceae bacterium | reverse complement strand
GATTTGGCTGGAAATACAGATGAAGCGGTGCTTTCCAGAGTTTGAACAATGGGAAAAACTCAAACACCAAAAAATGCGCGATTAGAACTAACTTCATAGCAGAAGGAGACGAGAACCATCCAAGAGAAAAATAATAATTGAAGGGAAAGAACTTGATAAGACTCCAACAGGGTTTGATAGTGCACTTAATAATTTCTTTCCCAAATTTGAATATATCCATACAAAACAGTATGCTGATGATGTAGCAAAATATTCATCAAAAACACCTGTAGGTATTATGTTATCTTCTGTTCTTGAAGAAATTCTTCAAGATAGTGTTCAATATCGTGAATTCAGAAATAAGTTTGAGGAACTGTTTGAAAACGAAGAATCAGCAGTCAGAAAAGAATTCGATAGTTTGGGACGAAGTGTAAAAATACATTTAGAAAAGCAATTTTCTGAGTGCACGAAAGTTAGCTTTGAAGTTAAAAATCCTGAGTTTGATGAGTTATTGAAAAGCTTTCAAACAAGAGTTGATGATGGAGTCGAAACATATGCCTATGAAAAAGGTGATGGCATGCAAAGAGCTTTAATGTTGGCAATCATTCAAGCGTATGCGGAATTTCGCAAAGGACGTGAAGGTGTTGGAAAATCTTTTTTGTTTTTTATTGATGAAGCGGAATTGCATCTACACCCAACTGCACAAAGAAAGCTTAAAGATGTGTTATTGAGTCTTTGTGAAAATATTGATCAAGTATTTCTCAATACTCATTCCTCTGTACTTGTAGCAGATGAACACTCAAGGCAAAGTATATTTAAAGCAGAAAAAGAAGATCGTATCACCAAATTTCATCTAGTTGAAGAAATCGATAAACCACATATTATTTTTGAACTATTAGGTGGAAGCACAGTAAACTTGCTTTTACCAAGAAATTTTTTAATTGTTGAGGGACCAAGTGAGTTTGAATTGCTGACCCAACTAATTCACCGATTTTACTCTGATAAACCTACAATACAAATAATTTCAGCAGAAGGTGATACTCACCAAGCAAAGCGATCAATTAATGCAATTAGAAAAGTTTTTACACCTCTCAAAAATTCAATATATGAAGAAAAGCTAATAGTTCTTTGTGATAAGCCAACGGATAAAGCACAAGCCGGCTTCAATAAATTTATGGAAGAATTTGGAAGACTCAAAGGTAGAGAACAAATTGTAGTGCTGCCATATGGCTCACTGGAAGAATACTACCCCAATGAAAATGACTGGAAACGTACTAAAGAGCAAGTAAATAATATGTCTGGCAGGAAAAAAACAAGGCTTGCTAAAATGGTTGGTAAACAGATTACAAAAGATCAGTTTGAAAGTGAGATGGACGTGATATATAAAACATTAGTTAAAACATGGGATAGGGCATATTAAAATCTGCCCAACCTGTAAAATGGACAAGAGATAATGCCTTTGACATTAAATATAACCATTTTCATCAAATTTGAAAATATCTCTTTGTTATACCACTCAAACAAGGTTTATCTGAAATGTTAGCTTTGGCCAAGTTTATACAAATCTGAATCAACAACTCATGATTTAATTACCACCAGAGTTTGATGTCCACAGGAAAGTTGAATTTATTCGAACCACCGAGCAAAATTAACAGCTAAAAAACATCACTTGAGCATGGATGAAGGTCAATTTACCATGCTGGATGATTTCGACACACCAAATATTAGCCATATTAGCAAAGCGTAACACGATGTTTTATAATTCCTTTGTCTATTTCAAAAATATATAACTATCAATTCTTCCAACTTTTTTATTATGAACGACAAATCCTACATTATTTACGCTAATTTAGAAAACTTTTCCACAGAAGTTGTAGAAAAATCAAAACAAGTTCCCGTTTTAGTCGATTTCACCGCAGATTGGTGCGCACCTTGTCGGATACTTATGCCTATTTTGAATAATTTAGCCGAAGAATATCAAGGTCAATTTATTCTGGCAAAAGTTGATACTGATGAAGAACAAAAACTAGCAGGTCAACACGGTGTACGCGGCTTTCCTACCTTAAAACTATATAGGCATGGGAAAATTGTCGATGAAGCGCAAGGTATGCAGCCAGAAACCATGCTACGAAAGATGATAGAACAGCATACAGGAACACCATGAATTCTCCTCAACTGATTGCAGGCGTTGACGAAGTAGGGCGTGGACCTCTAGCTGGGGCAGTCGTTGCTGCGGCAGTAATTTTAGATTCAAACGCACCTATTTCAGGTCTGATGGATTCTAAAGCTTTGACAGAATCAAAACGTCAGCAATTAGCCACACAAATTTATCAACATGCGCTTGCTTATGCCTTTGGACGTGCGGAAGTGAATGAAATTGATGAAATCAATATTTTACAAGCCAGTTTGTTAGCCATGCAACGTGCAGTCTCTCAATTAAATATTGCGCCTACGCAGGTATTAGTTGATGGTAAGTTCTGCCCTAACGTAAATTATCCTGTTGAGGCAATTATCAAAGGCGATCAGAAAGTTTCTGAAATTAGTGCTGCTTCAATCATTGCCAAAGTGACCCGAGATCAGGAGATGGTTGAATTAGATAAAATTTATCCAGGGTATGGTTTTGCAAAACATAAAGGTTATCCCACGAAAGCTCATTTACAAGCCATACAAATTTTGGGAATATGTGACATTCATCGTCGCTCATTTAAGCCAATCAAGCAATATTTATAATGGCATTTTACTCGAAAATAGCTTTGTAAGCTGTTCCTAAACGTTACAGGCAGAATTATAAAATCTGTCTAACTATAATAGTCATCGCCATTGAAAAATCGTCAAATACAGATTTTTATGTAATTGGTTTATAATATATTTATGGCAAGCAATGACGAACTCTCGAAGAACAACAGCGTCTGAAAGCGAGGCACGATCAAACAAAGGGCAAGCGCCAAGCAAACCGTTTAAAGGTGGTTTACTTGCTGCCTTCAGGCAGGTCAGCAAAAGATGTGGCTCAAGCATTGCTGTTAGACCCAGATACGGTACGTAATTACTTTGGCCAATTCAATATTTAACAGTTGTTACGCTTTCAAGCAGGCGGCAGTCAAGCACGTTTATTGGCAGGTGAGCAACAACAGTTAAAAGCCCATTTGGATGACAACTTATGCCTGAGTCCGCAGGTGGTGATTGCCTACGTTGAAGAGCCATGGAATATTCACTACTCAGTATGTTAGACCCAGTTATTCGTTATGATGATACGCTTAATGCGGATTCTACAATCGCTTTATTCAAGCAAAGCATCCTAATGTCCAAAACATTCCCGTTATCGCAGATAACGCACGTTATTATCGTGCTAAAATCGTAAGTGAATACCTACAAACATCGCGTATTCAACTCATTTTCCTTCCACCTTATGCACTTAATCTAAACCTGATAGAACGTTATTGGAAGCTTTTTAAGAAAAAAGTGCTCTACAGTTCTTACTACGAGACTTTCAACCATTTTAAGTTGGCTTGTGATAAGTTTTTCAATCAAGCTTGTGAGCATGTGGTATTACTTCGCTCATTATTGGCAGAAAATTTTCAACTTATTGCTATTCCAGAAACCAATTTTTGAGTGGCTGTGACTATATATAGCTGATGTGTAATAATATGTCATAATATATACATGACTAACCCACTTAAATTTCGCGAAAAAGTATTTGCCACCAAAGACAAGTACAATCTGAGTTTCCAAGAAACCGGTGAGCGTTTTGATATCCCAATCAGAACGTTTTTTCGCTGGCAAAACAAACTTGCACCTTGTACAACCCGTAACAA
>JADGDF010000085.1 GCA_016745055.1 Thiotrichaceae bacterium | reverse complement strand
GGACGCAATGCTATTCCAAGTATGTTGATAGTTGACTCACAGAGTGTAAAGAACGTTGATTGTGCTGAGAAAAAAGGTGATGACGCAGGCAAGAAAGTACCTGGTATCAAGCGGCATATAGCAGTAGGTACACAAGGTTTTCCACATGCTATTGAGATAACAACGGCTAATGTAACAGATAGGAAGGGAGCTTTTGAACGTTGCAAATTGTCTGGTGTAGAAAAAGTGTTAGTAGATGGTGGATATACCGAAGCCCCTTTTGCCAAAGAAGTAAAACATAAACTCCAAGCAACAGTGGAAGTCGTCAAACGTAGTGAACTGCACACCTTTAAAGTCTTACCCAAGCGATGGATTGTTGAAAGGTCTTTTGCTTGGTTAGATAAGTGTCGAAGACTTTGGAAAAACTGCGAAAGAAACCTCAATTGTAGTCTACAGTTCGTTATGCTAGCTTTTTTGGCTATCATTCTAAAAAAACTTTAAACAGATTCTTACATTGATGTACCAACAGGCATTGAAATTGGCAATAAAACACAAGAAAATCAGAACACTGAAGTTTTCAAAGCGCTCATGACTTGGGATCAAATTGGTAAGAGTTTTATTGTGCAAGAAGTTGAGCAAGTCGCTGATTAGATTGTTTGTCGTAAGAATGCATATTACAATACACCTGTCTTTGTACTGGATAGGGTTTGGTTTATAAAACCCTATCCGTAACGTTTGATCAGTGGTAAAAAACAGAGAATAAATCTGTTATTTGCTAAAATATTTGAGATCAAACTAGCCTTAAAACAAGATGGGATTACTCAAAAATGAATCCATTGAATGAACGTTTACAAGCTGTACGTTGGGAAGAAGATAAACTTTATCTACTAGATCAACGTGTACTTCCCCATACTTATACTCACATTTCTTTAGAAACAGCATCACAAGTGGCTATTGCAATTAAAGATATGGTAGTACGAGGTGCGCCAGCTATTGGTATTACTGCTGCTTATGGTGTGGTGCTTGCGGCAAGAGAAGCTTATCAAAAATCCCCCGAACAATGGCAAACAATCATTAGCGCTGATATGCAAACGCTTGCGCAAGCTCGTCCTACGGCTGTCAATTTAGTTTGGGCATTAGAAAGAATGCAAAAATGTTTTAGTCATATTTCAGGTAATCCAGAATCTGAACTATTATCAGAAGCTAAAGCTATTCACCAAGAAGATATTGATGCAAATTATACTATGGGGAATTTTGGCTCAAGCTTATTGCCTAAAAATTGCCGAATTTTAACTCATTGTAATGCTGGCGCTTTAGCAACAGGTGGCTATGGTACGGCGTTAGGGGTTGTGCGTAGTGGATTTAGTGATAATAAAATCACACAAGTATATGCGGATGAAACTCGTCCATGGCTACAAGGAACACGCTTAACTGCTTGGGAATTATTAGAAGATCATATTCCTGTGACTTTGGTCACCGAAAGTGCTGCAGCCACGCTAATGAAAGAAAAGATGGTTGATTGGGTCATTGTAGGCTCTGATAGGATTGCTGCCAATGGGGATGTTGCTAACAAAATTGGGACTTACCATTTAGCTGTTCTGGCACGCTACCACGGTGTTAAAGTAATGGTTGCCGCGCCTTTATCAACGGTTGACTTTAGTATTGCGACAGGTAGTGAAATTAAAGTGGAAGAAAGGGAGGCCCACGAAATACTAACATCGAATGGACAGCGCATTGCTCCCTTAGATGCACAAGCATGGAATCCTGTATTTGATGTTACACCTGCTGAATTAGTAGATGCAATTGTAACAGAGAAAGGTATTATTGAGCAGCCTACCACTGAAAAGTTGCAGCAGTGGCGTTAGAATAATTTTTAACTAGGGAGGAAGGCAAGGAGAGCGAAAAATGCGACTCTCCTTAAAAAAATCACAAATTATGATGCTGCTGCTGCTTCTTCTTTTTTACCAGAGAAAAACTTCATGGCGTAATAGGCTGCAACACCAACAACAATACCACCAACAATTGCAAAACCCACTGGATGTGCTGCAATTAATGATTTGCTTGCTGTCCATACTGCGGGAGAACCGCTTGCTTCTGTAGACATAATATCTCCTAAATAGTTAACCAATAAGACAATTCACACAAAAATGTTTCCAAGTTAGCCACTAAATGCTAATTTTCCTATAAGGGCTTTAGTATAACCATTTTTTTGAAAAATGTCATAAATTTTTTAGAGTGACCCCATCGCAATAATAAGTATTTGTAGTATGAGTAATACAACCAAAGGTGATAAATCAAAACCACTAATAGGCGGGATTATTTGTCTGGCAGGACGTAATAGAGGTTCATTTAATCGATGTAAAAAATTCGTAATGGGATTATAACTACCAGGTGGAACTAACCAGCTTGCAATAGCTTCAATTAAAATTGAAAAAAAGTAAAATTCTAACACCAAAAAAACAAGAGAAAATATAGCTTGAAATAATAAGATTATAATATTGCCTACTTCTCCAAATGCTAATAATTTAACCAGTAATGCTTCTAGGATGGCAAGTCCTAAAATAAGCACTAGCGAAGATAACTCAACATGACGCCACCTGGGAATAAAACGATTAAGTGGCATAATGACTGGATTGGTCAATGCTAAAATGAATTGCGATGGTGCATCATAAAAACTTGCTCGCATCCATTGTAAAATAAAACGCAAAATAACAATAATAATATAGAGGCTAAAAAGGGTTTCAATGAGAAATATTAAGGCCTTTATCATTCTACTGTTCCCCAAATTGTTTCGCTATTTCAGTAGCACGTTGGTGAGCTGCGTGCACCGCTTGATCAAACAAGTTTTGCAAGCCACCGTTTTGTAACTCGTTTAATCCTCGTTCCGTGGTACCACCTTTGGAAGTGACTCTGGCTCGTAAAGTTGAAGCATCTTCTTCACTTTCTAAGGCCATTTTTGCTGCGCCAAAAGCAGTTTGTAAGGTTAATAAACGGGCATTTTCCTGAGAAAGTCCAAGATTAATCGCAGATTTTTCTAAGACTTCCATTATATAGAAAAAATAAGCAGGGCCACTACCTGAAACCGCTGTCACCATATCCATTGATGATTCATCATCTACCCATAGCGTTAAACCTACCGCACGTAAAATATTTTCTGCCAATTCACGATGCGATTGAGTCACATGTTTACCTGCATATAATGCAGAAGCTCCACTGCCAACTAACGCAGGCGTATTTGGCATGACTCTTATAATGGGTAAATTATAATGGGCGCCTAACCAGCGATTAATGTCGTCAATACGAATACCGGCAGCAATACTGATAAATAAAGGTAGTTGTACGGGTATTGCAGTAGATAAATTTTTAGCTACTTCGGGCAAAATTTCAGGTTTCACCGCTAATACTACTACCCCAGCCTTTTCTATTGCTTGAATATTATCTGTATTGCATTGTATTTGAAACCTGGTTGCTGCAAGTGGTGTAGTATTAGGATCAGAAACAGTAATTTTTTCTGGAGACGCGCCTGTTTCTAATAATCCACCAATCAAGCTGGTTGCCATATTACCGCCACCAATAAACGTAATTGCAGTTTTTTTCATACAGGTTCAATCCCTTAGACTTTGGTTTATAATTTTGGGTAAATATACTAACATGTTTAAACAAGGTTTTGAATGATGCTCACTTAAAGAGTCAAAAATGGATTTAAAATTGCTATTAATCTTGATTGGACTAACCTATCAGAATATTATAAACTTCTAATATATATTTTAAAGGGTAGTCACATTTTGAGATTTAAGGGACTAATCTATGAAAGCAAATATTGGTATGATTGATAAAGCAATTAGAATTACATTTGCGATAGGTCTCATTGGTGCAGGTCTGTTATTTGATAACTGGTGGGGCGTGATAGGTGCGATGCCTATTGCAGTTGCCTTAATTATGACTGCATTAGTTGAATATTGTCCTGCTTATTCAGCCTTGGGTGTTTGTACAAGACCAAGTATGGGAAGTGTTGAACAACAATAACCTATCTTATGCCATTTTCTCTTGTGTGTCGTTTTCATGATGATTTTCATATTAGTTGGGCAACCTTCAACAGTACTGGAAAATTATTAAATGCATCGACACACGTTGAATTAACGCATCTTCCCCGTCAATATCATCAACTAATCGTCCTTATCCCAAGTACTGAAATTATTCTTACTCAGGTATTTTTACCCACTAAACAGCGTCAGAAAATCATTCAAGCGCTCCCTTACGCATTAGAAGAAAATTTAGCAGAAGAAATTGAACAATTACATTTTGCTTTAGGCCAACGTGATCCTATTTCTGGTGAACAAGCCGTTGCCATTATTGCGCACCAACGTATGGAAGCTTATTTAAAATTGTTGGCAGACGTTCAGCTAGTGCCGGCAATGGTAATACCTGATGTGCTTGCACTGCCTCAAACTAATAATAGCTGGACAATCACTTTCCTAGAAAACTTAGCTTTGGTTCGTACAAACTTACAAACCGGTTTTGCCATTGAAGCAGACAGCATAAACGTAATACTGCCATTAGCTTTGGCTGAAGATGAAACCCAGGCACCTCAACAACTAACCGTTTTAACTGCACCTAATATTGATATACCCACTGAGCTATATGGATTGGGTCTTCCATTGATTGAAGAAAGGCATTCTATCACAGCACTTGCTTGGCTAAATCAAACCGCACAAGCAATTAATCTACTACAAGGTCGTTATTCTCTTAAAACTAAAACAGCAAATTTATGGCGTCCTTGGTGGTTAACTTTCATTTTGCTGGGATTGTGGGGCAGCATGGAAATTGTGAAAGAAGTTGCAGAATTTCAGCAATTACAGGAACAAAGGCTGCAACTCAATCAGCAGATGCAAACTTTATATCGAAACACATTTCCAGAAGCCCAAAGAATAGTTAATCCACGGGTTCAAATGGAGCAAAAGCTTCAGCAATTACGTGCAACACTGAATATTAACCAACCCAATAACCATTTTCTAACCTTATTGACACCTATCAGTAGCATTTTAAGTCGTACTACCAGTTTAAAATTAAAGCAATTGGATTATCATCAGGGTCGTTTAGATTTATACATTGAAATCACAAGTTTTCAAAAATTAGAACAACTTAAAAAACGGCTGAGCCAATTAGGTTTAACTACAGAAGTGGTGTCAGCCATCAGTCGGAAAAACCAAGTCGAAGCAAGAATTCAATTACAGTGAATGGGTAACTAACGTGATGTTTGACTTTATTTTATAACTCATTGATTTTTAAGTAGGGTGGGTAGAACTCAATGAAATCCACTAGAATTAATTTTTAACTTTTTCAGTAACTTATAAAAAGTCGAACATTGCGTTAACTAATACCACACAGCCATTAAGTTAAGGATGTTTTTTCAACCACCCCTCGCTCCCCTTTTTGCTAAAGAAGGGATGGGGGAAATTAACTTAATGGTAGTAAGCTAATACTAGTATTCTGCCAAAATTATTTTGTAGGGTGCGTCTTACGCACCAGGCGTTTCTCGGTGCGTAAGACGCACCCTACCGTCCCCATCAATTTTACCTTGACAGAGTACTAGGGATATAATTCAGCTTTTAACCAAGTTTTAGCTTTTTCTATATCATCAAATAACTGCACTGTAAAAATACCATGTTCAGTTGTTTGCTTGGTATAACGATTTAATGCGGATGTCCCAAAGACATCTTGAGATACAATAAAAGCTTCATGCGTTACACCAGCATCAACATATAACGGATTGATTTCATTTGTTACCCATTCTAAATCCACTCGTGTCAAAGCACCTAAAGTACGAGTATCTGCTAACATGGAAAGCTTAGGATAAAGTGGCCTTTGTTGTTCTAAAATTTCTGCCAATTTTAAAATGCCAGCTCTAAAATCGTGGCTTTTTATAAATCCATGCCACTCGTTAACCAAACAAGGAATAGACTCATCAATATAAAATCGAATATTGTGTGTTTCGTACAAAATTTTAGACATAATGTAAATTCTTACTAACTTCTAAATCAATTGTTACAATGTATTTTAATGTTTAAAGCCTAAATGGTATTCGAATTGGTTCAAGCTAGGTAAGGATTTTAGCTTGATTCTTTTTTGACATAAAACCTATAAAACTAGGTAGATTTGGATTGGATATATTAACATTTGAATTTATTTGTTTCATAGTACTTTTAACCTGCCGTCCACAAGTTGTAGAGTCCTATCCATTTTTTTAGCCAAATTTTGATCATGTGTCACCAAAACTAAGCTGGTGCCAATTTTTTGGTTTAAAGCCAACATAATTTCATAAACCCGTTCAGCCGTTTGGCGGTCTAAATTTCCTGTGGGTTCATCGGCCAAGACACATTTAGGTTCGGTGACTAATGCTCGCGCAATGGCAGTACGTTGTCTTTCACCGCCCGATAATTCACTCGGTTTATGTTTTAGGCGATCTCCAAGTCCAACTTCTACTAATAAATCAGAGGCTTGGTTTTGAGCAGTTTTAGGTGGCATGCCTCGAATTAACAAGGGCATGCACACATTTTCCAAAGCAGTAAATTCCGGCAATAAATGATGGAATTGATACACAAAGCCAAGATGTCGATTCCGCCATAAACCCCGTTTGGCCTGATTAAGCTGATTGATTTGCTTGCCTGCTACCCATATTTCGCCTTGGCTAGGCTCATCCAATCCACCTAATAAATGCAACAAGGTACTTTTGCCAGAACCTGAGCTGCCAATAATGGCCACCTGTTCTTTAGGCTTCACGTTAAATTCTAAATCTTGCAATACTTCTACATGCAACTCTGCTTCTTGAAAGTGTTTATGTAAGTTGTGACAAGCCAATACAAACTCATTCATAACGTAATGCCTCAGCTGGTTGAGTACGTGCTGCTTGCCAGGCTGGATAAATGGTTGCTAAAAAACTGAGCATCAGAGATATCAGTGTAATTTTATAGACATCTGGCCACCGTAAATCCGAAGGTACATCACTAATGTAATAGACTGAGGAGGGTAAAACATCTATATTCAAATAACTTTCAATTGCTGGCACGATGTTTTCAACATTCATGGCTAAAGTGATGCCACAAGCCAATCCCAAAAGTGTACCCAAAATACCGGTGATTGAACCTTGCACCATAAAAATCCGCATAATAGTTGCTGGTGTCGCACCCAACGTTCTTAAAATAGCAATGTCAGATTGTTTATCTGTCACCACCATCACCAGTGTGGAAATTATGTTAAATGCAGCGACAGCAATAATTAATGTCAGAATAATGAACATTACGGCTTTTTCCATCTTAATTGCCTTAAAAATATTACTGTGACGAAGTGTCCAATCATAGCTACGATAACCAAAATCCAATGTGTTTTGTAGCTGTTGACTGACGGTTGGTGCTGAAAACATTTCATCCAAGCGGATATTGAGCCCACTAATGGTATTTTTTGGCATACGCAATAATTTAGCGGCGTCCTCCAAATTCAGTAGAACCAATGCACTGTCATATTCATGCATGCCAACTGTAAAAATACCCTTAATAGTCATGCGCTTCATACGCGGTAGCACACCAATAGGAGTCACTGCCGCTTGTGGAACGACCAGTGTGATTTTATCGCCTTGTGTCACATTAAGCGCGTAAGCAAGTTCGCTACCGATAACAACGCCAAAGTCTCCTGATTTTAGAGATTCTAATTTTCCTAGTACCATTTTTTCATTAATTTGGGAAGCATTGACTTCAAATTCGGGCAAAATTCCTTGTAACATCGCACCATGCACATTTTTGTGAAATGACACCATGCCTTGACCTTCAATAAAAGGTGCAACCGCAGTCACGTGCTCTTGTGATTTTACTTGGTTTACTAATGCTCGCCAATTTTCAATCCCCCCATATTTATCAATCACAACGTGGGCAGACATACTGAGCATCCGATTTTTAAGTTCTTTTTCAAATCCATTCATGACGGATAAAACAGTGATTAACGCAGTAATTCCCAGCGTAATCCCTAATATCGAAGTCAGGGAAATAAAAGAAATAAAGTGATTACGGCGTTTAGCGCGAGTATAGCGCAAGCCAATGTAAAACGAAAAGGGTTTAAACATAATTGAAATCTCTTAAGCTTCAGCGTTTGCTAACACAACAAGAGCATTGACCGCTGAAGCAGCAACAGGTGAACCACCGCGTGGGCCAACATTGGTGATATAACATAAATCACTTTCTAACAAGGCTTGTTTTGATTCAGCAGCACCGACGAAGCCAACGGGTAATCCAACCACAAGTGCAGGTTTGATTTGTCCAGCAGTCGCCATTTCTAAGATTTTAAATAAGGCGGTGGGTGCATTGCCAATTGCAATGATTGCCCCTTCACATTGCTCCGCTAATTTTTCCATAGCGGTAGCTGCACGAGTACTCCCCGTATTTTTGGCTTGCACTTTAACTTCTTCACTATCAATCGCACATAACACGCGATCACCTAAACGTGTCAGACCTGCCTGTACCATCCTTGCATCACAAATTACAGGTTTACCTGCCAAAATTGAGGCAATCCCTTTTTCAATTGCTTGTGGGTGAAGTCGCATTGAATCAGCAAAATCAAAATCAGCGGTGGCATGCACAATGCGTCGCACAATGTTGTATTCTTTAGGGTTGAAACCTTTGTCAGAAAGTTGGGCATCAATAATATCAAAACTACGTTGTTCAATTTGTTTAGGTAATAAGTTCATAAGCGTCCAGAAATTGCAGAAATGGGAGTCATAAGCTCAAAGCTAAGTTGATGCCTGACACTGGACAGTATTTTACACCATTTAGTTTTGATATTATGATTATAAAGCAGGATGTATGAATAGATATTTGTGGCTAAGTCTTCAATGTTTGGTATCAATTTTATTGGTAATTTGTACTGTTGTAACGCGAAAAGACAATGGGATTTTAGCCACCAACTAGCATATTTTAAAATTTGTGGGCTTTTTTTGAAAGTTTTAAAATACTACTTGCACTAAAATTTAAGGTATGTTAGAGTTTTCACCCCTATGTGGAGAGGTGGCAGAGTGGTTTAATGCGGCGGTCTTGAAAACCGTTGAAGGCTGATACCTTCCGTGGGTTCGAATCCCTCTCTCTCCGCCAGTCTCTTTTCATTTTTATCTAAGCTAATTCAAATCCCACATACAGTTTTTCTATATCATTTTGATAATATTCCAAAATTTTCGCGCGTTTAATTTTTAAAGTGGGCGTTAATAACCCGTTCTGAATTGTCCAAGGTTCTAAAAACACAGCAATACGGCGAATTTTACTGTAACCAGGGAAATCTTTGGTGAGTTCACTGATGCGTGCTAATAATTTCTTATGCACTAATTTGCTTTGTAAAGAAGTAGCATCAGCGGGATCAAGCTGTAATTCTTGAGCTAATGTTTGCCAACTCTCATGATTCAATACCACTAGTGCGCTTAAATAAGCTTTTCCTTCACCAAGTACCATGACTTGGTCAAATAAGCTATCGGCAGTAATGCTTAGCTCCATATTGGCGGGTGGTACTTTTTCCCCATTACCCATCACGATAATTTCTTTAATACGGCCAGTAATATAATAAAATCCCTGTTCATCACAACGGGCTTTGTCGCCAGAATGAAACCAACCTTCTGCATCAATCACTGCTTGAGTCGCTTCCTCATTTTGCCAGTATCCCATCATCACACAATCACCGCGTGTCAATAGCTCACCATTATCATCAACTTTGGCTGTGATGTTTAATATGGGTAAACCAATACTTTCTGGCATATTTTTGAGGGGGCGAGAAACAGAAATAATAGGGCTGGTTTCAGTCAGTCCATAACCTTGTAATAGATTTAAGCCTAAACTTAAAAATAGTTTACTTGCTGCTGGCGGCAGTGCTGCACCACCAGAGATGGCAAGTTTGACCCTTCCACCCAATTTATCCAAAATCGGTTGTGCAACCATTTTAGATAAAATAGGCCAAAGTAATAACTTAATATGCCACTTTGCACGTTTTTGTCGATATTCAAAACGTCGCCAACCAACATCCATAGCCAATTTAAATATTTTTTGAGCAAAAGCAGGTTTTTGAAGCAGTTGTTGATGGATTTTATTATAGACCTGTTCATAAATCCTTGGGACTGAAATGAAGGCAGTAGGCCGCAATTCAATTAAATCTACACTAAGTTGGGGAATGGAACGTGCGTAAGCCACAGTGACACCTGATACCATTGGGAGATAATAACCCGCTGTGCGCTCAAACATGTGTGATAGCGGTAGAAAAGAAAGAAAAGCGTCACTTTGATCAAACAGTATGTTGTTTTCAAACAATGTTTGGGCTGAAAATTGTGCATTTAACAACATATTGCGATGGCTTAACATGACACCTTTAGGTTTACCTGTGGTACCAGACGTGTAAACAATACTCGCAAGTTCTTCTGCTGGATTTTCTTGGGCTTGTAACACAGAATTTTCTACTGTGGGCAACCAATCAATTAAATTAATCAAACGTCCATCAGGTAGTGCATAAGTATCAATCGTTTGTGATAGAATAATACGATTGACAGAGGTTAATTCTTGGCGAACATTGTAAAGTCGTTTCCAGTGAAGTTCTCCGTCTAAAAATAGTAATTTGACATTTGCTTGTTCTAAAATATAGGCAACATTATCTGGTCGGTCATCAATATAAAGCGGAACGGTTACTAAACCTAACCCCAAAGCTGCTTGATCAAACATCACCCATTGAGGATTATTACGTACCATAATGGCAACGCGATCACCTATTTCTAATTTTTCTTGCGCAAAAGCCACTTGCCAATGGGCAACATGTTGTGCCATTTGTTGCCACGTAAGCTCTTGCCAAGCTTTACTTTCTTTATCGTAATAGCGATAAGCGATGTAGTGAGGAGTTTGCTTGACTCTTTCTCGAAAAAGCGCTGCTAAGGTTTGGGCATCATTTGGTGTAATCATAAGTTCCTCTATACTTTTGCTAAATAATAATTGTGAATTAAAGCAATGTGAGGGGGCAAAAGTATTGCACTCTTACTTTATTATGGCATGAAAATTAGACAATGGGTATGAAGTCATTCTCTTGCTAACGCTATCGCAAGTCATTTTTAACAAATTTTATATTGCACCTATTGTAATTGTGAGTACTTGACACTATAAATTAATGGGAATAAGTGTTTTATTTTGACTCAATTTCTCTAGGCAATATAACAAACTAGCTTTTTTCTGCCATTGACACTATTAGCGCAGCAACTACCATGGGGGTGAATATGGCTAATGATCAAATCTCACTTGAACGTTTTATTCCTGTTAATAAGCAAGAAATTATCAATGATTTATGTGATGCTGCCCATTGGTCAGAAGAAGAACGTAAATTATTCAAAGGGTTTTGTCGAATTCTTGTTGCCCTCTATCATTACAAATTTCACCACGATTTAGAACAAATAAAAGCAGCTTATGTTCCTTTTATTCCCGATGCAGATACAGTGACTCAATGTCAATATGATGAAATCACTTGCGAACAATTACAAAAGCAACTCATTCAATCAATGGAAAAATTGTTGAATGATGCCAATTATGACAAACTCACTGTAGAGAAAATAAATCAGGGAGTAAGTGAAATATCTCCTCATGGTTTAAGCACCTATGTGGATTTAGAGGATTTTTCAGAAATATTAGCTTATTACCGTGGTTCCACATCAACGACTCTGGTGCAACGAGACTGGAAAACATTGTTTATTAAGAAAAAAACTATTGAAATTCCCATTTATAAACGTTTGGTCATTTTACTTAAATTCAAATCCTTGCCAGAACGGGTTAAAGAACTCTGTGCTCAAAACCTCAAATTAACTGAAAAGCAAGCGACTAAAAAAATTCAAAAATCTCGACAGGCATTTGAAAGCCAAGCCATTGATGGATATATTTTTATCAAACTGTTTAAAGACCTCCCCCATGCAGATTTAGAAGTTTTGTTCCCTAATCGTCAAGTAAAATTCAAATTATTTGACAAAATCAAATTGGCGATTACTGGTGGCGGTGGCACAATTGCTGGCATAGTAACAACTATCACCAAAGTTGCTTCTGCACTGAATCCTTTTACCATACTCGCTGCTTTTATTGGGTTAATTGCTGTCATTTTTCGTCAGATTAAAAACTTTTTTTATCAACGTAATCATTACATGATGAAAATGGCACAAAACCTTTATTTTCATAATTTAGCCAATAATTTAGCCGTTATTGGTCGTTTAATTGATACAGCCGAAGAAGAGGAATGTAAAGAAGCTATTTTGGCCTATTACTTTTTATACTCAAATCCTGAGAAAAACTATACTCAAACTGATTTAGATCAAGAAATCGAACAATACCTGAAAACAAAATATGGGGTCTATGTAGATTTTGAAATTGCAGATAGTTTAAGAAAATTGCAAGAAGAAAGTTTGCTTGAAGTAACACAAGAAGGTGTTTTAAAGGTTACAAGGCTTACAAGTGCTTGTAAAAAATTAGACGAACAGTGGGATTGTTTTTTTGACTATTCATAAACTTAAATATTTTTAATAAGTTTCAAACCATAGCAGTTTATCACGTTGTTTTAAAATGTAGTTTATATCAAATTTTGATAAAATATCCATGTTAGATACAAATTTAAAGACAACAAACCAAAAAACAACAATTTTAGTTGTTGACGATACACCTGCGAATTTAAGATTACTAAAAGTATTACTAACCAAAAAAGCTTATCAACTTATCGCTGCTACCAGTGGTGAACAAGCATTAATTCTAGCAAAAACAAAAATACCTGATCTCATTCTACTTGATATTATGATGCCTGGTATGGATGGTTTTGAAGTTTGTAAAAGACTTAAATCTAGTCATAATCAATTGATTAAAGAAATTCCGATTATTTTTATCAGTGCTTTAAACCAAACACTAGACAAAATTAAAGCTTTTTCTGCAGGGGGGGTTGATTATATCACTAAACCCTTTCAAGCCGATGAAGTGCTTGCTCGGGTAGAAACCCATCTTACTCTAAGACATTTGCAAAAAACTTTACAAGAAAAAAACGCACAATTAGAACAAGAAATTGTAGAACACCAAATGGCAGAGGAAAAACTACGCAAATTTTCTCGAGCAGTAGAGCAAAGTGCCAATATTATTGTTATCAGTGAGTTAACAGGCAGAGTAGAATATGTTAACCCTGCTTTTTGTCAAGCAACAGGTTATTCTCAAGAAGAGGTGATTGGCAGTACCGCTAATTTACTTCTCTCCGGTGACTTACCCATTGAAGTCCATCAACAACTGTGGTCTACTCTTGAAAAAGGCGAAGTATGGCAGGGTGAATTGCTGAATAAGCGTAAGGATGGTGAAAGTTATTGGGAATTTGCGACTATTTCTCCTATCAGAAACTCAACTGGTAAAACAACTCACTACTTGGCCGTGAAAGAAAATATCATGGCTCGTAAACGCATGGAAGAACAACTACAAAGTAATTTACAATTTTTAAAAGTCTTGATGGATGCCATTCCAATCCCGCTTTTTTATAAAGACAGAGAAAGTCGTTACTTGGGTTGCAATGTTGCTTTTTCAAACTTTGTGGGTAAAACGTTAACAGACTTAAAAAATTTGCCTGACTTTTTATCTGAAACAATGTCACAATATCTTGAATCATTAGCTAAAATGGGCAAACAATCTTATGAAATGCAAATAAAACATCAAGATGGCAGTCAACGAGAAGTTATTTTTAATCAAACCGTATTTTTTGATGCTAACGATAATGTTGGAGGCACAATTAGTACTTTTACTGATATTACTGATATTAAACACGCCAAAAACGCATTACGTCAAAAAAATCAAGACTTAGAAGATACCATTCAAAAATTGGAAGCAACACAAGAAGAGTTGGTACAAGCAGAAAAAATGGTCGTACTTGGAGAATTAGCCGCGGGTATTACCCATGAATTAAACACACCTTTAGGGGCTATTCGTTCTTCAATTGAAAATATTACTGCCTTTTTGAATCATCGTTTGATGCAATTACCTGCTTTTTTCCAATCGCTTGATGAACACGAAGCAACTCAACGCAGTTTTTTAAAATTACTGTCAATCCTTATTGAACCACGAGCTCATTTATCTTCTAAGGAAAAACGCCAGCTAAGAAAAGCGCTTGTATCTCAATTGCAACCCTATGACATTTCAAATACGATAATTACTGCTGACATGTTAGTTGAAATGGGTGTTTATAATGAAGTTGATCAATTTATACCTTTGTTAAATCAAGCTGCTATCAAAGACAGTGCATTTAAGCTTGCTTACGAATTATCTAATTTACAAATGAGTACACGCAATATTGAAGCAGCGGTTGAACGGGCAACAAAAGTTGTGCTGGCATTAAAAAGCTTTACTCAACGTGAAAAAAATACAGAAAAAATAAAAGTAAATATTACTGAAGGAATTGATACTGTACTCACACTTTACCATAACCAATTTAAACAGGGGATTCAGGTTATTAAACAATATTCTGATACGCCAGGGGTACCTTGTTATCCAGATGAGTTAAATCAAGTATGGATTAACCTAATTAATAATGCAGTTCAAGCGATGGCGCATAAAGGTACTTTGACAATCAAAGTAGGTTGTCGAGAAGACGATGTAATTGTCAGTATTTCAGATACAGGTAAAGGGGCTTTTAAAGAAGTAAAACATCAAAGTTTAAGCTTAGACACGACTAAAAAAATTATTGGTAAACATCAGGGGCGCATTCATTTAGAAAGCCAAACTAATGTAGGATCAACCTTTCGTATTTTTTTACCTGTACATTAATTTACTGATTATTTATGTAAAAACATCTGCATCTAATGCTAAACCGGAATTTAATAAAACCTGAAATAAGACCTGGCAGGTTTTTAAAACCTGCCAGGTCTGATTGAAAAGTTGTAAAAGCTGAGTAGGGTGTGCACCGTCTTTTGGGTGCGCACGCAAGACGAAGCTACTTAGTACTTTTATAAACAATATGTAGCACAATACCCAACTATTTCACATAAATTTGGTGGATAAACTTACTTACATTTATCCTCCTCACTCAAGCTAAATACGCCCTCTCTTACGTCGGCTGCGGTAAAAACCTGCAATAATGCCAAAAAATCCTATAAATAAAGGCATTAAGCCAATATTTATAAATTTCATGGTTGTTTCCAGGCTTTCAATATTTTTACGCATTTCGTGTTGCACACCGCGTAAATCCTTGCGAAGCTGAACTTTTTCATTTAAGAAACGTTCGATTTCTTTCTGCTGTTCAGCGGTCAGAATAATTGCCCCATTGTCTTGCTTTTTGCTTTGCAATTCAGATAGTTTACGCTCGGTATCTTCTAAACGCGCTTGCAATTTCTTCTCTTTTTCCCGAAATTGTTGTTCTGCTGACTGTTGGATTTCTTCCACTTTGGTAAATGGACGGGCAAAACTGCCGCGACTACGCACATTGATTAAGTCATTGCTACCTGTCAAACTTTCCAAAGCATTGGTGATAAAATCAGCATTGGAAGATAGGGGAATGGCAATGCGTTGGCCCAAAAACTGTTGTACTTGTACCCAGAATTTGTCTTCAAGCAAGTCAGTGTCTGCAACAATAACCAAATTGACAACTTCTTTAGCTTCGCTAATATGTTCAGGTTTTGTTGATTCTTCAACGCCTTCATCTTCTCCACTTTTTTCTACTTTTGGGGCACCATCAGGAAAAGCAGTTTTGAATTTACCGGCAATTCTAGCTGCCATTACAAACTGTTTTTCGGGTTTAAAATCATTGACTAAGCTTTCTGGATCAGCCATGAAACCCAGTTTAGAAGTATCAACTGACATGGCATTTTCTCCAGTTTGTAACAAGGGCGTAAACTCAATGTTAGCATCCCCTTTTTTCTCCAAATAACCCGCTGTGGCGATGACCATATTACCTAATTTACCCGTCACAATATCCTGCTGATTAAAATAGGTGGGTTGGTTCAAATCCATCCACACGGGGTAACTGATGACTTGCAATCGTTGACCTTTTCTAACTTGAACCCGTTGAGCAGTTTCCAATTGTGCCACGGTTTTGTTAGATTTATAATCGACTCCCCAAGCATCAAACAGTTTTTTCAGGTTAGAGTCACGAGGCGCCTGCATGGCAGCCAAGGGATTTTGTGGGTTTTGTGGCGGTTGTTCTGCTTCAGAATAAGGATCAACGAAAACCATTGCTCTCCCGCCTCGAAGTACAAATTGGTCAATCGCATACAAAGTTTCATCTGCGAGATTTTTGGGATGCACAATCATCAATAAATTAATATCAGAAGGAATTTCTTTGACATCCATTTCCATTTTTCTGACTTCAAATAACTGACGCATTTGTTCGACTATCATCCAAGATTCTGAAGTGGCTGGTGCAAAAGGAGAAGACATACTACCTTCCATTGGCAAACTGCTCATTAAACCCACTGTTTTTTGTTCAGGATAGGCTAATTGGTAAATTAGTTTGGTGACATCATATTCGAGAAATTCTTCACGATTAGGTTGGAAAAAGCTGATAACTTCTTCATCATCTACAGAGTTACTACCTGCTAACCCAAAGTAAAACGTGGTGTTATTGTTATCAATGGGTACACCTTGCAGACCAAGTCCGACAGCACGATCTTCTGCTTCTGAAAAAGGTTCAGGATCAATGATTTTTAAATTTAATTTATCACCTGCCAAGCGTTGATATTCTTCCAACAGTTCTTTAACACGTACAGTATAGCTGCTGATGCCAGGTAAATGGGTTGCCAGTTTTTGAGAAAAATAAAACCGTAACGTCACTGCCTCTTCCAAGGTAGCTAAAATATTTTTCGTCCCTTCAGACAAAGTATACAATTGGCCTTGTGTCAAGTCTAAACGTGCAGATTTCAAAGCTGCATTGCTGATAATATTGACACCTAAAAATAAGGCGAGTGCAATTAGTAAACCGCTCGTGGTTAATAATTTATTCATGGTCACTCCTAGTCCGCTTTTTTCATTTCAATTAGAATTGCTGTCAAAAATAGCCAAAATGCCATTAATGTCACAAAATAAATAATATCTCGTAGGTCAATGACACCTTTACTAATAGCGTTAAAATGGGTGAGGAAGCTAAAAGAGCTAATGGTTTCTATAATAATTTGTGGTGTCCAACCGCTAAAGAAATCAAGTACCAGCGGAAAACCACTTAAAACAAAGGCTAAGCAAACAACGACAGTAATCACGAAAGCAATAACTTGATTTTTAGTTAACGCTGACATGCAAGAGCCAATGGCTAAAAATCCACCTGCCATAAGGAAACTACCCAAATAACCGGCAAAAATCACGGCATTGTCTGGATTGCCCAGATAATTCACAGTTATCCACATAGGGAAAGTAAAAAATAAGGCAATCGCTGTAAATATCCAAGCGGCTAAAAATTTACCTAAAACCGCATCACCAATGCTGATAGGTAAAGTCAGCAATAACTCAACACTACCACTTTTGCGTTCTTCTGCCCACAATCGCATAGCTAAAGCAGGAATGAGGAATAAATATAGCCAGGGGTGAAAATTGAAAAAAGGTTGTAAATCCGCTTGGCCGCGGGAAAAGAAATTACCCAAATAAAAAGTAAAAATACCACTTAATAATAAAAATATGACGATAAACACATAAGCAATAGGGGTTGTGAAATAGCTTGATAGTTCTCGCCGAAACACGACCAATGTATTATGCATAATTACTCCTTAAAAGTTTGCTAAAAACATTGTGATTATAAAGTCTTTAAGATATGGGAAAAGTATATGGGGATAATTTATTGGGAAACAAGAGGTGGTTTATGTTTAAAGCTAATTGAATAAGCTAAATTTTGAACTGAAATGAACGATCATAAACAAAAATTAGTTTCTTGATGACAAATTAAACAATTTGGTGTTTAAATGTCAATGTTGATTTTAAACACCAAAGTTTGATTTCTATCTCTATTTTAAACTAATTATCACATTTTGTTGTTGTTATGCATACGCTATTAAGCGTATTAAAAGGTAAAATAAAATTTTTATCCCCCTGTTCAGCGAGTCCTACCTCACTCAGTAATAAAAGCAAGCATAAAAGCAGTCTTCTCATTATGAACCTCTCTTCATAACGGGTCACGAAAATAATTGTTTTGCTTATACGCTTACCAGTCAATCAAGAATTGTACCATCCATAACGCTTTATAATTTAAATGAATTGTTTGATATAAAGGAAAAAATAATTCATTATCAACACATTACTTGGTTTATTTTAAACACATAAAAATAATTTTTTTGTAAAGTAATAGAGTTGTATCACGGAATTTAAGATGGTATTTTGCGAAAAGGAGGATATAAGAAAGAACAAGTTTTGTAAACTTAGGAGAACGAGTATGAAAAT
>JADGDF010000355.1 GCA_016745055.1 Thiotrichaceae bacterium | reverse complement strand
CAAACGGTTTATGCCCTTAAACGTGATTTACTTTCCCAATATTTACCTCAACAACTCACGAATCATTACATTTATATCACTTTTGCGTAAGTCCTATAGTATATAGGTCTGTAAAAGTGAATTTTTTCGCTCTTCTGTTAGAGTTCACACTCACTACAATAAGATTACCCTTCACAGCAAAAGCGACTATGGAATTCCTAAATTAGGTAATTTGTTTTGTAGCATTGCTGATTAATGAAAAAGAAAACAATTGTCTCCTTCCGTTTTCATCATTAGCCAGAAAATAGACGATATCATTACGATTAATGAATGGACTATGAATATAGCCGTTTCTGTGTTGATACGTTGAAATTTTCTTGCCTTTACCATTAAAAATAATGAGTGTATTTTTATTATAAATTACTGCTATCTTTTCGCCGTTAATGCTAATGATGGGAGTAGATAGCTTATTATATTTACCTAGATTATCAATAGTAGTAGCCCATACCGGTGAAATTCCTATATTGGATAATCGTCAGTAAAAAAAATGCAGTAATACTCAATTTCATACTATTTACCTCACCTAATTAGAGCAATGATTTGGACATTTCTTTGAGATTATACTGGTATGTAATTCAGCCTAACCCATTGATTTTTTGTTCATCCAATATCTGATAAATTTCATGTTAGGTTTGTTCCCATTAGGACATTAGTAGCTTCTTAAATATGCAATGCCTTAATTATTATAAGAGTAATTAAATACAACTTAGCTAAAAGGCTAGTACCACGCGCCGCAAAGTCATCCGATTATTAATATCACAATAAATCAAAAAGATAGGATAAAATTATTAGCCGATATATTAATGGCGCGTAGTACTAGTTTTGATTTATTCACCCTAAATAAAGTTAAGAATAAAGAACATTTTGCCAGAAGAACACAAAAAACTTTCTGAAGTATTAGAGTTGTATCCCGTTAAAAATCAATCAATTAGCTAGATAAAAGTTCCATAGTCCGGCACATACTCCAATTATTTCATCATATAAATCAATAA
>JADGDF010000084.1 GCA_016745055.1 Thiotrichaceae bacterium | reverse complement strand
TTATTGATTTATATGATGAAATAATTGGAGTATGTGCCGGACTATGGAACTTTTATCTAGCTAATTGATTGATTTTTAACGGGATACAACTCTAATAAATATGCATGAAAGTTATAGTGAACATGATAAAATTGGCTTTAACGAGGCATTTTGGAAAAGATATAAGCAAATAAGCCAACAAGAAGAACAACGGCTACTTGCAAAAGCATCACCAAATTTTATTAAAAATTCAGAAGTATTTAATAAACCTACTGATTTAAAAACTATCATAACTAGTCAGTCTAATCCACAGATAGTTAACTACTACATAGAAGGAAATAAAACAATGAGCGAATTTAACTTTAATGAAGGTTCTGTAGTAAATGTTGATGCACTCGGTGATAATAACACACTACATAAAACGGTTACTGGTGACAATGCTGTAATTTACCAAGGTCAAACAGGTGCCCTTCAAACTACAGATGATCTTCAAACCTTAATCAAAAGGTTAGAAAAGCTAATTGAACAAACAGAAGAATTACAGGATGAAACTAAGATAACTGCGTTAAACCATTTGGATGCTCTGTCAAAATCTGGCCCCAATCTCAGCTTAAATACCGTAAACTCGGCTAAAGATTTTTTCCAGGACTTCTTAGAAGCAGGAGTTACGGGTGAAATTATTAACCAAATTAAATTTCAACTAATACCCTATCTTGCAGAACTTTCTAGTCGAGTTAGCTCATAACTTTCTGATAAATCCTCACTTGCTTTATGTAAGGCAAAATTTTATTAGTTTTTACCTGTACCCGAATGTTTTAACAAACTCAAAATTCACCTATACGTTCAGGTCAAAGTTAGATTTATCTTGCCTATGCAAACTAAAGTTTGCACTCCTACTGGTTTAACTTAATAGCAGTAGTGCATAGGTTGGGCTAAACAACGAGAAGCCTAACAAAACTAAAGAATAACGCGATGTTCAATTTTTTATAACTTACTGAAAAAAATAACATTTAATTTTAGTGAAAGTCATAGCACTCTACCCACCCTACTTTAAAATCAACAAGTTATAAAATAAAGTCGAACATCACGTAAAGAACTCCAGTGTCAAGTCATTAATCGTTATCGTAGGGGTGGCCGGCGAGTGCATGTTCCCATGCTGGAACGAGAAAAAAATTATGAATCAACAAGATATTATCCATTTGATTAAAACAACACCTCTTGAAAATATTAAAGTTTCTCAATTAAATAATGGAACTATAGATATTCAGGTTTTACCTTTAACTCAGAAGGAAGTTAGTGTTGGATTAGATGCTCTGAAAATATTTCAGCAAAATAATTTTATTGGTTGTTTACATGAGGAAAGTGACTTGTCTGTTAGCTATAAGCAAAAGTTGGATTGGTCTGATAAGTTATGATTATTGTTGATACTGGGTTTTGGGTTGCATTATCAAATGATAGAGACGAGTACCATCAACGGGCTATTTTTACATTTTCAGAGATTCATGAGCCATTGATTACGACGTGGCCTGTAATGACGGAGACTTGCCACTTGTTATTAAAGCGACGCGGCATTCAAGCACAATTGAGCTTCATTAAAAGTTATCAGCAAGGTGCATTTTTAGTTTTTGATTTGGAGCGTAAGCACAGAAACCAAATTACTGAGTTAATGCAACGTTATGCAGATTTACCAATGGATTTAGCGGATGCTTCACTTGTCATTTTAGCTGAAAGTCTGGAAGATGGTCGTATTTTTAGCACAGATAAAAGAGATTTTCATGCTTATCGTTGGAAAAATACACATCCATTTACGAATTTGTTTTTACTTGCGGGCCAAAATTTGTAACTTTGCCCTGAACGCTTCACTAAACGAAAGTTTGGCAAAACGTTCAGGTCAAGCTCACAAAATTCGACTTGTACCCAAGAAACTCAAAAAATTTTTACTGGGTTGGATGTGGTGGTTGGAATAATGTAATGCGTCGCTTATGACATTATTTCCCAAAACTCGTAAGGCGGATAAGTGGTAGCGCCATCCACCATCTTGGAAAATTGCACAATCCCGAATTACTTGGCACTGTTTTGGTGGATGACGCTACGCTTATCCAACCTACGCGGACTTCTTACCAAGCCCGTAGGTTGGGCTGAACAACGTGAAGCCCAATAAAAAATAATTTACCAATTGAAAAATATGATAAAGCGCGCACTTGTTGCAAAATAAAAGAGGAATTACCATGCAGTTGTACAGAGGAAGTATTTTCATAGTGTTCTGTTTATTGGCAAACGTTGGGTTTGCTGAATCCTCTATGGAATTGCTTCCAGAAAAGGAAGACAAGATCATCCTTCGCGCGGACATCACCGACCCAGACTGTTTGGAATGTCATGGTGTGAAGGGTTATTCCGTACCTCTGGGTGAACATGGTGAAACCGAAAAAAAACGTTTAGATATTAACGAAGATGAGTTGCACGACAGCGTGCATGGCAAATTGGATTGTTTGGATTGTCATCACGACATAGAGCAAGTGCCACATAAAAAAGACGGGCTGGAAAAAGTTAATTGTGTTGAATGCCATTTAAATTTAGGCGCTGGCACCAGTCCTGAACGCAAAAGCTGGTTAGATAAAGATGAAGTCAATATTGTCTTACAAACCAAACGTTACAGCCATTCAATCCATGCAAATAGCAATCTGAAAAACAATGCGGGTTGTGCTGATTGCCATACAGGCCATTATGTGTATCCCTCTGATCAAAGTAAAGCCAGTACTTACAAACTCAATGCCCCGGCCATGTGCGGCACTTGCCATGAGAAAGCGCTGAAAGAATACCGCATGTCGATTCATGGCCAAACTTTAAAAACCCCTTGGAAAGGAGACAGTGCGAGCTGTACTGACTGTCACTCAGCCCATCAAATTGCCAAAACAGAGCAGGTTGATGCCCATCGCGTCGTAACGGAACATTGTGGTAAGTGTCACCAACGCGAAGTAGAAAGTTACATGGCGACCACGCATGGGCAACTCGCTTGGTTGGGCCATGAAGATGTTGCGCGTTGTCAGGATTGTCATCAAGCGCATACGACGCATAAAATTGACGATCCTGATGCCAACATCAGTCCAACGAATATTCTTAACACCTGTAAAACCTGTCATAAAAAAGCAGGAGCCAATTTCACCCAATTCCGTGCGCATCGTGATATTGGTAACTACGAACGTAATCCTGAATTATGGTGGTTTAGCCGTATCATGGTGGGATTGGTCATTGCAGTATTGATTTTTTTCTACAGCCATTCTGTATTGTGGTTTTACCGTGAGCTTAAAACGCGACCAGTCACTTGGGTCAAGGCAGGAGGTAAATCCTATCCTGTGCGAATACCACGAATTAAACATAACAGTGGTCAACATTTTCAACGCTTTTCTTGGTATTGGCGAGCAAATCATTGGGCGTTAGCCTTATCCGTGATGACGCTAGTATTTACTGGAATGGTGGTGATGTACCCTGGTACTGCTTGGGCTATGAATGTCGTCAGTTTTTTTGGAGGATGGGCTAGTTTGGGTATCATTCACCGAATTGCTGCAGTCATATTCTTGTTAGCGGTATTTGGACATGGTTTAGTCATGATTATTCGTCTTGTTCGTGATCCCAACTTCCGTTGGTTTGGCCCTGACTCTTTGCTACCACGTTGGCAAGATGCTAAAGACATGGCAGCGCAATTCAGATGGTTCTTTGGCAAAGGCGAAGCTCCTCGGTTTGATCGTTGGACATACTGGGAAAAATTTGACTACTGGGCCGTTTATTGGGGAGCCTTTGTCATTGGTTTGTCAGGCATTATTTTGTGGTTCTCAGATACACTTAGCGCTATTTTACCAGGGTGGGTATTCAATCTAGCTATTTTGGCCCATGGCGTTGAAGCTTTTCTGGCCGTAACCACCTTATTTGTGGTGCATTTTTTCAATAACCATTTCCGCCCGAGTAAATTTCCGCTGGACACCGTTATGTTTACTGGTAGTTGGGATTTAGAAGAACTTAAAGAAGAACGGCCTGCAGAATATGAACGTTTATTGGCTTCTGGAAAGTTAGAATCACGTCTAGTGATTCCACCTTCAACGAGAGCTAATCTTATCTCACATATTCTAGGTTTCACCTTATTGGGTATAGGACTTATCTTATTAGTATTGGTGATTATTGGATTTAGTCAACGGGGTTTGGTGTAGATTATAGTACCAGACATCGAAAACTCGGCCTATGAATTGACAATAATTTGGACGTTTTCAGTTAGAAAGTGTGTGATTATCTATTAAATAATACAAGAAACGAACTTGTTCTATTAACTTTCCGTTTGAAAATAATTACACCCGCTGCGAGGCATGGATGCCGAGTAGTCCGCGACTAGTTGGGCGCTCAAAAATAGAATAAAACAGTATCTAAGGGCGACAGTTCTTGATGTGCGTTTTTTGCTATTTTTGAACTTCACTCCAGCGTCATAGTGGGGTAGGCTAATGGAGTTGCCGTATCAAGACCGAACGGGGTACCAAACTAGCGTCTCGCTTACGTGAGTAGCTCTTAGGGATAGAACACGCCCCGTCACGAAAACTCTGCGAGACTCCAGTAAATAATTAGGGATTTATCTTTATATCAATGGGCTGAGGAGCTGTAACCAATGTTCCATCAGCAAGTCGATAACCAAAATAAAGTACCAAGGTCCCTGGCAAAATAAAATGGCCTTGATATAAAGCAAGTTTGTGTAAGGTTTCCAATGTGCCGCGACGATAGGTTTTTAAATTCGCAGGGTTGGTTGGATCATAGAAAATGACGTTATTGCCATCCATCATATACCAGTTACCATCTTCTTTGAAAAACGCATATACCACAAAGTCCACATCTCTACCAACATGCTCTAAATCCGTTTGAATATAGCCACTGACATCCACTTGATCGGCTAATACTTGAACGCTATCACGCTGAAAAGTGCCTTGATTGATGGAGATTCCGCCAGAAAAGTTGGAATTGAATTTCGCAGTTTTACCTTTGGCATCAATGGCATTGCCTGTACCCATGAAAGGGAAATCTTCTGGTATGTCAGGGCGTTGAGGTGCCGCTCTTTTATCTCCTAATGTCCAGATACCTTCACTGCTTGTTGCGTATACACGTTCTGCTACTAGAGGGTCAACGGATAGTTTGGTTGCAGAGAAAGTTTCAATTTCTGTCCAATTTTTACCCGCATTGATAGATTTAAAGCTATTTTCCCGAGTTTGGGCATATAAAATGGTTGAATCGCTTGGTGCTATAGTTAATATCGTGATTTCCATTTTGCCAGACCAATTAGGTAGGCCAGTATTAGTGGCATGCCAACTTTCTCCCGCATCATTACTTTTATAGACGCCATCTCCCCAACCTTGTTGAAGACTGCCGCCAGTGCCCACATATAAAGTGTCTGGGTTGACTGGATCCATTATGAACTGGGTAATAAAATAATCTCTTAAAACTTCAGTTAAACCAGTTGTGACTTCCCGCCAACTTTGACCACCATTACTACTTTTGTAAATAGCTGCTACGTCAATAGGATACAGTGCATATAAAATATCTGGTTTTTTTGGGCTAATTGCGGTTAAATTACCGTAAAAGTCTGAATTAATAGTTTCCCAAGTCATGCCATTATTGGTACTTTTATATACTCCATTTTTGTTGATCTTAGAGGCATACAAAGTTTCACTTTCGGTGGGGTGAAACAAAAGTGCGCCAATGTGATCTTCCCCAATTTTGAATTGTTGCCAAGTTAACCCAGCATCTTCACTCATCATGCTGCACTCATCAGACCCATCACTACTCACTTGACAAGCATCAAATAAATCACGATCCGTGGCATGTAAATATAAACGGTTAGCGTCTGAAGGATGGAGAGTCACTTGATAATTCATCAAGGCATCACCTTTAAAGAAAGCTGTGCTTGGTTCATATATCGTGTGCCAGGTGTTGCCACTATCCTTGCTTCTCAGTACATTATGACGGTGAGCATAAGCATAAATGGTACTGGGTGTCTTTGGATCAATTGTAATATTGCGAATTTGTTGATTAGTAATACCAGTATTTGCACTTTCCCAAGTATAACCGCCATCAGGGCTTTTATAAATGCCATCACCTGTATCAAAATAAGACTCGTCCGTCACACCTGCCGCATAAATTTGTTTAACATCGCTAGGATTAACCACTAATTGATGCAAGAAAGGTTGGTTATCGACGACTTGTTGCCATTCAAGCCGACTTTCTATTTCATTTCCTTTAAAAAATTGGTGATTAGCTGCAAAGTAAAGAGAGTTGGAATTAGGAATAAGGGTTAATGCTGTGGCACTACTATCTGATGAAGTGTCAGGCAATTTAAAAGTCATCCAACTGCTACCCGCATTCAAACTTTTATATAGATTATTGGTATCCCAAACATAAAGAGTATCGTTGCTATTTGGGTGGAGCATCACACCTTGAATTGATGTACTTTCAGGTATAGCTAGTTTTTGCCACGAATCCCCTTCATTAGTGCTTTTATAGAGCTGAGTTGTACTTTCTAATCCTGAAAGAAAGTTATCTTGCTCCAACAACAAATAAATTGCTGGGGATTGATTACTATTAACCCAAATGCCATTGAGTAATAAATCTTGCTTATCTTGAGGTAGTCCGGACAAGCGACGTGACCACCAAGTAAAACCACCATCATTACTGACATAAAAGCTGAAAGGATCACTGGTACCTGCAAAAATGGTTTGTGCATCCTGAGGATGAATGGCTAATTTAAAATCGGCTAAAGAAGGTACATCTGCAGGAATGTCGCTGGTTTTTCGCCACTCCTGCCCCCCATCTTTGGTACGATAAACACCATTTTCAGTAGTGACATAGCTAATATTTGTATCGCTGAGTGCAATGACAACGTTATTACATTGAGATTCCTTCAATACTCGTGCCCACTGTTGTCCACCATTGATAGTTTTATACACCCCATTATCAGTTGTTGCATACAAGGTTGTATGCGTACTAGGATCAATACTCAAACTATTGATTTTTCCTCCATACAAATTCAGCGGCTGCCATTCAACCGCTTGCACTTGAAGGCTGAAAAAGCATAGCAAAATCACTTTCACCCACACTATACTGCTTAAAAATAATCTGCCCATTGTCTTAATCTCCCGAACTTTTTACTTAAGTTTAGTGCGTCTCCTTACTTTCTGACAACAGCGCATTGATATTTTCTAATAGCTCAGTTTCGTTAAAAGGTTTACCTAAATAACGGTTAATACCAATTTTTTCAGCCCGGTCACGGTGTTTAGCGCCTGTGCGAGAAGTAATCATAATAATTGGAATATGTTTTAAATTATCCGTATTACGCACTTGAGTGGCCAATTCATAGCCATCCATTCGTGGCATTTCAACATCAAGTAACATGAGGTCAGGCACATGTTCCTGTAACTGTGCAACTGCATCGACTCCATCTTTTGCAGTCAATACATCCATTCCTTGCCGTTTGAGTAATCTTGCTGTTACTTTACGTACTGTAATAGAATCATCAACAACCATAATAGTGGTAATGGGGGCTTTTTCTGCCTCTTCAACAGACATATCCATCTGTTGTGGCGTGGTATCAACCCGAGTCACTGTTGGTATGTCTAAAATAATAACGACCCGTCCATCCCCTAAAACAGTAGCGCCTGCCACCCAACGAATCCCACTAATTTGGGGACCTACCGATTTCACCACAATTTCTTTACTGCCTTCGATACCATCCACCAATAAGGCAACTCGTCTATCTCCAGCACGTACCAATAAGGTTGGAATTAATGAACTATCAATTGAGGCAACACGACCTACTCCCAGTAAATCACCCAAATGAAAAACGCGATAATTTTTATCCATGTACTGGTAATAACGTTCTTCCTCAGGATGATTGCCATGAACATCCTGGCGTGGGATACGCATCACGGCATCAACGTGATTTAAAGGAATGGCATAAGTATCTTCCCCAACATGCGCCAATAACGCTTGGGTAATGGTTAACGATAAAGGTAAACGGATTTCAAAGGTTGTACCCCTGCCTGTTTTAGAGAAAATCTGCAACGCGCCACTGAGTTGTTTAATCTCACTATTAACAACATCCATACCCACACCGCGTCCTGAAATTTGGGTAACTTTTTGAGCGGTACTGAAAGAGGGTTCTAAAATAAACTGCATTAATTCTTGGTCACTAATCACTGAGCCTGATTTTATCAGGCCACGATCTTCCGCTTTTTTACGAATAGCAGCTAAATTTAATCCTGCGCCATCATCCCTTAGTTTAATAATTAAATCAGATCCTTCTTTTTCTAAATCAATCGTAATTTTAGCCACTGCATTTTTGCCCACTTGCTTACGGGTTTCAACATCTTCAATGCCATGGCCAATAGCATTGCGTAGCATATGTTCTAAAGGCGCTACTATGCGGTTTAATACTGTGCGTTCAAATTCTATTTCTTCACCATTGATTATAAACTCCACTTGTTTACGCAACTCTCTAGCAGTCAATCGAGCAATTCGTTGTAAACGTGGGGTAATACGGGAAAAAGGAATCATGCGCGTGCGCATAATACCATCTTGCAGTTCTGCACCAATGCGCGTTTGTTGAATCAGTAGAGTATCGCTCTGGCGTGTTAAAACTTTCAGAAAATCTTGAATGCTTAACAAGTCAGTCACAGTTTCCATCAAACTTCTAGAAAGTTGCTGCATAACGGAAAAACGATCCAGTTCTAACGGATCAAATTCTTCTTCATCGCTACCATTACCACCCGTTAAACCAAAGTGAGAAATAATTTGGGCTTCGGTTTCTATTTCCAACCGTCGCAACTGGTCTCTTAACCGAATCACCGTTTGTTCCATTTCCGACAAATTGAGCTTGAATGCTGCTTGTTGCTGCTCCATATGCGCCCGAGAAATTGAAAGTTCACCTGCCAGATTTGTCAGTTTGTCAATTAGACTTACCCGCACACGAATACGATCTTCACCTGGAACATCATCTTCTTTTTCTGCTCTTTCAGGTTTAGAGGCTGCTTCTAATTCCGCTTTTTTGGCTTCATCAGATGATACAGATTGCTTCTCTTTGATACCTTTAACTAAAGGTTCAGGTGTTTCGTTTTCTTTATCTGGATTGAGCACTATATTGACTTGTTTGATTAAGTCATTGGGCATTTCTAGCGGGACACCTGAGCGTACTGCTTCTAACATTGCCGCTAATTCATCAACGCTATTTTGAACGATTTCTTGAATTCGGGTATTTGATTGAACTGTCCCTTCAACAATACGCGTTAACACAGATTCCAAATGGTGACTTAAATCACCCATTGGCACGATACCTACCATCCGCGCTCCGCCTTTTAAAGTATGGAGTTCGCGTTGCAGCTCTTTCATGAGTTGCATATTGTTGGGAGACGCTTGCCATCTTTCTAATAATGATTGAGTATTTTCTAGGATTTCTTCGGCTTCATCCAAAAAAATGGACATGAATTCATCCGTTGCATCTGGCAATAATTCAGTGGCTTCAGTGTTTTGGGGAGCAACTGTTTTAGCTTCAGTCGCTTGCTTATTTGTTGCAGAGGAAGGTATCTCTTGTGTTGTTTCAGTAGATGAAGCTTTTAGCTTTTGCAAAAATGTTTGTAGTTGTTCAATCTCAAGCACATTGCCATTTAAAATAAATTCAATCAGGCTAGTTGCTTCAGTAATTATCTCTAAAACGGTTGCATCAGGAGCCATTTCCTTGTCAGCCAACACTCTGACATAAGTTTCCATCGGGCCGGCTAATTTAGCCACTGCGGTGAAATTAACACTACGAGAACTGCCGTTTAACGTATGAAAAATTCGGACAATATCTTGGCTAAGAGGAATATCTGCTTGGTAGTTGGTAAGATAGTCTTTAAGGCTGGCTAAGTGAATTTGTGCCTCTCCCTTAAAAATATCCAATAACATGGGATCAAGAGCTTCTTCTTCTGACTCTGCAAATGTTGTGGTTACTGCTTCTTCAAAACTAGGCATTGCAAAGTCAATACTATCTTCTGTTAGAAAGCTTTCATCAACGTCAGGTAAGCCATCTAAGGTAAAATCATCTGATAATAAGGTATCATCAAATCCTTCTAAAGAAAACTCATCTCCTTCTTCCAAATCTGGCAAGGCATCGGTTGATAATTCATCTGAAAAGTCAATATTTTGTTCTGTTGTTGCTTCAATTTCAGGCAAAACTTCTTCTGCGATTTCACTTTCAATGGTAGGCTCAGCATTAATAACTTCCATCGCTGGTGCTGAAAGTGTTTCTTCAACTGATGGGGGCAATTCCGCGGCAACATCTTCATCAGTAGGCTGTGCATTTATATCAAAATCACCTAAATCTTCTCCTTTAGTTTGCGTAAGGTAATCAACTTGAGAAATCAATAATAGTACTTCATGAGAAACTGAATCACCTGTTTTAAATTGTTCAATCATACTTGGCAGTACACTTTCAACCTGACCAACCAAAAGACGCGTATTGTCATTGCAAGGAACCGTTTTTTCAATGATTTGATTTAGCATGTTTTCAAATCGCCAACCTAATTCACCAATGACCATTGCACCCACTAAGCGACCACTACCTTTTAATGTGTGGAAAGCACGACGAAGCTCTTTCAATGCATTCATATCGTCCGGATTTACTTTCCAGCTTTTAAAATGCGTTGCAATCTCTTCAAGCACTTCCTCCACTTCTTCAACAAAGATTTCTAAAATTTCTTCATCAATGTCTTCTGGAGGCATTTGTTCAGGGATTTCGAGCAATTTCATTGCCATGATTTAACTATCCAACCGTCATCGTTCATATAATCAACGTTCGCGGAGTCAGCACTTAAGGTTAGGAATAAAATCTAGCTTGAAAACTTTAAGTTTAATGCTGAATTTCACTTTGTGTTACCCAATCTACTGCTGTTATTTATTATTCTGTTACCTAAATAAGCATGCGTTTAAGGTATAAAGGATACAACATACGCAATTTCACGCATAACTTACCCTTATTGCCACTGTCATTAAGTAAGCTCAGTAACTCAAAATTTTAGATTTGAAAATTTATGTAAATTGAATCATTAAAACTGACGTTGTGAACTTCAATAATTTCCAACGTAAATTCCTTCATTTAATGACAATGAACTTATCTTAAGCAGTCAACACTTTTAGTCGTTTCTCAACAACGTTTAATATTTCATCGGTATCCATCGGATTACCTGCTAAAGTATCCAAGTAAAGCTCTAAGCCAACAATCGCATCTGCCAAGGCTTTTTGTTTATCTTCTGGTGGCACAGTACTTTCTTTAATAAACGTTTTTTCTACATAATGATTACACTTAAAGGTCAATTCTGCTGCGCGATCATGAGAAAGTACTGATAAAAAGCCTTCCACTTGTTTCAAGCGATTTGGCACTTCTAAAAGCTCTTCGTCCTGATTCCCTTCATCAATAAAAGTAACAATGGGTTGAATAACCTGAGCCAATTCAATTTTAGCTTCGTTAACAACAACATTGAGTACGATACTAAACTGTGGTGTTTCTGAAAAATCTGTGTGTGCAGCCCCTTGCAAGCGTTGTCTGGCATGAACACCTTGAACTGATAAAATGTCTAATGCATAAGCAATATTCAACAGTTCATTAGCAATATCTAATAAGTTATCTAGCTTTGGATTAAGTTTACCATCAAGTATTGACTGTATATTTTCAGACTGTTTTAAGACAATTTTGCGCTGTAAATTTAAACCCAATAAACCTAAAGTATTGGCCATGTCCTTTAGTTGCATTACCAAAGGTTCAAGATCGGTAACAGAAGGATTATCAGCTCGATTAAAAATATCAAGCGTTTCTTCCACGCGAGCAAAATCATCTTTGAGCAAAGTGATAACTGTTTTCATCAGCTCAATGTCAGGGCCAGAAAAAGTCAGACGGGCTGCTTGAATGGCTGCTTCAGAAGGAAAACTTTCATATAACTTAAAAATAGTTTTAACTTCTGTCACCATTTTACCCTTAGAACGGGCATGGGCGGCAAAATATAATAAATTATTGAGCAAAGGTTTTGGTGCAGTTCGCAGCGCTACTCCACCATGTTCAACAATTTGCTTTAACAAAGCATCAATTTGTTTCAATGCATTAACTAAGGCATTATTTAGTTCTAACCCTTTTTGCAATAGCGCTTCTAAAATACTTTCTGTTACCCACCAAACTTTACTTACTGCAGAACTGCCTGTTGCTTGTTGCAGGCGCTGCATCACTGTATAAATAAACTTCAAACCTTCTGTAGGCTGTTTGGGATTTTTAATGAGTACTGTCAGCCCTTTTTGATAGGCAGCTCGCATTTTAAGCACATACTCTTTAAGCTTATCATTAGGCAATACCCCTCCTTTCAAATGAGGAACTGCCACAGAAATGTCGGGAGTAAATAATTGTGCTGCTGTTAATGCAGGTTGCTTACGCAAGGCACGTAAATTATTTAATAAAGGTAATAAGGCAACGGGAATATCTTGTTGTATGATGAGCAAGTGATCTAGGTAGTTAGGCAATTGTACCAGAGATCGCATTAAGATGTCATAGGTAACTTCATTGTTTTCAATTTTACCAGACAACAAAGTTTTTATGCTTAGTTCAATATTTTGTACCAACATTGCTGCGGTTTGCAGCTCCAAAATCCCTAAGGCACCTCGAATTTCGTGCAACCAAGCGGCACATTGTTGCAAAGGTGCGGTATCAGAAGAGTTTTCAACAAATTGTTCCAGCGCTTGGCGTGTTTGTTTAAGACTTTCGTCAATTGTTCCTTTCACCCATGTGAGGGCTGAATACTTCATGTTTTCGTTACCAATAATTGATTAATCTTAGCAGCAAGTACAAGTAAAGACCGCATTATTACATAGAATCACTCATATCAGTGATACCTTGTAAGGCATCCTCTGGTAACTTAAAGCCAGCCACTGATTTTTTCAATTCATTTGCGAGTTCTGCCAAACGTTCAATTGCCGCGGCTGTTTCATTCGTACCATGCGACGTTTGGGTAGTAATTTCTTGAATAATGGTCATTGTCCCTGAAATGTTTGAAGCCACTGCTGCTTGGGTACGGGAAGTTTGGGAAATATTTTCAATTTGTCCTGCCAACTGAACTGATACTTTTTCAATTTCAGTCAGTGATTCACCTGCCCGTTCAGCAATTTTAGCTCCAGTTACAACACCAGACGTACTTTGTTCCATAGAAGCGACGGCTTCATTCGTATCACTTTGAATGGTTTTAACCAAGGCATCAATTTGCTTGGTTGCATTACCCGAGCGTTCCGCCAGACGTTGCACTTCATCTGCAACGACTGCAAAGCCTCTGCCGGCTTCGCCCGCCATTGCCGCCTGAATAGCTGCATTTAGCGCAAGAATATTGGTTTGATCTGCGATGTCATCAATTAAACCAACAATTTCGCCAATTTCTTGAGAACTTTCACCCAATCGTTTAATGCGTTTAGAGGTTTCTTGAATTTGTTCACGAATTGAATCCATCCCAGTAATCGTATCTTGTACAGCTTTTGCCCCTTTACTGGCAATCGTTACTGATTTTTTAGCTACTTCAGCTGACTCTACTGCATTGGCAGAGACTTTTTTCACTGAGTTAGCCATACCAATAATAGCTTGTCCTGCTTTAGCGATTTGCTGTGCTTGACGTTCACTAGCGTGAGTTAACTGAGAGGCTGTTTGGCGGGTGCTTTGCGCAGCACCTGTGACTTGCATCGCTGTTTTATTAATACTGATAACTAAATCCCGCAAAGCTTCAATTGAGTAATTAATTGCATCAGCAATGGCACCCGTAAAATCTTCTGTCACAGTCGCGTTTATTGTCAAATCACCATCTGCGACATCTGCAATTTCACTGAGTAATCTTAAAATGGCTTCCTGATTACGTTGGTTGGTTCTATGACTTTCATCCAAACGCTGCTTGGTTTCTTGGGTTCTAGCCTGGTTTGTGCGAGTAATAACAATACTGAGTAATACTAATAAAATCAACACAACGCCTGCCAACATATTACTGAGCATGGGGGAAATAAAACGTTCTTCTGTTAATTTTAGAAAAGCTTCTAGTAATTTTTCAACGCTGTTCAGTAGCTTAGGGTTAGCATCCATAACGAGTTGTAATGCATCCTTCGCTTGGAACAATTGCTCTGATTTGTCTAAGAAATAATCAATTTGTTCAATTTTTTCATCAAATAAAGTCGATAAATTTTGAATGACTTCTTGTGCGATGGGATCACTGACAGCTTCCATTGGCAATTCTTCATTACCATCTAATAAATTACCTAAATTTTCAGCAAACTCATTAATGTCATCCGTCAATTGCATTTCAGCACTAATCGCATCGGAGTCACCTCTAAACGATAAACGAATACTGTTAGAAATTCGTTCCAGTAACATTAATTGTTTGGTGGCCAAATACATTTGAATTTGGTTTATTTCACCTGTAGCCACCATGGTTTTAATCATTTCTTCAGTTTTTGCGACAATATCAACTGTTAATTGGCTTAGTTGATTAAAATCACCATAAAGTTTAATCACAGGGTCTTGTGTACTGAGCATTTGGTTGATGCCAATATCCGTTTCTTTCCAGGCATCAGATAATTCTTTCATAGGAGAGAACTGCTCTTCAGGTGTGCCTGGCATACCCGTTTCAGGATTGCCTTCAATTAATACATTTTTTGTGATTTGATACTCTGTACGTGTTTTACGTAGTTTAATAAATGCTTCTTCATCCCCTCGTGAGGCTGCTGAAGCATGTTGGGTAATTTGTTGAGAAAGTAGCCGCAATTGAGTTACGTTTCTTAAGTATTCTTCATCATACTCAGTGTCAATTGCAACTAACATAAAGGTTGCAATCATCAAGACAAAGGATACCAACAAAAAACCAATGAAAACAAATAGCCACGTATTGGTGGAACCCAGTTTTTTAAATGAGGCTTTCATGGCTAAATTTTAACCTCCAATTATCAATTTAGTTAGCATAAGTTCTTAAAAAATAACGATGTAGTCTCTAAAGAGCTGCGTTTAAAAATAATTCACTTTCGGATAATGCAACCATATTAAAAACGGTCCATACTGATTCTTCATAGGGAAACAATCCTTTTGCAAAGGGAGCCAACCACGATTCTTTACAAGGTGTGTCATTATCTCGTAGTTGTTCTGGAAAATGTTTGATACCAAGTACCTCATCTACCAGTAAGCCTGCGGTCATACCATTTTGGTTAATCACTAACATACGTGCCCGACTACTGACATTGATAGGTTTTCCTTCCAAACAAGCTTGTAAATCAACAACAGGAAGCAACGCACCGCGAATATTAGCTAAACCTCTCACCCATGGCTTTGAACCTGGCACCTTCGCTAAGGATGATGGCAGAGGTAAGATTTCCCTGACCTCATCAATCGAAGCGATCAAAGCTACTTCACCCACTCGGAAACTAATCCCGCGCCATATTTCCTGCACTTGCTCTTGGCGTGGTAACCCTTTTGCCCTTTGTTTTGCTCGCCGTTCAATATCAACTAGCCACTGAAAAGCGGGCTGTACTCCTGTATTCACCATCATGATGTTCTTTGAGGAAAGTCCTATGTCCTATTCTACCATTTAGTGATTGATCATTTTAACAAAATTTAGCCAATCAGCTTTTTTACAGTATCTAATAATTCTTCTTGTTTGACAGGTTTGACTAAAAACTCTTTAGCTCCTTGCATCAAACCCCAAGCTCTGTCGCTTTCCATATTTTTGGAAGAAACAATTATAACAGGAATCGTACTGGTATCTGGCGCTTTAGTGATTTTACGGGTTGCTTGAAAGCCATTCAATCCAGGCATCACCACATCCATGATAATTAAGCTGGGCTTAATTTCTTTTGCTTTTTGAATACCTTCTTCTCCATTAGAAGCTTCTGTGGTCTGGTAACCTTCCCCTTCTAAGATATTCTTGACAAGATAGGCGTCGGTCGGTGAATCATCAACAATCAGAATATGTGCCATCTTAAAAAATCTCTACGGTTGGTTATTTTAGTTATTTGCATCTACCACATAGGCTTTAATTGTATTCAATAGTTCTTCGCGTGTAAAAGGCTTGGTCATATAGTGTTCAGCTCCAACAATTCTGCCACGCGCTCTTTCAAATAGTCCATCTTTACTGGATAACATTACTATTGGCGTTTTTTTAAATGCCTGATTATTTTTTATAAGTGCACATGTTTGGTAACCATCTAGTCTTGGCATCATAATATCTACAAAAATAATATTGGGTTGATACTCCATGACTTTAGAAAGAGATTCAAACCCATCAGTTGCAGTAATGACCTCACAACCTGCTTTTTTAAGTAAAGTTTCAGCCGTGCGACGAATTGTTTTACTATCATCAATAACAACCACCTTTATGCCTTCAAAACTAGTATCACTCATAAACCTTGTATCCTTTGGGATTGTAGTATATGCTTCTTTACGTTTAGCTTCCCCATGTTTAACTTATGTTGTTTTATAATTTTATTGACAATTTTTTATTAAAAACCATTCTAATACCTTCCAATAATAACATAGCTTCTCATTAGCATGAAATTTTTCAAAAAGGTTGAACCCTTTGAGTTTTAAATTATGCTCTTAAAACAACTGATTAAACGACTAAGATAACTTTTTACTTCAAAACTAGACACTTTACACGTTCGTTTCATTTTTTACAACAGAAGATTTTAATCGTATGCCATTATCTGAATTGCAGGTTGTCCCCCATTTGAAAACAGCCTTAAAAGGTCCTTTGCAACATCTTGAAAATCATCTTTTGGCAAAGCAAACGGATATTGAATGGTGGTTTCGTCAACAATGGCAACAAACCCCTGCGCCATTTTATAGTTCTGTTGACTTACGCAATGCTGGCTTTAAGTTAGCCCCTGTAGATACAAATCTTTTCCCTGCAGGCTTTAATAATTTAAATTCAGCCTTTTTTCCTTTATGTGTTCAAGCGGCTCATGCGGCAGTTGAGCGTACAAAAATTACAGCTGCCCGCTTATTAATTATCCCTGAAAATCACACCCGCAACCTCTCTTATTGGGAAAGTGTTGCCACGTTGCAAACTATTTTACAAAAAACAGGGTTAGAAGTCCGTATTGGTTCAATGTTAGCTGACTTAGATACGCCACAGGAAATTGTCTTGCCTTCAGGTCAGCAGGTACTGCTTGAACCTATTATTCGTCACCAACATTGTATTGGTCTACAAGATTTTACCCCTTGTTTAGTGCTATTAAACAATGATTTATCTTCTGGGCATCCTACTCTTTTAGATAATCTGCACCAAGATATCGTCCCACCTTTACATTCAGGTTGGTATGCTCGTTTAAAATCTGAGCATTTTACTTATTATCGCCAAGTCGCTAAAGAATTTTCAGCACAAATAGAGATAGATCCTTGGTTAATTGAACCTCTGTTTAGAAACTGCGGTAAACTTGATTTTATGAAAAAAACGGGTTACGAATGTCTAGCTGATAATGTTGATGCACTATTGCAAGCAATCCAGCATAAGTATACCGAATATAACGTACCACATAAACCTTTTGTGATTGTTAAAGCGGACCAAGGTACTTATGGTATGGGCGTGATGACTATTCATGATCCTGAAGAGATTTTAGCACTTAATCGCAAACAACGCACACGCATGTCAACCAGCAAAGAAGGTCAAACTATCCAAAAAGTTATCTTACAAGAAGGTGTATATACTTTTGAAACCTGGGAAAATGAATCTGTGGCAGAACCCGTGGTATATATGATAGATCATTTTGTTGTGGGTGGATTTTACCGTGTGCATACGGAAAAAGGGGTCAATGAAAATTTAAATGCGCCAGGAATGCATTTTGAACCATTAGCCTTTGAAAATTCTTGTATGGCCCCCAACTGTACAATGGCACCCGATGCGCTTCCCAACCGTTTTTATGCCTATGGCGTTATTGCCAGGTTAGCTTCACTTGCCGCAGCTCGGGAAATTTCGGCACAGGTGTAACCAACAGCTAATTGCTATGGAAAGACGAAGCTGAAATTAAGCAAGCCGTAACCAGAAAATATCAGATAGACTTTTTACTAAGAGCCTGTTTAAAGTCTTTGAAAAAGTCTGTCAGATAATGGGATAATGAGAAAAACATACCCAAGCGACCTAAGTCACAAACAATTTGAACAAATCCAACCTTTTCTAGAAAGAGCTCGCAAACGTACAAGTCCAAGGAAGGTAGAACTTTATGAAATCTTTTGTGCGTTATTGTACGTACTCAAAAGTGGTTGTCAGTGGAGAATGCTACCAGAAGGTTTTCCTAAGAACCTGTTTAAAGTTTTTTTAGAATGATAGCCAAAAAAGCTAGCATAACGAACTGTAGACTACAATTGAGGTTTCTTTCGCAGTTTTTCCAAAGTCTTCGACACTTATCTAACCAAGCAAAAGACCTTTCAACAATCCATCGCTTGGGTAAGACTTTAAAGGTGTGTAGTTCACTACGTTTGACGACTTCCACTGTTGCTTGGAGTTTATGTTTTACTTCTTTGGCAAAAGGGGCTTCGGTATATCCA
>JADGDF010000083.1 GCA_016745055.1 Thiotrichaceae bacterium | reverse complement strand
TTTTCATACTCGTTCTCCTAAGTTTACAAAACTTGTTCTTTCTTATATCCTCCTTTTCGCAAAATACCATCTTAAATTCCGTGATACAACTCTATTTTAGATATATATTTAATAAAGTTTGTTTAATTTTTCTAATAATAACAACGGACAAACAATGCTGACTAGCAATATAAGCTGTTAAAAAGGAAAATATCAACGCACAATACCACGCTTGGACTGTTGTAAGAAAGCGATTAAATGTGTTACTTCTGAGCAGGTTGATTTTTTGAGTACTTCAATTGCTTGTTCAGTGGTTAAATTTTGTTTATAAATTACTTTATATGCATCGTGCAAAGCTCGAATATCTTCGTGAGTAAATCCATGACGTTTTAAGCCTTCCTTATTAATGCCATAAGCAGTTGCTCGATTTCCCCAAACAGTGACAAAAGGAGGCACATCTTTAAAAATAATAGACCCCGCCCCTGCAAAACTGTGTTTACCCATTGAGCAAAATTGATGAACACCCGTAAATCCACCTAAAATAACATAATCGTTAATATGAGCATGACCAGCTAAAGAGGCACCATTAGCAAAAACAGTGTGATTAGCGACATGACAATCATGAGCAATATGAGTATAAGCCATAATCCAATTGTCATTTTCAATGCGAGTAACACCTCCGCCTTGTACTGTTCCACGGTTGATAGTACAGTATTCGCGAATTTCATTGCGATCACCAATCAGCAAACGAGTTGGCTCTCCCACATATTTTTTATCTTGCGGATCTTCTCCCAAGGAAACAAATTGATAAATTTTGTTGTCCTGCCCAATTTCTGTAGGTCCTTTAATCACAACGTGAGGACCTATCCAGGTACCAGCAGCAATTTTGACGTGAGGCCCAATAATTGAGTAAGGACCAATGGTCACATTGCTATCTACCTCAGCTTGAGGATCAATAATTGCATGTGTATCAATCAAGTTGAAATATCTCTTTTCATACACATTAAATCAGCTGTGGCAACAATTTTATTGTCGACTTTAGAGGTAGCTGCATATTTCCAAACACCGCGAATAATACGGGTAATGTTAACGTTAATGAGTAGTTGATCACCAGGTTCTACTGGATGTTTAAAACGGGCCTTGTCGATCCCCACTAAGTAATATAGAGAATTTTCATCAGGTTGCGCTTCTGAAGTCTTGAAAGCTAACACTCCCGTTGCTTGTGCCATCGCTTCAATAATTAATACCCCTGGCATCACTGGACGATGTGGAAAATGGCCTTGGAAAAAAGGTTCATTAATGCTGACATTTTTTATTGCAGTCAACGATTCTCCAACAGTGTATTCTATTACTCTATCAATCAGTAAAAAAGGATAACGGTGGGGTAAATGTTTAAAAATTTGATGAATTTCCATGCTATTCATAAGTTATTCACTGAATTAATGAAGTCATTTTCATAGGGCAATTAAATCTGGAGATATAACCCAACATATTTTACTTTATCTTGTCTTCTAGCTGTTGTAAACGTTTTAATAGGGTGTCTAGTTGTTTAAAACGATGGTAATTACGATGCCATTGCGAATTGGTTTGTAATGGTACACCTGAAGAATAGGTGCCGGGCGATAAAATAGACTGTAACACAATAGATCCGCCTGTAATATATACATGATCAGTAATTTCTATATGGCCGACAATACCCACGCCGCCTGCAATCATGCAATGCTTTCCAATACGAGTACTGCCTGCTATACCAACACAGCCTGCAATCGCTGTATGTTCACCAATGGTGACATTGTGACCAATTTGTATTTGATTATCAAGTTTTACCCCTGAACCAATAATAGTGTCTTCAAGGGCGCCTTTGTCGATTGTTGTATTGGCGCCAATTTCAACATCATCACCAATAATTACCCCACCTAGCTGTGGAATTTTTACCCAAGTGCCTTGGTCATTGGCTAAACCAAATCCATCAGAGCCGACCACTGTACCAGAGTGTATAATCACTCGCTCTCCTATTTTAGTATTAGGATAAATCGTCACATGAGGTCTTAAATGTGCTTGCGAACTAATGGTGACATTTTTTTGTATGGTGCAACCTGATTCAATAATAACGTTATCGCCAATCATCACATTTTCTTTAATGACGACATGGGCATCAACAAAAACGTGCTGGCCAATTGTTGCATGGGGACTAATGACTGATGAAGAATGAATATGGGCATTAAACTTAGGAGGAAGATTAAAAAATTGGGCCGCTTTTGCGTATCCTAAATAAGGATTTTCCATCATTAAAACTGGCACAGGACATAAGCTACGATCACTAGGGGAAATAATCACTGCGGCGGCTTGAGTATGAGATAACTGTTGACGGTATTGGCGACTAGAAAAAAAACTCACCTGTTGATGAGTTGCACCTGCCAAGGTGGCAATACCTATTACTGGCAAACGAGAAGCCACACCTTCAAGATGAGCACCAATATGATCTGCCAACTCGCCCAGCGTAGTTGTATCCTTCATAACTGACTAGTGTGTACCACCCAGTATTGCCAAAAAAAATAGAGCGTAGGGAACAAAATTTCACCTACGCTTGGTTTGTAATCAACGCACACCTTTTCATTCTCATTGAGCTGGAACAATATGTAACTTTGAGGGTAAAAGTTCCAAATTTTTGAACAAGATTCTTAATATCTCAGAACATTAACACAGAGTCTTAAGACGAAAAATGTGTGGCTATAATTGCAACTAGTACCTACCTTTTAGCTGCCTTAAAATTTTTTCTGTAATATCAATGCGCTTACTTGCCCATACAACACCATCACTCAAAATGATATCGTACTTTTCTCTTTCTGCAAGTTTTTTAATCGCAGAGATAAGTTCCTTTTGCAAGGCATTCAATTCTTTGTTACGACGAAAATTATAGTCGTCACGAAATTCTTCCTGCTCTTTTCTCAAGTCACGTACTTTATCGCGAATCTCTCTAGCACGACGAGCACTTTCAGATTCACTCATAATGGCAGCATCTTTTTGAACCCTTTCTTCAAGCCGACGAATTTCATCTGCCCTAGTTTGTAAGCGTCTTTGTTTTGGCGCAAATTCTCTTTCTAAACGACTGTTTGCATTCTTCACCTGTGGAGACTCTTCCATCAGGCGAACGACATTCACAAAGCCAACCTTTAGTTCGGCAGACACAGGGAATGTCAGCACAATAAATAATAAGCCAACCACCATACTTATTTTTTTCAAGGGATACTCCATCAACTTATGTTAACAAAAGTCAATCATAACATGCTATTAAATGAGTGAAAACCACTCTTCAAATCATTACCATTGATTTAGTAAAAAATAGTACCAATGGTAAATTGAAACACTTGCGTTTCATCATCATCTTTTTCATTTAAAGGTTTTGCGATACTAAAAGTCATTGGACCAATTGGTGATATCCAAATTGCTGCTAACCCCGTGGAATAACGGAATAATGAGGTATCGAAATCTTCATCTTCACCGTAAACGTTACCACCATCTACGAAAGCAGATAAACGAAAAGATTTAATATCTTTTGTAAAGGGTAAAGGTAAGATAACTTCTGCATTACCAACCACTTTTAGGTTGCCTCCAAAGGGTCTTCTATAAGAATCAAGTGGACCTAAGGTATTTTCTCTAAAACCACGTACTGAACGTGGACCACCTGCCGTATAGTTTTCGAAAAATGGTAATGAATCTGTATCACCATAGCCTTCGCCATAGCCGACTTCCCCACGTAAAGAAAATACATAGTTGCTAACAATTGGATAAAGAGATTGATGTATGTAACTCACTTTATAGTAATCTAAATCACTAAAAGGTAAAGCAACCTCAGCTCTCATATAATTTAACATACCTGAATTTGGAAAGAAAATACTATTACGCGTATCACTTGCCCAACCTGCGGTTAAACGGAAAGAATTGTAGTCATCTCCATATTTGTCCATAAAGTTAAAAACTTGTTCTGCTGTGTAATCAGTGGTTTTTAATTTGGTATGATCTACTTCCATTCCTAATTTAATGCTATTAAATTCGCTGATAGGAATGCCATAATTTAATACACCACCAAATGAATCAGTAACATAACGACTTAAATTTGCCTCTTGAGCATCCGTTGTACGATAAAATAAATCAAAACCACGACTTACCCCATCAACATTGGTATAAGGGTTGAGGTAGGAAATTTTATAAATACGGTTAACTTTACTATTATTAAACGCAAATCCAATGCGTTTACCCGTCCCTAAAAAGTTGTCTTGCACAATGCTTGCGTTAAAAGCGAACCCATAAGTTTGTGAGTAACCAAATCCAGCCATAACACTGCCTAAGGCTCTTTCTTCCACAGTATAGTTAATATCTACCAAATCTTGGGTACCCGCAATAGGCTTGGTTTCAATATCAATACTATCAAAATAGCTAAGTCGTTCTAACCGTACTTTGGAACGTTCAATGGCGCCAGTAGAAATCCAGCCGCCTTCCATTTGTCGCATTTCACGCCGAAGAACTTCATCTCGCGTTTTTGTATTGCCAAGAAAGTTAATTCTTCTGACATAGACACGTTTACCAGGATCAATAGCAAAATTAAGTGTAACTGTTTTTTTAGCTTCGTCAAACTCATGTAATGGATTAATATTCGGTCTAAAATAGCCTTCATTACCAATAGCCTGTGTTAACCCATCAATACTTTTAGTAATTTTTTTGCGAGAAAAAGTATCCCCTAATTTAATGAGTATTTCCTTTCGCAGCGCTTGTTCTTCAACAATTAAGTTACCCGTGAGTTTAATATCAGAAATGGTATATTTATCACCTTCATTAATATTGATGGTAATATAGACTCGTTTTTTATCTGGTGTAATAGAAACCTGAGTCGAATCAACTGAAAAGTTGACGTAGCCTTGATCTAAATAGAAAGAACGAATATTTTCCAAATCCGCTGCAAGTTGTTGTTTAGAATATTTATTATCGCTCAGAAAAGGAACCCACGAAAACCATCCTCCTCCTGTACTCAACTCCATTTCATCTAAAAGATCGTCATCACTGAATGCTTGATTGCCAACGAAAGTGATGCGGCTAATTTCAGTATCTTCTCCTTCAGTGACGCTGAAATGAATACCAACACGATTACGACTTAAGGGAGTTATCGTTGATTCAATATTAACGGCGTACTTGCCAAGATTAAAATATTGTCGTTTAATTTGGAGTTCAACCTGATCAAGTAAAGCGGGGTTAAATACACGACCTTGGGCAAATTCAACTCCTTTTAATGCTTCAAGTAATTGTTCTTCTTCTAGTTCTTCATTACCTGAAAATGTAATGCGGAAAATGGCAGGACGTTCTTCTAATTTAGCGACAAGTACATTGCCTTCACGCGCTAAACGCACATCCTTAAATAAACCTGTTTTAAAAAGTGCACTAATGGCCTGACTAGCCTTCTCTTGAGTGATATTTTCATTAACTTTCAATGGAAAATAATTAAAAACAGTGCCTGTTGAAATACGTCTTAAACCTTCTAAACGAATATCCTCTATATTAAATGGCTCAAAAGCTAAACTGGCCATGCTGAGCAGGCTAAGTAATAAACCTGCCAGTAGTCTTATGTAGGGCATTATTCAATATCTTCCATTTCGTGTCGAACGTAGTAACTAGCTCAAATATATCATAAACTTAAATTTTTGTCTTTACTTTCTTGGCCTACTTATTACAATCGCAAAAGTATCCAACAGATCAGTTCTGTGGAAGTTTTTTGACTGAAAATAAAGTAGAAAAGTAGATTTTAATCATAAATTTTATAGCTTAATTAATACTAAAAGATAACCTATTGGAGTTCAAAGCATTAATCTTGAATTATCTTATTGTGAATTAAGCATCTAAAGTATTTCGATTCTAGGATTTAACATAAATGGCAGTGATTCAGAATGTTGCATTCTATAAAATAATATATCTATATAAATAAACATATTTTTTGCAAAACTCACTTTATTTAATCCAAAAATATTTGTAAATTAAAAGCAATAGATACTTTTTCAGAATATTTAGAAAGGATTTAATGAAATGAGTCGTCCTGTACAAGCTATCATTGATTTATCTGCTTTGCGTCATAATGTACAACGTGTAAAAGCATGTGCGCCCTTGCAAAAAATTATGGCTGTGATAAAAGCAGATGCCTATGGACATGGTTCAGTCATTATGGCTCAAACACTTCAACCATTTGTTGAGGCGTTTGCCGTGTGCAGTGTTGAAGAAGCTCTTGTTTTGCGCCAAGCTGGTATTCAATTGCCGATTATTTTGCTGGAAGGTTTTTTTACCAAAGCTGAACTAAAGCCTATTGTTCACTATAATTTCCACCCTGTAATTCATGCCGATTATCAAGTTGCATTCCTTGAAGAAAATCAATTAGCTAAACCAATAAATATGTGGTTAAAAGTGGATACAGGTATGCATCGGTTAGGCTTTTTGCCTGATCAAATACCGGCTATTTGGGAAAAATTGCAAAATTTACCTCATTTATCAAATTCTATTCGTTTAATGAGCCATTTAGCTTGTGCAGATGATAGACAAAGTGTTTATACTCAAACTCAATATCAGCAATTTTTGCGCTGTACGCATTGCTTTGATGTTGATAAATCTTTAGCCAATTCCGCAGGTATTTTAGGTTGGACACAAACCCATTTTAATTGGGTCAGGCCAGGTATTATGCTCTATGGCATATCCCCTTTTATCAATTCTACGGCCAAGCAAGAGAATTTGCGGCCTGTCATGCAGCTCCAATCGCAATTAATTAGTATTAAACATTACCGTAAAGGTGATAATATTGGCTATAGCTCAAGTTGGCAATGTCCAGAGGATATGCCTGTTGGTGTCATCGCAGTTGGTTATGGGGATGGCTATCCACGCCATGCTCCTTCTGGCACCCCTATTTTAGTCAACGACCACATTGTACCTTTAATCGGACGAGTTTCTATGGATATGGTGACTGTTGATTTACGTAACCAGCCTTATGCAAGATGCGGTGATCCAGTCATTTTATGGGGCAAAGATCTACCCATTGAAAAGATTGCAAATCATGCACAAACAATTGCTTATGAATTGCTTTGTGGCATTAGCCAACGAGTTAAACGGGTGATGCATAACAAAAACGAGGAGGACTAACCTATGTGTTTACATATTCACAAAAAATGGCAATTTTCTCTACTATTACGTATTAGTTTTTTAACTATTTGCTTATTGACCACTAATGTCTTTGCAGTAAAAGTAACAGCATCTGAATATAAAATTAAAGGGGTCTTTTTACTTAATTTAACTAAATTTATCACTTGGCCCAGTGAGGTATTCGATCCGCAAAAAAACTTTAATATATGTATTTTAGGAAGAAATTATTTTAAAACGCACCTTGAATTTGTTACCAAAAATGAAAAGGTCCAAGGGAGTCGAATTGAAATATATTATTTTAATTATATTTATCAGGTAGGCCAATGTCATATTTTATTTATTAGTGCTTCAGAAGAAGATCGCTTATCTGATATTTTCCAATGGATTGAAGACAGGGCAATTTTAACTGTCAGCGACATTGAACAATTCATTGAAAAGGGTGGCATGGTTGAATTTTTTTCTCGTCGTAAAAAAATTCGCCTTGCCATTGATGCTGAGAGGGTAAAGAAAGTAGATTTGCACGTCAGCGCTACGCTGCTAAAAATTGCCCGAACTTCTTCTCGATAGCTTGTAAAATAAGCATTGGCATTCCCTTTATTCAGCTAGGTTTAAGATTATGGCCACTGCAACATTTCCTAATTTATCAACCTTAAAATGGCTTATTGTATCTTTAAGTTTGGTATCACTTCCTCACCTGTTTTACCTGTTTTTTTGGGTATTACCTACATTGGGAGGATTACTTGCTTGGCGTTTTATTAATACCTACCGACAACGTCCACAAGTTAAAACATCAACTAAAATAGTCCTTGTCGTTGGCATGTTACTTGGTATTATTGCTAGCTATGGTACCATTTTTGGCCGCGATGCAGGCATTGCATTTTTAGTTCTATTATCTGGTTTAAAACTATTAGAAACTGATAATTTACGTGATGCGACGGTAGTGTGTTTTTTGGGATATTTTTTAATTATTACCAATTTTTTATATTCCCAATCTATTCCGACTGCGCTTTACATGATCGTTGTGATGATTATCACCACAGCTACTTTAATTAGCTTGTCTGATACAAATAATCAACTACTGATTCAAAAAAAATTACGCTTGTCCACAACGCTTATCTTACAAGCACTGCCAGTCATGTTTGTATTGTTTATTTTTTTTCCTCGAGTTGCAGGACCTTTTTGGAGTTTACCCAGAGATGCTCATAGCGGTATCACTGGATTAAGCGAAACTATGAGTTTGGGTAATATTAATCAATTAACTCAATCAGATGAAATTGCCTTTCGAGTGAAATTTGATGGCGAAATACCGCCCATAGCCCAACGTTATTGGCGAGGCCCTGTGTTATGGTGGACAAATGGTCGGGACTGGAAACCCACACATCGGCAGGATTTATTAAGTCAGCCTGATGATTTTGAGCCTTTGGGCCAAGCCTACGAATATACAATAACTTTAGAACCGCATAACCAAAGGTGGTTATTTGCCTTAGATTTACCAGAAAAAGCACCAGCAATAGGACGTCTTAATGGAGATTATCAAGTATTGGCTAAAAAAATGGTTAGAGAACGTATTCGTTACAACTTGCGTTCTTACATTGACTATAATGCGGATGGATTTATATTGTCTGACTATCAAAAAAGGTTGTCATTAAATTTACCCAAACAGCAAAATCCACAAACTCATACATTGGCAAAACAATGGCAACAAACATTTAAAACGCCAGAAGCTATTATAAATCAAGCTTTACGCTACTTTAATCAACAAAATTTCTACTATACATTGCAGCCACCTTTATTAACCTCTGATCATCCCATTGATGAATTTTTATTTAAATCCCAGCGTGGTTTTTGTGAATATTATGCAGCCGCTTTTACCGTATTAATGCGAGCAGTCGGTGTACCTACGCGCATAGTTACTGGGTATCAAGGAGGCGAACAAAATCCATTAGATGACTATCTGGTTGTGCGTCAACGAGATGCACATGCTTGGACAGAAGTATGGATAGAAGAAAAAGGCTGGATCAGAGTCGATCCAACCAGTGCGGTGTCACCAGAACGAATAGAAGAAGGTATTGATATTGCCTTGCCGCCCACTTTTAATCCACTGGGTATTGATTTTAACTGGGGACAAAATAGTTTACCTGCTAAAATTTTGCAACAATTAAATTATGGATGGGATGCTCTGAATAATAGTTGGAATCAATGGGTACTGGGTTATGGGCCTGAAAAACAAATGGAATTAATGAAACTATTTGGTCTAAATATTCGTTGGCCAGGCATGATCCTTATATTAACAGGATTTATTAGCTTCATTGTTTTAACAATTGCTATTTGGATGTTTTTTCGCCCACGTCAGCAAGAGGTAGTGCTGCGTTTATACACGCAATTTTGTAAAAAATTAGCTCAAAAAGGATTACCACGCTATCCTGCAGAAGGGCCACTTGATTATGCAAAACGGATTAAATCCCATCATCCTGAACTTGCACATACCGTTCAACAGATTACTTATCTCTATTTGCAAATTCGTTATCGTAGTAGAGCAGATAAGTTACCTGCACTTCGGCAAGCCATTCGTACATTTAAATTAACATGAGTCAATCAAAAGCTTTGATTATTGATAGGAAAGTTAAATGAAAATATTCCGTTTTGTATTTAGCATAATTTTTATCATCATTATGCTAGCAAGTTGTGGACAGAGAGGAGATTTGGTGCGGCCTGCACCTGATGAACAGGAAGAAAAAATATTAGTGGAAAATTCATCATCGGATTATGAATAATACCTCATGCAGTTTAGTTTTCGGAAATCTTGAAATTAGATAAGAGCTTGTACAAGGTTTTGGACAAATATACCACCACCCAAAAACTAAACTTCTCAAAATATATCTTATTTATCAGTAAGTTAACACAAATTTTTTTGTGTAAGTAAGCTACAAGCGTTAAATTCTAAGCGCGGCAATGAGGTGAGTAACCAACTCTCCTACTTCTGAAAAAACAGCTTGTTGAGGTAATAAAGGACGTTGAACCACGATGACTTCACAATTTTCAGCTTTTGCAGCAGTCAACTTTTCGGGTACACCCCCCGCACTTCCTCCATCTTTAGTCACTAATACACCAATCTTAAATTTTTGAATTAACGAGCCATTATCTTCCACAGAAAATGGGCCACGCGCTAAAATGATATATTTCTCCGGTATATCAAGTGCTAAACAAGCTTGATGAGATGATTCTGTTGGTAAAACTCGCGCAATTAATGGTATTTCGGTATTTTCAACAGCGGCAACATAAGGCGCTAGGTTTCTTACGCCGATAGTTAATAAAATTGGACGGTGGAAGGTTATTGCCAAATGTGCTGCTTGTTCATGATTGGCAGTAAAATGTAAATCTTGAGTTTGATCTTGAATGCTTGGCGGACGTACAAAACTAAAGTAGGGTAAATTTAACTGCTGGGCTACCTCGTAAGCCGTTGCACGCACTTGGGCTGCATAAGGGTGGGTCGCATCAACAAGTGCTTGAATATTTAATTGTGTAATTAATTCACCCATTTGAATTTGATCTAACATACCCCAACGATGTTGGATATTAGAATGTTGGCCCACGCTTAAAGGTGTGTCGGTGGCCGTTGAGACCAGTACCTTATAACCTTGTTGGGCAATGGTTTCTGCAATCGGTGCAGAATCACTGGTGCCACCTAGCAGCAAAATCAAATTTTATAGCCTCTTGGATTAACTAGCCATTTATCCATTAATTGCGTTTCTGTATTGCCAACAATCACTAAGCTACTCATGCCAATTTCGTGACTTAATAACTCGCCCAAGCTGGTAATCATAATTTGTTCTTCATCATAACCAACACTAGTACCAATGCCAACCGGAGTGGTTGGTGGACGATATTTTAGTAGAACTTCAACGGTTTCTTCTAATTGTTTAATCCGCTTTTTACTACGAGGATTGTACAAAGCAACCACTAAATCTGCACTGGCTACCGCTTCTACTCGACGTAAAATAAATGGCCAATCTACCAATAAATCGCTTAAACTGATAACTGCAAAATCTAGCATAAGAGGCGCACCTAGCAAAGCTGCTGTGGCGCTGGCAGCAGTCACACCAGGAATAATTTCAACGTCAAGCTGATAATGGTGAGAATGTATCATTTCCAACGCCAAGCCAGCCATAGCGTAGATACCAGGATCGCCGGAAGAGATCAATGAGACAGTTTTTCCTTCTAATGCTGCTTCAATAGCTAATCGACAACGTTCAATTTCTTTTGTCATGCCCGTTGCGATGATTTCTTTATTCTCAGTTAAATCTTGAACTGATTTAATATAACGTTTATAACCCGCAATCACTTGGCTTGAAGCAATTGCCTGTTCTGCGCGTAGAGTTCGGTCTAGTTTGCCGCCTGGCCCGATGCCAACAACAAATAGTTTTCCATGAGTGGTTCGTTCCATGAGCCTTTAATTTTATAAGTGAAAAAAGTGTGATGGGATAAAATGCGTAAAACTATTGCCATTAAATCAAGGATTTTCTCCAACCCTATTGTTCCGCTTTTGCTAAACAGGGATTATTGAGGGAGATTAACTTAATGGCAGTAGCGCTTAGAAGTAGAAAATCCTGTTATATGCTGAAAGTTACTGGAAATTCAAGATTATTCCATGCTTTCAACAGTGCTAACAACTTTAGTTATCAACAGTTTACCATCCACAAGTGATATGGTAGTTTTTCCACTCGTTTTTGTCGTAAATGTGATTCCACCCTTAAATTTACCTGTTTCTGTCATAGTATCGGTAATAGAAGCTGATTTTCCATCTGCATTGACAGTAATTTCAATATCTTCCAACTCATAAGAGTAAGTTTCTGCTGTTCGCCAACCTTGTTTTAGCACCATTAAAAACTGTGAAACATCCATGGTCACTTTTTTCCCGCCAAGAGACGGGGGCATGATCACTTCAATTTTTGCGTTCTTGGCAAAAAAATCACCTACAGCCTCTGCATCACGTTTTTCTACTGTAGCATGAAATGAAGTGATTAAGTCTTTTGCATCAGATTCACTGATTGAGTCAGCCGCATAAGTATTTACAGCCAAGGTAAAGCTTAAGCAAATAGCAAAGATAAATTGCATATAAGTTCTATGCATACTAAATTTTCCCTTTATAGTGTTTCATGGAATCATAACTTACTAATTTAGGTTACTAACTTTAAAGTTCAATTTTAATCTATCTTTAAAGTGATGGCTAACATTTTACAAAGTATGAACGAGAGAATAGGTTAACAAATAAGTTTTATTATTTTTTTCGTATGCTTATCCGCCTTACGCGTTACCTAAATTTCATCGGCCAAGTTGGGTAAGCAATATTTTTTGTTGACCACCAATATATTGAAATCAGACTTACTTGACTGGATATTTTCATCAACTAAGTTAAAGCTGGTGCAAATTGCACTAACTCAACATATAATTGTGCTTTTACTTTATATTGACTTAAAACATATTTATCAATAGCGTTATGTTTGATACCTTCTTGAGTTAACACGTCTACTTTTATACCTAAAAATTGTTCCAAATATTCAACTAATTCCATAAATTCAAAACCAATTGTTTTTTTTGAATGTAACCACTATATTAATGTCTCTGTTTACTTTGCGACAGAACCAAAAATACCTATCTTTTCGACACCAAATTTATTTGAAAAATAAGCATACTTGCCTTGGAGTAAATTGATTGCTGAAGATTTAGTTATCATGATTGATCTCACTTTTTACATGATGGTGGGTTATTGAGCCTCTTCATTCGGAAATTAAGTTTACGCAGCTTTATCGTCTGAGGCAAGATTAATAGCTATGACATTGTTAGATTATCACGCACTGACGGGCATTCACTTCCTCATGTGTTATAATTTTGGTCATTACGTTGACTCGTCTCCAATGTTCTGTAAAAAGAGCTTGTCTTTAATTCTTAAAATAACATCGATAGAAATTATCCCTCCTAAGGAGAGAATAATGTCAACTAAAATTTATCAACCCCCTGAAGATATTTATGAAGCAGCGGCGGATTTGCAATTTGATGAAGCCTTGGACAATGAAGACCCGCGTTATGTTGATACGTTAAATGCGCGTGGTGATTTTAAAGTGCACGAGCTTTATCGTCATTTGCGTGTCAATACCAGTACAAAACCGTTTAAATTACCTAAAAGATTACCTGCAAGTAGTTATATTTTGTTTTGCGGTCACATTGGCTGTGGTAAAAGTACGGAATTGCGTCATGCGGAGAAAACGTTACATCACCCAGACTTATTTTATGTAATCTTTCTGGATATATTAAAAGAATTAGACCCTAATAATCTCAACTATGCAGATGTGTTGTTAGCTTTGGCAAAACAATTATTTCAAGCCTTAGAGCGAGAAAAGATACATATTGATCCTCTTTTATTAGCGAATTTAGAAAATTGGTTTAAAGAACGTATTGAATCACATGAAAACACTAAAGAGCTTGCAGCGGAAATTCGTTCAGAAGGCCGATTAGGAGCTGGCATTCCTTTTTTGACCTATTTATTTACCAGTATGACGAGTTTTATGCAAAGCAGCAGTACCTACAAACAAGAAATTCGCAATGTAATGGTGAATAGCTTTAGTCAATTTGCCAACGCGTTTAATCAATGTGTGTTAGCGGCAGAAGAAGCCATTCAAAAAGCCGGAAAATGGCAACGGATTTTGTTTATTGTTGATGGCACTGATCGTTTGCGTGGCGAAGATGGTGAACGTTTTTTTATCAAAGATGTACATCAACTCACTCAAATTCATGGATATTTTATTTATTGTTCGCCGATTCACTTGTCGTATGAAACCATTCGCCATCATCACAGTTTTAATGTTGTGGTGTTGCCCATGATTAAATTGCACGACCGTGATAAGCGTCCATTACCGCATAATCAGCAAGTCATGCGGGAAATGTTGTTTAAGCGTTTTCCTGCCCAATTTTTCACAGACCCTGACGGTTTAGCGAATAAATTAGTTAAATATTCTGGTGGTTGTCCGCGTGAATTGTTGCGCTTGTTGGAGTATGCGTATGTGAAAACGGATAAAGCGCAGTTAGATGAAAATGCAGTGAACAAAGCCATAGATAGTTTAGCGGTTGATTACAAACGTATTTTAGAAACAGAGGATTATCCACTATTAGCTGAACTTGACCAACCGCATCAGGCCGAACAAAATTCCAAACGCATTCGATATTTTTTATTGAACATGATTGTGTTGGAATACAATAGCTTTTGGCGAGAACCTCATCCGGCCATTCGTTTGTTGCCTGCTTTTCAAGAAGCGTTAAAAAATGCCGTTTAATCTTGCACCGTATGATGTTAGAGCTGATCATCTCACAGAACATCTTACGGCAGAGTTTCAAAGCCTCCTACGCGCAGTGGAATCCACCAAAGGATTTCGTTTTTTCATTGCGCAATTTAACCAACAGTATTATAGGGATTTATACATTGAACGTTTAGCGACTGTTCAGACCGATACACGCAGGGTCTATGTTGAAAGAGAAAACATAGTAGATATTTCCCAACTACGAACGCATTTGCATACCTTAGCCACACCCGATGCTATCATTCATGTCATGGAACTCAATGTTTGGCAAGTAGAACAACGTCAAGCTTGGTTGCGTACCTTAAATCAGCAACGGGAACGTTTTGCTCAAGATTGCCCTGTGGTCTTAATTTTTTGGCTCACAGCGGATTTATTAAAACAATTTGCCGTCCAAGCTCCCGATTTTTGGTCTTGGCGATCAGGTGTATTTGATTTTACCATTCAAGCTGAAGTGGACTCGTTAGCCACGTTTACTACAGAAAAGTCAGCCTTTATGGAACAATCTGAATTACTACGCCGTCAACAACGCATTGAAGCATTAAAAAACTATTTACAAAACAATGAAGTGCGAGATGTCCTAAAAGCGTCTCTGCTAATTGAGCAAGGAGATTTACATAACGCTATTGGCAAATTAGATGAGGCCATGTCGTGTTTTAAGCAAGCATTGCATTTATATCAAGAGCTTGAAGATGAGAACAATATTGCAGGCTCTTATGGAAGAATCGCCGACATCTTAGAAGCGCGTGGAGAACTCGATGAGGCTTTGCGCATTCGTCAACAAGAAGAATTGCCCGTCTATGAACGCCTTGGCGATGTGCGCGAAAAAGCGGTGACGCTTAGAAAGATTGCGGATATTTTACAGGCAAAAGGTGAACTTGATGAAGCGTTTAGGCTTTTGAACGATGAAGCTTTACCTGCAGTTGAAAAATTAGGTGCAATCGCTGATATAGCTGTTTTTAAAGGCAGAATCGCCGACATCTTAGAAGCGCGTGGAGAACTCGATGAGGCTTTGCGCATTCGTCAACAAGAAGAATTGCCCGTCTATGAACGCCTTGGCGATGTGCGCGAAAAAGCGGTGACGCTTAGAAAGATTGCGGATATTTTACAGGCAAAAGGTGAACTTGATGAAGCGTTTAGGCTTTTGAACGATGAAGCTTTACCTGCAGTTGAAAAATTAGGTGCAATCGCTGATATAGCTGTTTTTAAAGGCAGAATCGCCGACATCTTAGAAGCGCGTGGAGAACTCGATGAGGCTTTGCGCATTCGTCAACAAGAAGAATTGCCCGTCTATGAACGCCTTGGCGATGTGCGCTCAAAAGCGGTGACCATGGGTCAAATCGCCGACATCTTACAAGCGCGTGGAGAACTCGATGAGGCTTTGCGCATTCGTCAACAAGAACAATTGCCCGTCTATGAACGCCTTGGCGATGTGCGCTCAAAAGCGGTGACCATGGGTACAATCGCCGACATCTTACAAGCGCGTGGAGAACTCGATGAGGCTTTGCGCATTCGTCAACAAGAAGAATTGCCCGTCTATGAACGCCTTGGCGATGTGCGCGGATATTTAGTTGCGCAAACGAATATGGCCATCACATTAATGCAATTTAAACCACCGCGCCGCCCCGAAGCCAATCAACTGCTATGTGAAGCCTTGCAAGCCGCACAAAAGATGCGTATTCCCGAAACGGGACAAATTCGTGGGATTTTAGAACATTTTGAGATGCAATGTGAAGGGGAGGAAAATTCATCTTCATTTAAAACTTTTCCTGGCAAAATCATTGGCAGAAACGAACCTTAGGTGTTTCGGGAATGAAACGCAGTGGATTTTCCTGAAACGAATGTGCCGCAATCTGGGTTTCGGGAAATACGCTTCGCTCCATTCCCGAAATAACCCTAAAAAAATAGACCTGGCAGGTTTTGAAAACCTGCCAGGTCTTCTTGTTTGGGATTTTTCAACTTATTAGCTAAACTGCGCAGGCATTTGCGTATGCCAATCTGTATCTTGCTGATACTGATGAGCAATATTCAACAAATGATCTTCGCTGAAATAATTACCAATTAGCTGCAAACCCACTGGACGTTGATTGACAAACCCTGCAGACATGGATAAACCAGGTAAACCCGCTAAATTAACCGCAATCGTGTAAATATCCGACAAATACATGGACACCGGATCATCGGTTTTTTCACCGAAGTTAAATGCAGCAGTGGGTGTGGTTGGGCTGGCAATGACATCGACTTGTTCAAAGGCTTTTTTAAAGTCATCACTAATTAAACGGCGAATTTGCTGGGCTTTGAGATAATATGCATCATAATAACCTGCAGATAACGCATACGTACCAATCATCACCCGTCGTTTCACTTCTGCCCCAAATCCTTCACCACGACTGCGTTTGTACATATCCAATAAATCTTGTGGATTGTCACAACGGTAGCCAAAACGTACGCCATCATAACGTGATAAATTAGAAGAACATTCGGCAGGCGCAATAATATAGTAAACAGGCACTGACAAATGCATGTTAGGTAAACTGATTTCCTGACATACAGCCCCTTGTTGCTCTAAGGTTTTAATTGAGGCTTCCAATACTTTTGCAACTTCAGGGTCTAAACCCTCTCCAAAATATTCTTTAGGCAACCCAATTTTTAGCCCTTTGATGGAGTCATTCAAACGGGCAGTATAATCTTTCGGTGGACTGTCTAGTGACGTAGAATCTTTGGCATCAAACCCTGCCATCACGCCAAGCAATAATGCGGTATCCTCTGCATTGTTGGCTAATACTCCCCCTTGATCCAAACTGGAAGCAAAAGCTATCATGCCGTAACGTGAGACCAATCCGTAAGTGGGTTTTAAACCGGTTAAACCGCATAACGCGGCTGGTTGACGAATGGAACCACCAGTATCTGTACCCGTTGCAATAGGCGCAATACGGGCAGCCACGACTGAGGCTGATCCACCCGAGGAACCACCAGGAACCGCCTGCAAATCCCAAGGATTTTTCACGGTGCCATAATAACTCGTTTCGTTCGACGATCCCATCGCAAATTCGTCCATATTGGTTTTACCCAACATGACCATACCTGCCTGTTGACATTTTTCAACGATCGTTGCACTGTAAGGCGCAATAAAATTGTCTAACATCTTAGACCCACAGGTGGTTTTGATGCCTGAGGTGCAAAAAATATCTTTATGAGCCAACGGAATACCGGTTAATGCACTGTGATCGCCCATTTTTAAACGATCATCAGCGGATTGCGCTTGAGACAATGCGGTTTCGGACGTGACGGTAACAAACGCATTGAGTTGACTGTCGTAACGTTCAATACGTTCCAAAAAATACTGAGTCAGCTCAACGCTGGAAATTTCTCTTTTTTGTAAGGCACTAGAAAGTTCTGCAAGTGTTTTTGTATGCATAAGTTTTTGTATTTAAAAAGTTAATGATTACTCGATGACTTTAGGAACTAGGTACAGCCCAGCTTCAACTTGGGTCGCGATGCTCTGAAAATGATCGCGCTGATCCGTTTCGCTCACCACGTCGGGACGCACTCTGGCCACAGCATCTAAGGGATGTGCCATGGGTGTTATCCCAGAAGTATCAATGGTATTCATTTGTTCTACAAGATTTAAAATATCTGATAAATTTTTTGTGTAGAGGGGAATATCTTCTTCAGTTAAAGATATACGCGCTAAATGTGCGATTTTTTCAACTTCTGTTTTATCCAAAGACATAAACCATTCCTTCACTGAAAGACTAAACGTATAATGGTATCTATCATACCATGTTCAGCTTAATTCAACATCTCTTGTTTAATATAGGCTTAGGGCAATTGTATTAGGTTATCACCTCTGATTTAAAAGCGACCAGTCAATAAGGAACGGGAACTAAATAAAATCCAAAACAAGACCTGGCAGGTTTTGAAAACCTGCCAGGTCTGATTGAAAACTTATGGAAGTTGTTTCATTCTTATTCCTATAATAGACTTATTGCGAGATAAGGTATTGAAAAAATAGGGAGAAAAGTTAAACTAGTGGTTATAGGAACTAAACAAGTCCATAAGAAAGCAATATGAATTACGAAAAACTGAAAGTTTTATCAAATGAAAGGTTTA
>JADGDF010000354.1 GCA_016745055.1 Thiotrichaceae bacterium | reverse complement strand
TGTAATACGAGCTCTTAAAATCTTCAAAATGCTTGCCTTTCGTTACCGAAACCGTCGTAAGCATTTTGCTCTACGGTTTAACCTTATTGCTGCTATATACAACAAATTAATTATTTAATTCTTAACAACTTATTTTGCAAGAGGTCTAATGTATATTTTTTGCTTTAAAATCTGTTGAGCTAGCTGGTTTTTAACTCCGTCTGAAGCGTTCTGAGCAGCTTGCAAACCTACCTCTTTAAATATCATTTATATCCACATCCTTATTATACTAGTTCTATTCGTCCCCATTTTTTAGTTTTATAATCAAACCAATATTAAAATTTATATTTTTTAATGCATTTTTTTAACAAAAAGCTAACATTTTTTTCATTTGTAAATTCTATATGTATGAAGCTACAAATTTTAAAATATTTGTAGTAAGCAGGCGGACTTGGCTTTGAGATTCTTGCCGGAAACAATTAAGCCAAGCCCTTTTACAACAACCTAACTCCATTAAGGAGATAAGTATGTTATTTTACAGTAAAAAGCGAACCACCGCGAATGGCCGGTTCGTATGGGCGCAACTCCAACAAGCTTTTGAGAGTGGTAGAACCTTTCAAAAGAAAAAATCTTTACTTTCTAGTTGTCAAATGGCTTTGGGTGGTCAGTTAGCAATAACACTTGCCGTTTTTTCATTAGGTAGTATTTTACCTACAACATCTCAAGCGGCTGATGTTCCGATTGATAATGCTTGTACTAATCCTACTAAAACGGCTAAACGAAATGGTGGAGAAATTATCAGATGGGGGAGTGGAGATAGTTGGATTCCTGCTGGTGTTCCCACTGAAAGTGATGTTGTGTTAATTCCAGGAGGGGCAACCGTTAGTATTTCTCCTATTAGACTTATTGCGAAATAAGGTATTGAAAAAATGGGGAGAAAAGTTAAACTAGTGGTTATAGGAACTAAACAGGTTCTAAGGAAATAGAGGAACTACGAAAAACTGAAAGTTTTATCAAATGAAAGGTTTAAACGCTATTTAGGGGTAAGTAAAGAACTATT
>JADGDF010000082.1 GCA_016745055.1 Thiotrichaceae bacterium | reverse complement strand
CTAAATTTACCACTTCTCATTAGCTTGTTTTCTATCTTTTGGATTGTCCTACATACATTGGATTCTGATAAGCCGTAATCTATCCCCAAATGATACTGACTTCTGTATTCTCTAAAATACGTGAGTGTCATACATAGTTGTTCTTCATAACTTAGCTTAGGTGTGTTACCCAGTCTGGTTCGAGGTCTAATTATATTCACCATCTCTTCAAATAATTCTTTATTTACCCCTAAATAGCGTTTAAACCTTTCATTTGATAAAACTTTCAGTTTTTCGTAATTCATATTGTTTCCTTATGGACTTGTTTAGTTCCTATAACCACTAGTTTAACTTTTCTCCCCATTTTTTCAATACCTTATTTCGCAATAAGTCTATTAACTTGGTATTGGTGAGTTTTCCAAGGAATTTGAAGTGTACGAGTCAGTATCTCAACCTATTTCAACCTATCATGAATTAAAATGGAGTTATCGAGGGGACGATGAATTTTATTGTTTGGATATTTTTGATAAAGACTGGCGTTTATTACACCAAGCGGTGGCATGTGGTGAAGGGGTACACCAATTTTCACCTCGCAACTTAAATTTAGCCCCAGGTGAATATCATTGGAAAGTGTGGTCTCCTAGTGTTGCTAATTATCATGAAGCGCAACCTGGGTTAGAAGGCGACTTTACCGCAGGAGAATGTGGTTTACCTTATCGCTCTGATAAATACTGGGTGCAATGGGGTTGCCGTAATCAAGATTTGTTATATTGCATTGATATTTACGCTGAAGACGGACAACCCGTAGCTAAACCTTACCATTGCGCGGAGTATTTACACCAGTTTTCACCACGTGTATTAGATAACTTAGGCGTCTCTGAAGCTGGAAAATATCGCTGGAAGGTCTGGTCTCCCAGTGTCACCAATTATGATGATCCGCAACTTGGGTTTGAAGGTGAATTTTATTTTGAGCCACCCAAACCCATCACACCAGCAATGAATGTCAGTTGGGAAGTACTTAGAGCACATGATATATCTGCTTCATACATTGATGACGCAGGCATTTTGTGGTTAGGTACAACAGGCGGATTGGAAAAATGGCAATTGGAACCCACCAAGCAACTTTTAGCCAGTTGGCACCGAACCAGTGGTGGTTTTCCTGCCAATCAAATTAATGCAATTGCACCAGGAACCAGCAATAGTCTATGGTTGGCAACAGATCAGGGATTGATCAACTTTCGTGATGGTGCTGTACTAAACCATTTTACATCGGATAATAGTTCTTTATCCACTAAACATATAAATACTGTAGCAGCAGATGGTAAAGGAGGAATATGGGTAGGATTAATTATCTCTCCTTATTTGATGCACTTTGATGGGTTTAATCAATGGCAATCGGTTGTGATACCCACTACTATCTTGGACAAATTTGACAAATTTTATTTTAATAAATTAAAGGCTTTAGCCAATGATCAGCAAGGCGGAGTTTGGGTTGGACTGCGAGTAATGTGTGTCACAAGATATTGTTCATTAGGAGGAATTCTGCATTATGATGGTCAAGGTAATTGGTATATTTTGAATGAAACTCATACAGACACAACGAAAGATGCAAAATTTTTAATCACTGACGAGCAAGGGAAATTATGGACTACCATTGGTAGTCAACTGACTTATTTTGATGGCCAGCGCTGGGAAAAAGGGCCATCTATACCTTTCATTGATCAAGCTGTTAATCAAGGATTGACTATAAAATCGTTAGCAAACAGTCAACAAGGTTTATGGATTGGTGTTGGGCATCATCTCTATCCTCAATCAGCTTCTCAAGTTCGTAATATGCTTCGCTATGATCAACAAAACCAATGGCGTATATTTGAACTAGAAAATAAATGGCGATATCCCAGCTCATTCAGCAGTATCGCAGGTTTGGGTGATAGACTTTGGATAAAAAGCTGGAGCAATGATTTAAGTTACTTTGATGGAAAAGCTTGGCAACGCGTTGTTCATCATAATGTACACCCAATTTTATCCCAATTAGAAATTGACCCCAGTACAGGTAGGCTCTGGGCAATTTCAAATAATCCGGCTTTGATTCGTCAAACAGGTAAAGGAGATGATTGGCAAGAGTTACCTTCTTTATATAAAAATACTCCTTATAATAATGTTGAAAATTTTTTACCCGCTAATGATGGTGGAGGTTTTTGGGTAAGAACTGGGCAAATGACTTACATTGATGGACACGGTCATTGGCAAGTTATTCCAACACCTGATAACTTATCTGCTTATGTTCTTCAATTTACCAATGATAAGCAAGGTGGATTATGGATGGCAATGGGGAGAAAACTCTCTTATTTTCACTTTAATGAGTCGGTTCAAGAATATTCGTTAGATCATTTGCGTTGGTCCAAAGGAGATAGCATCAATTACTTATTTCATGATGGTCAAAAATTATGGGTGAGTACATGGCATACCTTAACCAGTTTTGACGGCCAAAACTGGCAAACCTTTAATCTCCAATCAATTTTAGAGGATAAAGGTTATCAATTCAATAGCCATGGTTATTCTACTGAAGTAGGTGAAGTTAAAGGTGTTGAGGCAATTGCATCAGACAATGCGGGTGGGATTTGGCTAGGTATTAATAGTCTTTACGGCTTATTGCATTTTGATGGTCAAGCAACATGGACGTATTTTAATGATAACCAAAAACTACCTATGGGAGATCGGTCACAAATAACTCAGTTATATGATGATGGTTATGGCCAATTGTGGGCAGCTAGCAGTAATAACAGCTTGATACGCATGCGTTTTGAGTAATATTTCCCAAAATCCATTTTAAAATGCCATATTGAAAAGAGCTATTTTGTATTTGCAAAATGGCTCTTTTTCTGCTAAACAAAGCTTGAAAACGAAAAAATCTAGGTATTGAAAACTTATTTATGAAAGATCATTCTGTTTCTTCTTCACCACTCACTTCCATTTATACAGAGTTGCAGTGGGATTATCGCGGTGAAGAAGTTGACGACTTTTCAAGGGCGATGATTATATTTACTTTAACACATCACTTTGCTTCAAACGTCCACTTCACATTTAACCACCAAGACCGCTCAGGCTGGGGTATGAGCGAGTTGTGGTATCCCAATGCTCGTTGACTAAAATCATTACCACTACTTGCTGCTTCGGGTCCAGGATGGAAGTAATGTTCGTTGAGTACATTGTTAATTTTAAAGGTAATTTCAAAAGGATCGTAGTTATAGCGCAACGCACTGTTTAGCACAAAGTAAGCATCAGTCTTCTCACCCTGTGCACGCAAGGGATTACGCAAATACAATTCTCTTTCACCTACAAAATTTCCCCGTAAGTTAAGATTCCAGCTATGGTCTAATGGCAAATTTAAACCCAAGTTGAATTTGTGCGGGGCAATATCCCCTAAAGTGGCTGTACCGTCCAACCATTCCCCCACGTCGTGGTCGTAATAAGTACTGCTCTTTGAGCGCGTGTAGGTGTAATTGAAATAGATTTCTGGTTTTTTTACGTTTTTTAGAAAGTGTGGTATTTTAATTTTAGTGCGGTACTCAAAACCATAAATATCACGGGAACCTGCATTTTCAGCTTCTTCTTTGATGACGTTGCTATAACGAGAGCGATAAAGTGATGCTTCTTGAATAACATCCTTATGATGGTACATGGCAACAGTTTCCAGTGTGCGTGCCTTTTCTGGCCTTAAATCAGCATTAGCTTCTCGACCACTCCAACCAGCCCACAGTAATTGAGGCGCAGGTTCTTGAAACGCTTCACCGTAGAGTAATTTAAAGGTAAACTGTTTATTGTGACGAAATACCAAAGAAGTTCGTGGATTGATAACGTCGCCGTACATAGAATTTTTATCATACCGAATACCCAAAGAATAACGGTATTTATCCCAGTCATAAATACCTTGGATATAAATACCTTTATCTGTCGTATGAGCTAAATTATCAGCGGGCATTGTCCCTGGTAATGGAGGCAATATGTACACAGGATCGCTACTGTGCCCAATGGCTGACCCACTTTCTGCAGTAGAACTTACTGATGAACCTTCCCAATAACCCGGTGAGTCAGAAATTTTAGTTAGCTCCTTACGTTCATACTTAATACCAGCAGCCAATAAAAAATATTCAGACACTTGAAAATCAAAGTCCTGGCGAAATAACCAAGTGCTATTTTCTGTATTCCAATGGGTAAAGCTAATATAAGAATAATTTTCCATGTCAGGCGTTGAATCAGGATGGCCTTCGGCCCATTGGCCATAACGAGGGTTTTCTCGATACTCCACTAAAGTATGACTTTTGAGCTTGTCTGTTAATTGCGGAGTGTATTCAAGGTAAACATGATTGCTGGTTTTTTTTAGAAAGGCATTATTTTGTACATGATCTGCTGCATAATAAGGTCCATAAGCTTCACTGGTTCGCCAGTGAATAATACCTAACTTCCAATCTTGATACTTCACATCAGCAAATACACCATAATCATCCGTAGGATCGTAATATTCCCCAAATTGACGGCCTTCATGTTCAATATTGAGTAATGGTCCCCAGATTTGTTCATCATTCATCCAATGTTGGTCTAAAAAGCCGTACTTTCCAGTAAAATCAGGTTCATCGCTTTTGAAGTGTTTGTACGTGAGTGAAAAAGCTAAATCCTTTGTTGGCTTGCCTTGAAAGAAAATCTCTAGTCCTTTTGAGTTGTAACTGCCCATCAGCCCATTTACTTCGGCCTTATACTCCCCTTCATTTAACTTTGCAGCATTGTGAGTAATCACATTAATAATACCAAGAAAAGCATTCGGCCCGTAAACGGCACTGGCTGGGCCATATAAGACTTCAATGCGTTTAATATTAGACAACGGGTACTGACGAGAAATTACGGCTTCATGTCTAGCCATTTCATTATCCACGATGCCATCAATCATAAATAAGGTGCGAGAGGTAAAAGGCGTGCGATAACCTCTCTGATAGGCCATAATTTGAGCAGTACCATTGTAATTCATGACGTCAAAACCGGGTAAATCGGCAACGACTTCTGTGAGATCCGTATAGCCTCGATTTTTTATGTCCTCAGAAGTGATAACGACCATTGTTGCAGGCGCATCAACCAAATTTTCCTCAATACCTGAAGCAGTTTTGATAATGGGTACTTGTAGCAATTCTTCTAGCGACATGTTCAACAGTGCGTCCAACTCAAGTACCTCAAATTTCTTCTCAGAGCCCCAACAGACATGAACCATGCTCAATAAAAATAAAGTAATGCCTAACAAATTAGCATAGAATATGTTTGATGTTTTTCTATTCGCAAACTTACCCATGATTTATTACTCTTTATTGGATTTAAAAGGATAACAGTAATACTAAATTAATAAGTATTCAAGCGTCAAAATGCGATGTCTGAATAAAAATTCATTTCAAAATCAAGCTATACACACAGTTCAATCAAATCCTATTTTTACTTTGTCGTTTATGGTAAAAATACATGAAACCGACCCTAAAACGAGTAAGCACAAGCGGTTAAAAAACCAGTTGCGATTTCGTGCTTACTTTTCCTGTACTTATTCTTCTATTAAACTTTTTATTTCAACAACTTGTAACATTTTTATATCTTTAATGTTTTGATTTTTTCTATTAATTTCATAGTTTCGACGCTGACGTGGCAGACTTTTCCAAGTAGTTCAATCACTTGTTCTTTATAATCATTAAATTGGTAAGTGTTGAATTTTTCGCGAATGGTGGGGTCGCGGGGTTTCTTTTCTTTGTATTGGTCTAAAATCCATTCGAGGGCGGAGCGATTGCCGAGTTGATAGTCCCAAGCGTTTGGTGGGATGTTTTCTAAACGGGTGTAGTTGTCGATTTCAATCATATTATTGGTTTTATCGGCTTTTAGTTTACATTTAGGTGTCGTTTTGATTTTTGCATCAATTCGAGCCAGAGGATAGGGTTGGACGTGTTCAAAGTTGATGTGTAAGTCCATGAGTTGTTTGCCAATCTCTGCCCATTTTTCAAATTCAGGATAAAACGGAATACGGGGAAATTCTTGTTTTAGGTTTAAGGCAAAGGTTTCACGGTAGCGCGGGTCGTGCAGCACGGCATACACATAATGAAAAATCTCCAATTTCTCAATATTCCTAACATTTTTATTCTGAGCATTCTTTAATTCTGTAAATTCTGCTTCAGAATAATGTTCACGAAATTGGTTTAATGCCCAATCGGTGATGTTTTCTTGGCGTGTGCCATCAGCAGAGTATTGATAAAGTGGTAAATAATTATTGGCATCTGGTAAAAAAATATCTAAGGATGGAGATAAGCTAGTAGCGTAACAAGAAAAATTCTTGCTTCTTTTAGCAATAGAAAAGCAAATTACAAAATTTTCACAACTTATATCATTTTTTATTGGAAAGATAACGTTATTTGAACCACTTTCATCAATTAACAATTGAGAGCGATATAAATTACGTTTTATGTAAGGACGATACAAAACAGTTTGAATCAAATCTTTAGAAAATTTCTCATTTTTTCCAGATGCAAAACGACGCTTCAAATTTCGAGACCATTTAATACCAACATCTTCGGCACATTTTCCTAATCTTAATTTTTCATAACTATCAATAAAATATTGCACTTTATTTGCGACATCATTAGCGGTCACTCCATAAAGCCATTCATCTCGATTAGTAGAAAGACCCAAAGAAAATAGCTTAAAAATAGCCTCTTCACTTTTTCCTGCTTTGACTTCTTTCGCTGCAACACGAACCCATTCACTCCAATCGACTGTTGGCTGATTCAACCACAAACCTTGTTCATTCGGCTTAATTTGTTCAAATTGTCCTGTTTTTGATAATTTTTGCAAATAATTTGATTTTAGCCAGCGTAATTTTTCAATACCCGTTGAACCTTCTGGTGCATGAATATAATGAATTTCACAACCAGACACATTAGGATTTCGCACAAAAAAACCAATAGCTACACCTGTTTGAATATTAAAAATATTGCCACCTTGATTCAATGAAGTTTCACTTTTTTCCCGCAAATCACCTAATAGGTCTACAACCCAAATTTCTTGAAACTCTTGGGCAACAATCTTACGAAAACCATCAAAGCTGCGTTTATCCACATAAGATCGATTAGTAATAAAGCCTAAAATCCCTTGCTCACCCAATCGATCCGACGCCCAACGAAAAAAACGAATATACGGATCATACAATTTAGTTTTCTGTGCTGAACTCTCAGATAAATACGTGTCTTTAATTCGTTTATCAATAAACACTGCGGCATCATTCTTATTATTATCATTTTCATTCTGCTGATTTGCATTATATGGCGGATTCCCAATAATCACCGGAATCCTACGCTTATTCTGTTCCTGAATGCGCAAATGATTCTCATCCGTTACACCCCCAAACATATCATTCATTGCCCCCTCATGCATCTGCTCAAATCCCACATTATCCAACGTATTTACAAAACACAATCCTTCAAACTCCAACCACTTATCCGTAATCTCATGAAAACTCTGCTCAATATTCAAACACGCGATGTAATACGATAAAATCGACACCTCATTCGCATGCACCTCATGAGAAAACTTATACACCAACGCATCCTTTTGACCGCGCCAATAATCCAACAAATCCACCACAAACGTTCCTGTGCCCGTACACGGATCCAAAATTTCCAACCCGCTATCAATCAACCGCTTATCAAAATGCACCTGCGTCAACCAATCTCTGCCCTCAATAATAAAACGTACGGCCTCCTGGGGCGTATACACAATCCCCAATTTATCCGCATCCTTCGCATTATAAGCACTATAAAAATCCTCATAAACCTGCTTCAAAAATGTCTGCTTTTCATGTGACGTAATCGTATTCGCCGCTGCTTGTCGAATCGCTGCAAAATAAGGTTCCAAGCGTTTCAACAAATTTGCCCGTGTTTCCCCTCGAAAAAAACACTTTTCCAACTGTCCAATCGCTACGGCTAAATGATTCTCCTGATGAAAATTAGAATCAGGAAACACCGCGCGAAAAATCTGATCTGTCAAAATATGCTGAATCAACATCTCATCCACATGCCGATCCGACACCTGCTTGCCAATCGACCGCTGACACAACTGCAAAAACACTTCCGCTTGCTGATGAAAATCACGATTATTCTGATGCGCTTCGGCTAACAAATGCGTCAACGCTTGCGCCACTTGCGGCAATTCGGTCAAAAACTTATCACGGGCCAACCGAAAATTGTGAACCTCTGGCAATTCATAATCAAAAAAGGCATCCAACAATCGCTGAAAAGGCTTAACCTCCAAGACATCACAGCGTACCACCTCTTGGCCTTGCTGCAGCAAAATCGCTCGTTGCGTATCCTCAAAAATAATATTATCGCTTGGATAGCCTTTATCTAATTTGGCAATAATCTCCTTATCCAAATCATCCTTTTCATCCTTCGCTTCCCACCAACCATGCACCAATCGCAATCGGTCAATCAATACGCCATCTGCCCGCAACTTAGTTTTCTTAACCATCGGCTTAAATGGTTCAAACGGATACTCAGGACACAAAATGAGCTGATGCTCCTCCCCGATATTCTTTAACAACTCCTCAAACGCAGGACGCAAAGACCCTTCATTGCTCGCACCGGCAATACGGCGCAAATCATCTAACCGGCGGTAATAAGTTTGAATGTAGTGCATGAAACTAATTGGATTGTTGGAATATTTGTGTAGTTTTAACGAATAAACATCATTCGTCAAGTAGGGTATTTAATTAGTAGAACAAAATGACATGTATAGAAAATGCCACTTTTCTATACATGTGCAGAATGATATGTATAGATTTTGCGATTTTCTATACATGACAAATAGATTAAGAAATAGGAATTAAATAACTTCAATAAATGTTCAATCAAACCTGGCAGGTTTTTAAAACCTGCCAGGTCTTGTTTCTAATTTTATTTAGTTCCCCTTCCTAAGCAATAAATAGTTGATATAAACGGTTATTCAAATAGTAATTACTTCTACCTATCTTATGTTTTTCTAAGACACCTAAGTTAACCAAGCTATCTAAATATTTAGTCGCTGTCATACGACTTACTTGCAAATCACGACTTAAAAAATCAATTTTTGTATAAGGATGCTTAAACAAGTTATTGAGTAAATCCTGGCTGTAAATTTTAGGTAATTTGTTACGGATATTATGTTTATAGTTTTGCATCAATTGTTTGATATTTTGAATTAAGACAATGGTTTTTTTTGCTATTTCTATGATGCCATTAAGCATAAAAAGTAACCATTGTTCCCAATCTCCAACATCACGCACTTTTTGTAAATAATTATAATAATGTTCTTTATTATCAATAATATACTTGCTTAAATATAAAAGTGGAAGCTGTAATAAATCTTTACAAACCAAATATAACACATTGATAATTCTACCTGTTCTTCCATTACCATCATAAAATGGGTGAATACTTTCAAATTGGTGGTGAATGACTGCCATTTTAATGAGTGGATCAATATCAGAGAGTTCATCATTGTTGATATACTGCTCTAAATTATTCATTAGTTTTTCAATTTTTTCAGGTTGCTGCGGAGGCGTGTATACAATTTCTCCTGTTGCAGCATTTTTAAGTGCGGTTCCTAGTTGCTTACGAAAGCCTGCATTATTGCCTTCTAACTCGGCTTGTATTTGTTTGATGTCATTGAGAGTCAATATTTTACGATGGCGCACTAGTTTAAAACCTGTCCTCAGTGCATAAGCATAATTTTGTACTTCTTTTGTTGCGACATCCATTAGCAATTCGGTCTGTAGCTCTGCTTTAAAAAGGGCATCTTGAGTCGTAATAATATTTTCAACAGCAGAACTATCTCGCGCCTCTTGTAAAGTTAAGGTGTTGATTAATATTTGCTCATTAGGAATAGTGGCAGCAATTCCCTTTAATTCAGCTAAATAGCGATGTGCCAATGCTGTTTTTTTTAAAACAGCTTTGGTTTCAATATCAGTATTGAGAGGTAATTCACTGGGTTGCCAAGTCATGATTATTTTATTTCTAAGTAGGGCGAACACATAAATTCGCCCTTACGTGAAACCATATTATATATTTGTAGGGACAGACCTACGTGTCTGCCCAAATAATGGCAAGAAATATAAACCCAAAAACAGATGCAGTGTTAATATGATTCATAACCGTCTCATCACCAATTCACGAATTTCTTCATCAGTCAACACAATAGGATTCGTTTTCATACTACTTCCGCGACTGTTAGCCACCACTTTTTCTACATCTTGCCTTTGCATTCCATAAGCACTCAATGTGGGTAATCTCAAGCGGTTGGTCCACTCTCTCAAAACAATGACTAATTCAGATAAAGCCGTTTGATGATCTAATTTAAGATTATTCGCAAGCAAACGTCCAATCTGCGCATACTTATCCAAAGCAATATTTTCAGGTGCTCTTGCTTGTAAAGCTTTAATATTTATATCCGTTGCTTCTGCCACTAACGTACCGCAAACTACACCATGTGGACAAGGAAAATAAGCTCCCAAAGGAGAAGCCAAGCCGTGGACAGAACCTAAACCTGTTTGCGCTAAATTGATACCCGATAGTAAAGAGGCATAAGCAAGTCGGCTACGACCCATTTGAGCGGCATGTTCATCTTTATTTCCCCACACAGCAAAAAAACCTTGTTTAAATGCAGTGATGCCAGATATTACCAATGCATCGGTCATAGGATTAGCGCGTGTCGATACATAAGATTCTAATAATTGCGTCAAAGCATCCATACCATCTGCTGCAATTAATGAGGGTGGACAAGAAATCAATAAGTTTGGGTCAATAATGGCAACTTGCGGTACCAAAGTGTCGTGACGAAAAGATTTTTTAAAACCATTTTCCCCTTGAACACTTAATACCGCATTTTTAGTCGCTTCACTGCCTGTGCCTGCCGTGGTTGGCACAGCAATAAAAGGGATGGCGGGGCCTAGATAAGGAAGTTCCTTGCCAACCCCTTCCAAATGGTCCATCACCGAATTTCCAAAAGGCAATAAACCTGCAATTGCTTTTGCCGCATCCAATACGCTGCCACCGCCAATGCCAAGTACGACTTCAATGTTGGCATGAAAAAACTGTTGCACTGCTTGATCAATTAAGTCAGGAGAAGGTTCACCACTAACAATAAAGTGTTCCCAAGTAATATTTTTGTCCTGAAAAGCTTGTTGTAAAGTTGCCCAATGCGCGGTTTGTTGAAATGAGTGTTTGCCCGTAATCAGTAGCACATGTTGTCCATATTGCGCGACTTGTTCAGAGACTTGGACAATTTGCCCTTCTCCAAATAAAATACGAGGTAAACGGGCAATACTGAATGGATGAATCATCATGACTTGAAATTGGCTCCAAAATATGTGCAGTCTGCAGGATTTTTTGCCTAAAAAGTCCTGCAATCAATATTTTTTAAAGATATTACAATGAGCTAGATACAATGCTTGTCATCACCACATCAACGTAATATCAATACGCTGCAAGTAAGCACCAGGTAAAAACCTACCTAATCTAACGGGCTTAATTTTTATTGTTGGATTGCCTGGTAAATTATATTTTTCGAGTTCAGCTTTAACATGGCCTGGTGCTTTGTTTTTATAATAGTAACTGTGAATCTCAACTTTTCGTGGCTTTAATTCTGCCAACGTTTCAGCCAGTGTGGCAAGTTGCTGTTTAGCACTCAGCGTAAATCCATTAGCTCTGGGATCATAAATAATGTTTTTAAACAACACCATGGCAGTGGGGATGACAGTAGCTTTGATACCGCAACGTGCTACCTGGTCGCGTAGTGCTTCATGTTGTGTTCTGCTATAAAGCAGTTTTAAGCTATCCACACTCAAAACTTCATCTTGTTTGGGCACTCTATAACGTTCATTACTAAGAAGCTGCTGGATTTTTTGAAAGACATGATCATTGTCCTTTTGACTGTTAAAATTCAACGGACAAAGTTTGGTATAAGCTTGTAAACTTAAAGGAAATTGGCGCTGATCATAATAAGCTTTTCCCAAACCAAATAAAGCTTCCTTCATAAGTGGAGCAATATGTAAAACCTGTTTGAAATGTTGAACAGCTAAATTGAAGTTACCTTCTGCGCCGAAAAGGTTAGCAAGGTTATTATGTGCGTCAGCATTTTCAGGGCACAAATGAATTGCTTCTAGTAATAATGACCTTTGGTCTTGAGCAAGTGCATTTTTATCGTGTAATTCGTTTGCATGTTTAACAAGATCATTGGCCAATTCACAACTTGTATTGGCATAAGTGTTAAATACGAAAAGTAATTGTAATGCAGTGAAATAAAAAATATTTCTTATTGGCATATTTTTCTCCTTTTCAAGAATTTTTCCAACTATTAGTGGTAACAATCAAGAAATAATATACCTATAAAGTTAGAAGCACAAACTTCATGCACTGTAGAAATTTAGGTACACAGTGTATGTTCTGTGGCATCGGCTAATTTATTAGAACCAACATTTTTCAGTTTTTGAACGATTTGCTTTTGATCTTGGACAGGACGATTTTGACTTAGCTTATACTTACACTGAATTTCACTGATTATAATTTCGATACCAACAATTGCGCTCAACATTGTTGCTTTATACGCTGGTTGCCATGGATTTTGAAAAGTTGATTCATATTTATTAGTAAGGCAGTCAATTATCTTTTTAAGTTTTTCAGGATCATTAAAAACTTTACATTGACCGTAAATGTGGACAGCTTGGTAATTCCATGTAGGAACACCTGGCTCGCTATACCATGAAGGTGATATGTAATCATGAGGACCCTCAAAAGTGATGAGTGCCTCTTGACCTTCTATTTCTGTATACTGAGGATTCTGCTTTGCCAAATGAGCAAAAACTTTAGTTCTATCTCCAGAAACTAAAAACGGCAAATGTGTAGAGAAATGTCTTCCACTAACATTAGAGATTAATTGACCAAAGGCATTTTCCTCTATAAAGGAAAAGATTTCATCTCTGCCAGTTATTTCAAAGTGCTTCGGTATGTACATGCTTTCATTGAATTATAACGTTAAGCCTAAGATTGCTTTAACATTTGGCTTAGAGTGTTTTGTAGCGTTAGTATTTTGCCAAGATTATTTTGTAGGGTGCGTCTCACGCACCAGGCGTTTTTCTGTGCGTAGGACGCACCCTACCGTACCCGTCTACCACCTTGACAAAGTACTGGTCACAACTGTTATCAGTAATCACATAGTGCGTTAAGCGAGTTTTTTTCTCTGTAACGCATAGAATGAAACTGAATTACCTATTCAACAAACGAATCTCTAAAAATTCCGTCACTTCTTTCAAAAAAGACATTGAATAACCTGTTATTTCTAACTTAGTACGCAATGCTTCATCAATTTCATACATTGCTTCATGAGGATTGACACCAGACCATTTATCTGTAGTTCCTTCCAGTAATGCTTCCCAACGATTTTTACCACTATCAAATCGAGTATGTTGTAAATGAGGCACGAGTTGATCTGCAATGTCATAAGCTTTAAGGTCTGACATGGAGCTTCTCCCTTAAGTAATTATCCATAATAAAAAAAGTAAGGTAAAAAATGAGTAGGCAAGATACAAGCGAATATTACCTGTTTGAATACGCCCAACGTGTTTTGCAATTTTAGTGACCCATTGTCCAATGGGTTGATAGATAAGCGACCAACTGTGGTCGTCAACATGCAATTGATAATGAATATAAGTACTGTTCAAGGTCGCATCAGTCTTTTCTTTCACATGTTCTTCAATTTCCCACACTGGGCTGAAAATACGTCTAATCGGCATCACAAAAGCAGTGGCTGTGTATTGCATACGAGCATTGCCTTCGCCAAACCCACAATCCCAAGGATGGGAACGTCGACGCAGCCTTTTGGCATCAGATAAAATCAAGTAAACACCGCCCCATACACCGACAATAAATAACAATACTAATGGGGCAGAATAAGAAGCTACCTCAGAGGATATGGGTGTTAACCATAACCAGCCTTGAATGAATTCATTGGGTAAACCAACGCCGGTTAATGCCAGTGGAATTTGCTCTAAGGTGCCAACAATAAAGGTGGGAAAGATACCCAATAGTAAACAGGTAATAGCTAACAGTCCCAACCCCAATCTCATATCCCATTTGACTTCATTCACATGACGAACATGGCGTGTCCGGGGTTGGCCCAAAAATGCAACGCCATATACTTTGACAAAACACATGGAGGATAAAGCAGTGGTCAAGGCTAATAATGCAGCACTAAAGGGAATGACTGTGCGTAATAAACCACTTTCCAAATAAGGTACTTGCAAAGCAGTTTGAAAGGTCAACCATTCAGACACAAATCCGTTTAAAGGCGGTAAGGCTGCAATGGACATGCTGCCAATCAGAAAAAATACACTGGTATAAGGCAAATGGCGAATAAGGCCGCCCATGCGTTCTAAATTTTTTTCATGCGTTGCATGTGTAATTGCGCCAGCGCCTAAAAAGAGTAGACTTTTGAATGCTGAGTGATTCAAGGCATGGTATAAAGCGGCAATCATACCTAATACACCTGCTGCAGTGTGACCTGTTGACATAAATAAAATACTTAGCCCCAAAGCTGCGCAAATAATGCCTACATTTTCAATTGATGAGTAAGCCAACAAACGTTTCAAATCATTTTGCATTAACGCATACAAAATACCCAATAATGCAGAGGCACTGCCAATAACCAACAAGGTAAGTCCCCAACTCCAGTGTAAAGTGGGCAACAAGTCAAAAATCAGTCTTACCAAACCATAAATCGCAATTTTGAGCATAACACCGCTCATCAGCGCGGAAATATGTGAGGGCGCAACGGGATGAGCTTCTGGTAACCATACATGTACGGGAATTAAACCCGCTTTCATCCCAAAACCAAATAATCCAAATCCAAAAGCAAGTGTTGCCCAAGTTAGAGGTATTTCTGCCTGGCGCATTGCATCAAAGGTTAAATCACCACTAAAACTGGCTATAAGACCGAAGGCCATTAAAATAGCAAGTGCGCCAATATGTGCCATAAGCAAATAAAGAAAGGCTGCACGACGATTAGCAGAATGCGTATGTTGGTAAGCCACTAAAAAGTAGCTGGCAAATGACATTAATTCCCAGGCAATCATGAAACTTAAAGCATCGTCTGCTAGTAGCACTAACAGCATCCCTGCGATAAATAACCCCTGAAACCAACCTAATGTCGCTAATGTACTTCTATCTTGCGACAATTCGCGTAAATAACTGGGCGCGTATAAATTTGCCGCAGTTGTCCCCAACCCCACAATAATAAAAAAGAAGCCTGACAATGCATCCAAACGAAAATGCCATTGTAACCACGGTAAACCAAAGGGCAGCATAAAAACAGTGGTTGTACCTTCAATTAAAGTCCAAATACCCCCTGTAACAGCAGCAATGCCGGATATAACCAATAAAAAAGAAGATAAAATTCGTATCACAGCCGGATAACGATTAAACCCAACCGCGACAATACTGGAAGCAAATGCAGCAGTTAATGTAATAGTGATCAGCAAAGGAATGGGTTGCATTTTATATTGTCATTGTTTTGTTTGGTGCTAAATTTACACGAAAAGCTTCATAATTACAATTTCTTAGTTTTCAAATGCTCAAATTTCTAAACTTTGGACGAAACTTCCCATCTAGCCTATAGAATCAATGATTGGCTGATTTATAGTTGAGTATATTTTGTGGAAACTATAAAATTATTTGTTAGATATTAAATGGCAACAATGGGGTAAAAGACATAATGATGTTATACATTTACTACTCGCCAATTCTCCTTATATTAGTATTCTTATTTTTTGGAATTCGCATTATACGCCCAACGCATAGAGGCTTGGTAGAAAGGCTAGGAAAGTATCACAAATTTGCAGAACCAGGATTCCATTGGATTATTCCAATTGTAGATAGAATGTTTCAAGTTAATACGACTGAGCAAATGGTAGATGCTGAACCCAGAACTATCATTACTAATGATAATCTTAACGTGACCGTTGATGCACAGGTATATTTCAAAATAAACCAAGATGAAAATAACGTCAAGAATTCTCAGTACAATGTTGATGATGTTAAGCACCAAATGGTTAGTTTAGCAAGAACTACGTTAAGAAATATAATTGGTACTCTTTCGTTAAAGTCAGCTAATAGCGAACGGAACAAAATAAATAAAGAGCTTTATGATACGCTAATGAGAGAAGCCAGTAATTGGGGTGTTGAAATAATTAGAGCCGAATTAAAGCAAATTGAACCACCAAAAGACGTACAAAGCACCATGAATCAAGTCGTTAAAGCTGAAAATGAAAAAATAGCAGCCATAGATTTTGCAACAGCTAAGGAGACTGAAGCTGATGGTCAAAAGCGAGCTACAATAAAACATGCTGAAGGTGTTAGAACCTCACGAATATTACACGCTGAAGGTGAAGCAGAAGCAATAAGGCTTGTGAATGAATCAGCAAATAAATATTTTGTAGGCAATGCTCAATTATTGAAACGACTTGAAACGTTAGAAAATGCGCTTGATGAAAATACCACAATTGTCGTTCCTTCCAATAGTGATCTTGTCAATGTTATTGGTGATTTAGCAGGTGTTCTACCTCTTAATAAAACTAATACAAACCAGAAAACCTAATCCAGAAAACCTAATAATGCGTTGAAACCAACGATAAAAAAGCATATGATTTTTAGCCTGAAATCAGCATTTATGAAATATTTAGTTGGTAGCATAACTATTATAATATCCTGCTTCATTGCAGGAATTTATGGGATTTTACTGTTGTTGCCAAGTGATATTGTTACGAATCAGTATGCAACGCTCGAAGCTGCACGTACTGATCACTTATTTGGACGCGGTTGGCTTCCTGGTATTCTTCCTCCATCTGCATATAACATTCATACATCGAATAACTTGGATATTAATACGTCTGATGGTATGTTCTCATTTTTACCCTCAGAATATATGTTATTTGCCTCGCATGTTCATCAATATGTCGTTGTTAATACGCCATTTGCTAATTGGGAAGAAACAGTCATCGACAGGCGTAAAAAAGGTTTCCAACCAACTATTTATGTAGAAGAAAACACTAGATGGGTGTTTTTCTGTAAGGTATCTGAAGGGTATTGTGAGTACGTCATGTGGATGAATAAAAGCTAACTTGACACCCGAGACAACGATCTTCGCTTGTGTTCAAGTGGGAACCATATGCTCGTTCCAAGTTCTATTTGGTAATGTTTGTTTTTCAAGCTATGCTTGATGAAAAGGTGGAGAATTGGCGGGCACAGGCTTGTAACCTGCACCTGAACGTTTTAAATAGCTTGAAAAGTCGAGGTTACAAACCAAAGGAATCTACCCAAGAGAATCCCCCCTGGTAATTTTAGCTAACAAAGGCGATGCTGATAGTAGTTCACCATGCATCGCCAATAAATCATCTAATAAACAGTGTCCAAGTACTTCTAATATGGATAGAAAAGTCCACAGAGCAGCTAATAAAGCGGGTTGAATCACAGTTTTTTTTTCGTTTCATCTGTCGTCCACTAAGTTTAATCAAGAAGTTTTGAACGTCTTTAGCTTCAATTTTTGTAGAAGCGGCAAGTTGCCAAACAATGATGCAAGCCACTAGAAGTCTTTTTGCGACAGCTAAACCACTTGTTTGTTGCCAACTTTCTAGCTGATGTCCAGCTTGCTTAAGCAATTTAAAAAAGGATTCAATCTTCCACCGCCAGTAGTACCAGAGCGCCAGGGTTTGCGCATCAACAGAAGCAACATTGCTTAATAACAATCATTGAGCCAAACAACTGCCATTATCATCCAATATGCGGCTAACAATAAGACGTAATGGTAACCTTAGTCACGGTTTTAGAAACTCTTTTTCCACGCTTATGCTTTTGCTGTTGGGCACGAGGTGTGAGTATCACTTGAGTTTCTGCCACCCATTGAATAGCTTTCTTCCCTTATAACTTGACCAGGCACCGCCTTTTGTCACCAGATTTTGTACAACTGGAGCCATGGTGGTCACTCACAAGTAAACTGCTTTGCAGTTCGTCACCAATATCGTCTTTGTTTGAGAAACATTGAGTCTCTAATTTTGAGCTATGGTTTCCATAAGCTACACCTGACCTGTCAGACATCACCAAAGCATGTTGCTGACTTTGCCTATCGACAAACCTTCATGGGCTTCTAAAAGCAATGGTGACGATAACGTACGCAAACAGGTCGCTTCATTTTGGTAAAACCGCCAAGCTGCTTGAATACGGGCAAAACTGCTTTGGGGGGTTGGCAAGGTTCGTAAACCTGATACCAACTTTTCGCCTACGTGGATAGGTTCTTTCACCACTTGTCCGTAACGTTTTGACAGTCGTTTATCTCTATTAGGTAAGATATAGTCATCGCCATTGAAAAGTCGTTAAATACAGATTTTTTAGGTAATTGGTTTATAATATATTTCTGGCAAGCAATGACGAACTGACACACGAAGAACAACAGCGTCTCAAAGCTAGGCATGGTCAAACAAAGGACAAGCGGCAAGCAGAGCGTTTAAAGGCGGTTTACTTGCTGTCTTCAGGTTGGTCGGCAACAGATACAGCAACCTGCTGATGCTCCCTGTTATAGCTAGCGCATTATAATTTGTCACCATTGAAATGAACAGTAAATAGGGTATCGACATTGCAGCGTTCTCGTTTGCGAATAGCCTTAGCTTGAG
>JADGDF010000259.1 GCA_016745055.1 Thiotrichaceae bacterium | reverse complement strand
ATATCCATGTTACGACAATAATTGTCAAAGCAGGCATTAGTACACGAAATCGTTTTTGCATAAGTACTGTGCTCCAAATAAAGTTATTCTGTTCCATTATTCTTGGATACCTTGATAATAAAGAACTTGCTGCAGTCCATCGGGATAGGTGATGGTAAAGTCATCAATACCATCTCCATTGGTATCGGGTATCGCTACCATTTGAATTTGACCATCAACAGGCGGTGTACCTTGCGTTGTCGTTTCTGCGTCTGCTAAATCACCAAATCCACCGTTATAATGGAGTCGAGGCGCTAATTGAGTAATTAACTCGTCATTTGCATAAACAAGCAGACAGAAAAACCATAGCATAATCAATTGTAAAATACGTTCTACAGTGAATGACTGAGTTTGTTTGAGCATGTGCTGACTCCTTGACTTATAGATAAACAGCATCCCATAAATATTTATGATGCACTATTGGTATTCATTGTACCTAATATGGAATAATAACTCCATAGTAATAATTACTATATTATTAATAACTATAACTTATCATGAAACTAAACTGGTGTCTCACAGAGATTTCATGACGCTCAAGGGACGTCCTATCCATTAGATATACTCTTGTTAGCAAGACGCTAGTTTGCTTATTGACACTATTATTGTGTGGAAATGCGTGCCTTGATGCTCCAGCGTCAAATCATTCCAGACCACCTAAACCTGCCGTGCCATGAAAATGTAAAGTTTCACCTACGGGCATATTTTCCAAACAAGTGTCAAAACGTCGTTTCAACGCGGTTTTGACATGCTCTCGCAAACCTTCCAGCTCAATCGCATTACACCCCAACTCAAAAGCAGTTTCAATTGCACTCTCTGCTCCCAAAGTCTCATAAAAAGCGGTGGAAAACAAAATAGCCGCCTTATCACTGACAGACAGGTTCATACCAATCACAAACGGCACATGTTTCACAATCGCACTGGCCTGAAACGCTGAAAAACAAGCATTTAAAATCACACAACGTATCTTGGAAAAAGGTTTGAACAAATTGGCCAATGCCTCTGTGGAAACTAACTGTGGTTGATCATCCACATTTTGCAACACAATCCCCTGTTCACCACTGCCATGTCCTGAAAAATGCACAAAAGTGGGTTGATGCGCTAACAACGCCTTGCGCACTTCAGACGGCGTGACAGCCCACTGTTGTTTGACCACAAATTGCTCAGAAACGGGCTGCAATGCTTGTGTGATAATGACAACTTCCTGTTCCAAATTTAAAGGAGCACTTCCATCAGGATTAGCCGTGAGAATGAGTAATGTTTGGGGCATTGGAAACTCCAAAATGAAATAATCACTTTTCAACCTTACATCAGCTATAATAATTTATCTACTCTTTAAGTCCAATTAAACAACCAGGCACAAACTGATGAGTGATTACCGAATTGACTTTGACCCCAAATTAGCCATCAACCCAGAAGTCTTTGCAATACAATGGAATAAAGATTCAAAAGCAAGCATAGTAACCCAGGTTAAAATCAGAGAAAATATAACCCGTACAGCTGAATGGATGCCCACGGTAATTGCCGTATTAAGTGGTGTTGCGCTGGGCGTTGCCATCAATGCAATTTATGATTTGATCAAACAGGCATTAAAACCATTGGTAAAACAAGAAACCCATAAATTAATTGATGTTCAGGAAGTTATCAAAGAAGATGGCACAAAAGTGCTGGTAGTGATAGTCAGTCCTGAATGTTACTGCATCTTTATCGTTACCGGAAAAAATAAGGATTAAACAATGGAATTTCTGGATGTTAGAACAGACTATGCCTTTAAAAAAGTGTTTGGCAGTGAACAGTCCAAAACCATTTTAATTTGCTTTCTCAATGCGGTTATCTATGGGGGGCAGGATGAAATTATTGATTTAACTATTGTTGATCCCTACCAGATTCCCTTGCTCAAGGGCATGAAAGACAGCTATGTTGATGTAAAAGCCATTCTGGCCAACCGCACAAAAGTTATTATTGAAATGCAGGTATTACATGTTGAAGGTTTTGAACAACGAATACTTTACAATGCCGCCAAGCTATATTCCACCCAGCTAAAACGTTCAGACAAATATACGGGGCTGGAACCGATTATTGCAGTTACCATCACTGATTTTGAAATGTTTGCAGAATTTTCCAGAGTCATTTCCTACTGGCATTTAAGAGAAAAAGAATCGCTAATTAAATACAGTGACGATATTGAACTGATTTTTGTTGAATTACCTAAATTCACCCAAACCGAGTCTGAATTAGAAACCGTCACAGATAAATGGATTTATTTCCTGCAAAATGCAGGCAAGTTGGATTTCATTCCCAAAACCCTGTCAACGGAACCCTGTTTGGCTGAAGCCTTTGACATAGCCAACACCGCAGGTTTGAGTGAAGAAGAACTGGAAATTCAATTCAAACGCAGGGATTTTATCTGGTTACAGCAAGGTTCAGTTAGCAAAGCTAAAAAAGACGGTTTGCAGGAAGGTATGGAAATAGGTAAGCAGGAAGGCATGGAAATAGGTAAGCAGGAAGGTATGGAAATAGGTAAGCAAGAGGGTAAATTAGAAGTTGCGCGAAACATGCTGCAACAAGGTTTACCACTTGAAACAGTAGTCGCTTGTACCGGATTTACTGAAGAAGCGCTAAAAAGAAATGACTGATGGAATTCCTGGGTGTTAGAGCAGACTATGCCTTTAAAAAAGTGTTTGGCAGTGAACAGTCCAAAACCATTTTAACTTGCTTTCTCAATGCGACTATCTATGCAGGACGGGATGAAATTGTTGTCATGAAAGTCATTTGCTTTAACAGGCAAAAAAACTGTTCACAAGACCTAATGGGTGTTGAATGTTGAAGGCAGGCATTTTAATCTAAATAGTGCACCACATTATTTGATAGATTGTGATGCCTAAATTCAGTATTTAATCGGATTGACGGAACTCACTGGGAGATATTCCAAAGCGTTGTTTAAATGCGCGTGAAAATTGAGCCTGCGAGTTATATCCACTCATTTCAGAAATTATCTGGACAGAAAAGGTTGTTTCATTGCTTAATAATTGTCTTGCTTTTTGTAAACGTTGTTCTCGTAACCAATTAAATACTGTATCGCCAAAAACTAGACGAAATTGTTCATTTAATTTATTACGATTTGACCCTATTTTTTGTGAAAGTTCATCTAAAGAAAATGTTTGTTGTAAATCTTTTAATAATAAGTCACGCACTTTGTATAATGCATCAACGTTTACTTGAGTCTGTTTGGTGGTTTTATCTTGTTTTGTTAGCTTAATATTATGACGTAATTCAAGTGTTGTGAGTCGTTGCTCTAAACTGGCGTGTCGTTCCTGACGTGTTAAATTTGCTGTAATTCTTGCAATGACTTCTTCCTCCCTGGCTGGTTTTAAAATGTAATCTTCTCCTTGATGGGTAAACACGGCTGCAATATCTTCTGGTTTATTAGATGCACTGCAAAAAATAATCGGTATGGTTTGTGTGTTTGCATTTTCTTTTAAGTGTTGACATGTTTCAAAACCACTCATTCCTGGCATATAAATATCTAGCAAAATCACATGAGGTTGCACTTGCGTGGCAATCTGAATACCTTCTTTTCCATTGGACGCGCTGAAAATGTCAAACTCAAAATCATGTAAATAATGGGCGATCAGTTGAATATGAAAGTCGTCATCATCAATGATGAGTAGTTTTGGAAGTGAAGCGTCAATAATGGTTGAGGCCACTTCTGTTAATTCAGGAGGAGATTTATCTAATAGAGTTGTATCCCGTTAAAAATCAATCAATTAGCTAGATAAAAGTTCCATAGTCCGGCACATACTCCAATTATTTCATCATATAAATCAA
>JADGDF010000001.1:49748-79770 GCA_016745055.1 Thiotrichaceae bacterium | reverse complement strand
TAAAGTTTTGCCCAAGCGATGGATTGTTGAAAGGTCTTTTGCTTGGTTAGATAAGTGTCGAAGACTTTGGAAAAACTGCGAAAGAAACCTCAATTCTAGCTTACAGTTCGTTATGCTAGCTTTTTTGGCTATCATTCTAAAAAAACTTTAAACAGGTTCTAAGTAAATATAAATATCCTTATTAAGGTAATGATGTAAAAATGATAGTACATTGAGTAGTTGATGGCTTTGTTTTAGTTCTCATGATATGATAATTATCACTGTTTTTTTAACTTTTAAAAGCGGGCTAAATTAAAATATATTTGTCAATATATTAACGCCTTATTTTATAAGGTCACCTCATTTGGAAACTATGAAGTAAAAAAATCAATGGCTTTAGTATCAAAATTCTGCTTTTATCACCTTAAATTTATTGCTGCGTTAGTTCCAATGTCTTGAGTTGGCATATAGGCATTGCTTAGTCTTCATCACAGGATGTTTTACAAAAATAATTTTTTCTATTAAAAATAACAATATGGCAAAATATAACGATATTCATAATACCCTTTCCTTAACTGAAACCTATCCCCTTTCACAAGGTCAGGAGGCTTATTGGTTTATTCACCGATTTGCACCAGAAAGTTCAGCATGTCGTATTGGGTTTTTAATCCATATGTATACAGAACTAGACGTTGATGCTTTGCATAATGCATTTCAATCTTTAGTCAACCGTCATCCATGCCTGCGAACGTTGTTTTTACTAGAAGAAGATGGAACACCTGTTCAAAATGCTTATGGATATAAAAAGGTATTTTTTGAGCATATTGATGTTTCAACTTTGGATGGGGACCAACTACAACAAAAGATCCATGTAGCCAAGGAGCATCCCTTTCATTTGGAACAAGGCCCTCTTTTTCGTGTGAGCCTGTTTACCCATTCTCAGAAAGAACATACTTTATTGTGCATTGCACATACGATTATTTTAGACAGTCCATCGTTACAAATTATCCTAAGTGAGCTACCTCAATTATATACAGCCAGTAAAACGAGCGCAGAAATTCCTTTACCTTCGATTTCACATTTTTATGCGGATTTTGTTCGTATAGAATCTAAAATGGCTAAAAGCTATGAAGGTAAAAAGAGTTTAGATTATTGGAAAAAGGAATTGGATATTGATATTCCTGCCCTTAATGTACCTGTAGATTATCCTCGACCTCGCATACGTTCTTACAATGGCAAAACCTATGCATTTAATATAGATGAAAAATTAGCAGGAAAACTGAGGGTTTTGGCTGAAAATGAAAAAATTTCTTATGCCGATCTTTTTTTAGCAGCATTCCAAGTGCTGTTGTACCGATATACCCAGCAGTCGATTATCATAACAGGGGTTGCCACAGACAGCAGACAGAAAACTGAGTGTGATGGCGTAGTCGGTTATTTTGCTGATCAGATGATTTTACGGTCTAATGTTTCAGCTAAAACCAATTTTCGAGATTTTCTCAAATATGTAGCTGAGAGACTCCAGCATGGTCGTACCTATCATAGTTGTACATTTTCTTCCCTTGTTAGTGCATTGAATAAAGAGCAAGATTTGGCATTGTCTCCAGTTTTTCAGGCTCTGTTTGCCTGGCAAGAGGCAATGGTATCTGAAAGTCCAGTCATTTTACGAGAAACTGATCCAAGAGCTGATCAAAGCAAATCTGGATGGGTGCTTTCTGAAATAACGCAATATGAAGGTCTGTTCGATCTAGTACTTGATATTACTAAGGACAGAGATTCTCTTATCTGTGCATTTAGATATAATTCGGATTTATTCAGATTAGATACAATCAGTCGAATGACTGATCACCTTCAAATTTTATTGAAAGAAATTGCCAATAATCCTGCTCAACCCATTGGTAAACTTCCTCTGCTGACTGAGTTGGAAAAGCAAAAATTTCTTGTAGAAATCAATGAGACAAAAATAGAAATTCCTGAAACATGCATTCACAAATGGTTTACTGAGCAGGTGAAAAAAACGCCAGAAGCCATTGCGCTGATTTTTTCCACAGGTGATTCTGCACGCAATATTGGATTGACTTACACTGAGCTAAATGAAAAGGCCAATCAGCTAGCACACTATCTACAAGCCAAAGGGGTTGGTTCAGAGACATTAGTCGGTTTGTGTGTGGAACGTTCTTTGAATATGATCATTGGCATTCTTGGCATATTGAAAGCAGGCGGAGCCTATATCCCTCTTGATCCTGCTTATCCAGTACAACGATTGACTTATATGCTCGAAAACAGCCAGGTGAAAGTGCTTTTAACACAGACGAATGTGGTTGAAAAACTGCCGAATTTTGATGGCGAGACGGTGATATTTGATATGGATATTATTAGTCAACAAAGCACAGAAAATATTGAGACAAATTCAATTCCTGACAGTCTAGCTTGTGTTATTTATACCTCTGGGTCTACAGGAAAGCCCAAAGGGGTAATGATTACCCACCTCAATTTGTGCAATGCAGTTATACGAGCAAACGACCAATTTGAACTTCTTCCTGGCACTCGGGTCGTTCAATTTGCATCTTTTAGTTTTGTCATGTCTGTTGGCGATATATTTTCCTCTCTTTGTTCAGGCACTACTTTATATATAGGAACCCGTGAAGCGCTGATGCCTGGCGATCCATTGACGGAATTTCTGAGCAAAAACCAAATTGATGTTATCTGCATGTCTGCCTCATCTTTGGCACTATTATCCCCAGAAAAATTGCAAGGAGTCAAAAACATCCTCGTTGCTGGCGAACCGTGTCCAGCAGAGGTGATGGCTAAATGGGTAACAGAGCGGCGTTTTTTCATTGGTTATGGGATGACTGAACTGACTGGTGGCGCAACCACAAAAAAATGCAGTGTCACCGATACGATACCTTTGCTTGGCCGCCCTAATCCCAATATATCACTCTATATTTTGGATAAAGAACGCCAATTAGTTCCCGTAGGTGTTTCGGGAGAACTATACATAGGGGGTGCTGGGCTGACCCGAGGTTATTTAAACCATCCCAAATTAACCCAAGAAAAATTTATTCCTAACCCCTTTACTGATCGACCTGGAGCTATGATCTGCCAAACCGGTGATAGAGCACGGTATCTCGCCAACGGCGAAGTTGAGTTTCTCAGTCGAACTGATTTTCAGATTAATATCCGCGGGTTTAGGATTGAACCTGGAGAGGTTGAAACTATACTGGACCAACATCCAGAAGTCACACGATCAGTAGTCGTTGCCAAAAAAGACCAAGCAGGTAATAAACGATTGGTGGGCTATTTTGTGCCAAAATCTGGAAAAATGCCGACTGCTGGTGGGTTGCGTGATTACCTTGGAGACCGACTACCAGATTTTATGGTTCCTGCTATTTTCGTGTTGCTGGAAAAAATCCCTCTCACTCCGAATGGAAAAATAGATCGGTTAGCCTTGCCAGAATTGACTCTGGATATGATCGCTCGACCTCGTTCTGATTACACAATGGCAGAAAACAGCATTGAGCAGGCCATTGTCACCATTTTCTTGGAAGTACTTGGAATAGACCGAGTCGGGGTTAATGATAACTTTTTTGAGATTGGGGCAGATTCATTACTTTTGGTAAGAATCTGTGATCAGTTACAAACTGTTTTTCGGTTGGAATTGCCTGTTGTCAAACTTTTTGAATTCCCCACTATTCGTTTGTTAGGAAACTCTATTAGCAAACAAGTGGATTCTCAGAAGGATGAAAGCCATGATCTGAATTATCATTCTGACCGCAAGATAATAAATTCCCAGCAAAACAAAAAAGCGTTAATTCATACGACACATCTTATCGTGCTTTCTGCGCTCAATGAGGAAAGATTAAGCGTTTATTCAGAGAATTTAGCTAATTTTTTGAAGAAAAAAATATTAACTTCTGACGATCAACAACGACCTGTTACCCTAGCCTCTCTTGCTTATACTTTGCAAATTGGCCGAAAAGCCATGAATGAGCGATTAGCCTTTGTTGCCTCGAATATTAGCGAGGCTACGGAAAAACTAGCCCAATATTCTACCGTAAAAAACGATATACCAGGTTTATATACCAGTCATGTGAAAAACCGTAACACTGATTTCGGACTATTGCTTCAAGGCAGGGAAGGTACTGAATATAAAAGAATTATTATTGAAGATCGGAACCTAGATCGGTTGGCACAGTTATGGGTTTCTGGTACGGAAATAGATTGGCGATTATTATACCCAAAAAATACGCCACACAAAATTCCTTTACCTACCTATCCTTTTGCGAAACAGCGGTATTCTATTGAGCCTAAAAAACAAGTTTCTGGAGAAATAGGTCTGCTGGCTAAGCCAAGTATGCCATCAAGTCAGAATCAGGAAGTTTCAGTATGCACCCAGTTATATTTTGAAGGCGTTTGGGAGAAAACAGAATTACGCCATCAAATAGAGGCAAATAGAATAGCAGGCAATATTCTGCTGTTTGATAAAAATAGTCTCATTGGCGATGAAATTCAAAAAATCTTCACCTCTGGACAAGTCATCCTAGTCAAACAGGGAGAAGCTTACGAACAGAAAGAATCTAATCATTACACCATTAATCCCACTGAACAAAAAGATTACCAAAAATTACTCAGATCATTGTCTCGTCAAGGTCAACTGCCAGAACTCATCATTCATTTCTGGTCACAAGAAGCATTTGATCCAAATGGTAAAAAACGACTCAATTCTCAACTTGATCGCGGGTTGTATTCTATATTTTATTTGACCAAAGCATTAATGGAAGAGAAGCAGGGAACAACACCGCAAACTAAAATCCTTTATGCTTACAAGGGAAGTCCAGAGGCACCACAACCCCAGTATGCTGCCTTATATGGATTTGCAAATAGCTTGAGATTGGAAAATTCCAGCTTTTTTTGTAAAACCATTGAAGTGGGTGATTATCTTTCTGATTCATTAAGTACGCTAGCAAAAACGCTGATTCATGAGTTTGATAATTCAGATCAACAAATTAGAATTCGATATACAGACCAAGGACGTTTTGTTAGAGGGCTGCGTGAATTTTTTCCCGAAAAAGAAGAGGGCCATGAACTCCCATTAAAGAAAAATGGAGTTTATCTAATCACAGGTGGCATGGGTGGATTAGGGCTTATTTTTGCACAATATTTGGCAAAAGAATATCAGGCAAAACTCATTTTAACCGGTAGAACTGCCTTATCACCTGAAAAACAGATACATCTTCGTACTCTTGAAGCATTAGGGGCTGAAGTCATCTATCTAAAAAGGGATGTCTCGCACCAGGAAGATGCAGAAGCACTCATCAAAGAAAGTAAACAAAAATTTAAAACTATCAATGGAATCATTCATAGCGCTGGTGTTATCCGAAGAGGGTTTATACGGGAAACAAAGGAAGAAGATATTCGTCAGATTTTATCACCGAAAGTAGAAGGTACTTTATATCTTGATGAGTATTTAAAAGAGGATAAACTTGATTTTTTTGTACTCTTTTCTTCCATCTCTGCTGAAATAGAAAGCTTGGGACTACCTGGTTATGCATTTGCCAACGGCTTTTTGGATCATTTTGCTGCTCTGAGAGAAAAGTTAAGAGCCAATGGCAAGCGAACAGGAAAAACGCTTTTCATCAACTGGCCTCTGTGGAAAGAGGGAGGGATGCAGCCAGGCAAACAAACAGAAAAAATACTGTCTCAAACCCTGGGTATGGCACTTTTGAGAACAGAAAGTGGCGTGAATGCTTTTACTAGAGGACTGACATTTAATCAAACAGGTTTTTTGTTTGTCGAGGGAAATCCTGAAAAGATTCGATACGCTCTTTTAGGGACAAAACAACGTCGTATTCAAACCACTCTTCCAAATCAAGAAACCTTTAAAAACAAAGGTAAATTAGTCCAAGAAGACAAAGGGATTCTGGATAAAATCCAAGATGATATGATACAAATCGTAGCGACACTGCTCAAAAAAGAGCAAGATTCGATTGATTTAAATGAAACCTTGTATACATACGGATTTGACTCTCTGAGCTTGACAGAATTTGCAGGCCAACTGAATGAAAAATATCAGTTTAGTGAGAGCTTGAATCCCATCACGCCTTCAATATTTTTTGAACATTCGACAATTGCATCGCTATCAAAATATCTTCTGGAAGATTACACTCAGGAGATGACCCATATTTATAAGGCTCAGGGCCAAAGTGCCTCTTTAGATAAGCATGAATTCGTTCAAAAAGACAAAGGTATTTTGAATAAAATTCAAGATGATCTGACACAAATCATAACAACACTACTCAAAAAAGAGCAAGACACAATTGATTTGAATGAAACCTTGTATACATACGGATTTGATTCTCTGAGTTTGACAGAATTTGCAGGTCAACTGAATGAAAAATATCATTTTAGTGAGAGTTTGAATCCCATCACGCCTTCGGTATTTTTTGAACATTCAACAATCGCATCGCTATCAAAATATCTTCTGGCAGATTACGCTCAGGAGATGACCCATATTTATAGAGATCAGGGTCAAAGTGCCTCTTTAGATAAGCGTGAATTCGTTCAAGAAGACAAAGACATTTTGAATAAAATTCAAGATGATCTGATACAAATCGTAGCGACACTACTCAAAAAAGAGCAAGACACAATTGATTTGAATGAAACCTTGTATACATACGGATTTGATTCTCTGAGTTTGACAGAATTTGCAGGTCAACTGAATGAAAAATATCATTTTAGTGAGAGTTTGAATCCCATCACACCTTCAGTCTTTTTTGAACATTCGACAATCGCATCACTATCAAAATATCTTCTGGAAGATTACACTCAGGAGATGACTCATTTTTATGCCGGTTTCATTTCCAAAGTTCAGGAAATAAAAACAGATTTTTCCTCCCTTCCTCCCCTTGATGAACCTTTGAAATTCGTCAGCAGTATGACCACCTTTTCTGCGACTCAGGAAAATCAACAAGCACCTATTGCGATTATTGGCATGAGTGGAATGATGCCTCAATCAGAAGACCTAGCCACATTTTGGCAACATTTGGTCAGGGGAGACAACCTAGTTACTGAAATTCCTGAAGATCGTTGGGATTGGAAAGCGTATTACGGTGATCCTGATAGTGAACCAAACAAAACCAATGTTAAATGGGGCGGTTTTCTTAAACACATTGAAGCATTTGATCCTTCTTTTTTTGCTATTTCACCTCGTGAAGCAGAACTGATGGACCCCCAACAGCGATTATTTCTTGAAACAACTTGGAAATGTATCGAAGATGGGGGATATAAACCATCAGACTTGTCGGGTACAAAAACAGGAGTATTTGTCGGAGTTTCAAATTCTGGTTATCGGGAAATGATAACTAGACAAGGCATTCCAATTGAATCCTATATGGCAACAGGCACGGCAACATCTGTTATTCCCAACCGGATTTCATATTTTCTAAATCTTCATGGCCCTAGTGAACCTATTGATACGGCTTGCTCAAGTTCTCTTGTTGCTATACACCGGGCGGTCACCTCTATTCGACAGGGGGAATGCGAAACGGCAATCGCTGGTGGCGTTAATATCATTTTATCGCCTGTCAATTATATTTATTTAAGTAAAGCTGGAATGTTGAGTCCAGATGGCAGGTGCAGTACTTTTGACAAACAGGCAAACGGTTTTGTCCGAGGAGAAGGTGTCGCAGCCCTTTTGTTAAAACCGTTAGATAAGGCGATTAAAGATCAAGATCACATTCATGGCGTTATCAGGGCAACTGCTGTCAACCATGGCGGACACGCTAACTCTCTGACTGCACCGAATACGGCAGCCCAAGCGGAGTTACTCATTACCGCTTATAAGAATGCAGAGCTTGACCCCACCACTATCAGTTATATTGAGGCCCATGGCACAGGTACGAAGTTGGGAGACCCTGTAGAAATTAATGCCTTAAAGAAAGGGTTTGCAGAATTATATCAACAATGGGGCAAGCCTGTCCCTAAAGTGCCCTCTTGTGGCCTTGGTTCTGTAAAAACTTATACAGGTCATCTCGAAGCGGCTGCAGGGATGGCAGGCATTATAAAAACGGTTTTGTCCATGAAACACAAAACCCTGCTTCGCAATCTCCATTTTACAGAGACCAACCCCTATATCGATCTAAAAAATACGCCTTTTTACATTGTTGATAAAACTGAACCTTGGAAAGTCTTAAAGGATGAGCATGGAAGAGAACTTCCTAGAAGAGCTGGGGTTAGCTCATTTGGATTTGGAGGCGCAAATGCACACATTGTTATTGAAGAGTTTCTAGGGACAACAACAGGGACTCAATCTCCAAAAGTCAGTCTACCAAACGAAGAACATATTTTTGTTTTTTCTGCAAAGAATGACGAAAGGCTCAGAGCTTACGCCAGAAATATGGCTGATTTTTTGAAAAATACCAGTCCGCTTAAATCTAAGTTAATTTTTAATAACGAAAGTTCTACAGTCCTTCAGGAAAATCTGAGTCAAATAGCTTCTGATATTTTGAAAGTTGATCAAAAGGAAATAGATTTTGAAGGCGATCTAACGGAATACGGTTTTGAACCCGTCAGTCTTTCGTCCTTTTCGAGTGAACTATCTAAACAATATGACATTGATATAAAAATTGATGTATTTTTCAACTATTCTTCTATCAACGCCCTTGCTCAATATCTTATCCAGACATACGAAGATAAGTTAATATCTCATTATCCGATGATGTCTCATGCGCCTACGGCAATTGAAATCCATGAGGTTAGTTGCGATATTAATCCAGCAGAGATTGCTTACACCCTCCAAATTGGCAGGGATACGATGGAAAAACGGTTGGCAGTCGTTTCAACGCTTGAAGCGTTGAGCAAAAAGTTAGCGCAATATAGTGAAGGCAAGAAAAATTTATCCAATGTCTATACCGGCAGTGCAATCGTCAATAAAGAAATTACAGGGCTACTGACAGAAAATAAAGCAGGAAATCAATTTCTCAAGGAAATCATCAATCAAAAAGAATTGAGAAAAATTGCCAGCTTATGGGTTGCAGGCATGGAGATAGATTGGCCTTTGCTATATCCCTATGAAAGTCAGAATCGTATCCCATTACCAACCTACCCTTTTGCACAAGAGCGATATTGGATACCGGAGAATGATGGCTTAAAGGTCAGTGAAATACACAGTTCATCACATATGAACTTTCTTCATGAAGAGGATAGAAAGGATACGGGTACTTATTCCACACCCGTGAGTAGTACTCATAGAAATGATAAAAAGGATACATTAGTTCCTTCTTCATTTGACACGATTCTCAACTACATTACCCACACAATTGCGGCCACGCTTAAAGTTGAATCTTCTAAGCTCGACCCTGACACTCACTTTGAAAGTTATGGTTTAGATTCTATCCTTATTACTCAGCTTTATCTAGCGTTGAAAAAACAATTTGGCGAAGTGTCTCCAACTTTATTATTCACGTACAAAACCATCAACACCCTTTCTGAGTACTTTTTAGAACATCACCAGGAAAAGATAAATGCGCTGACTCAACAGCCATCAAAAATAAAGGGCGATGAGCTGCCCTCTGAGCAAAAAATTGGTACCACTATTTTTGGCGGCGAACAATTGGAACCTCCCTTATTTAGCACGGTTCTGGATTATATTACCCACACAATTGCGGCTACACTTAAAACTGATCCTTTTAAACTCGACCCAGATACCCACTTTGAAAGTTATGGTTTAGATTCTATTCTCATTACCCAGCTTTACCTGGAATTGAAAAAACAATTTGGCGAAATATCTCCAACTTTGTTGTTTACGTATAAAACCATCAACACTCTTTCTGAGTATTTTTTAGAACATCACCAGGAAAAAATCAATGCGTTGACTCAGCGGTCATTAAAAGCGAAAGATAACGAAAAGCCGTTACTCTCAAAACAGAAAATATGCACTGCTGTTGTTGACGATGAAAAAAAAATAGAAGATTGCAATGAGGTTTCCCAAGACATTGCCATCATTGGCGTTAGCGGAAAATTTCCGATGGCAGACAATATAGGTGAATTTTGGGAAAATTTAAAGGCTGGGAAAAACTGTGTCACCGAAATTCCCAAAGAAAGATGGGATTATCAACAGTATCCAGAAATGTATTGTAAGTGGGGTGGTTTTTTAGACGATTTTGATAAATTTGATACCCAGTTTTTTAATGTATCACCAAATAGAGCGCGCTTCATGAATCCTCAAGAACGGCTCTTTCTTCAGGCAGCTTGGTCATGTATAGAAGATGCGGGGTACACCCGAAAGCGGCTTGAAGATCCTGAGGACAGCGACAGAAGAGGAAACGTGGGTGTATTTGCAGGAGTTTCTTTTAATGAATACCAGCTTCATACCATGGCTGAATGGGAAAAAGGAAACCGAGTTCCTGTGAATTCACAGATATGTTCAGTGGCGAACCGCGTTTCCTATTTTATGAATTTGAGAGGCCCGAGTCTAAGTGTTGATACCGCATGTTCTGCATCCCTGTATGCCATTCATTTAGCTTGTGAAAGTATTCGTAGAAAAGAATGTGAAATGGCCATTGCTGGTGGAGTGAATTTATCTCAGCATCCAGCAAAATATGTCACCTTATGTTCAATTGGAATGCTCTCAAACAAAGGACGATGTAACGCATTCGGGCAGGATGGTGATGGCATGGTGCCAGGAGAAGCAGTGGGTGCAGTCCTCTTAAAACCTTTGTCACAGGCAATCAGAGATGGAGATATTATTTACGCGGCCATCAAAGGGACATCGGTGACTCATGATGGCAAGACATATGGATACACAGTGCCAAATCCGGTTGCACAAACAGAAGTCATTAAGGCGGCCATAGATAAATCCAAGATTGACCCTCGTACTATTAGCTATGTAGAAGCCCATGGAACGGGTACCGCCTTGGGAGATCCCATTGAAATTGAAGGATTAGGCAATGCTTATGCAGGTTATACAGAAGATAAGCAATACTGTGCCATTGGCTCTGTTAAATCTAATATTGGGCACTCTGAAGCAGCCGCAGGGATTGTTCAACTGATTAAAGTCATACTTCAGATGAAACATAAAACCCTGGTACCTTCACTGCTTGATCCAGGAAGTGAACTGAACTCTAACATTAATTTTGACAAAACCCCTTTTTACGTTCAGCAGAAAGTAGAAGAATGGAAACAACCAACGCTCAGAAAGAACAACAAGACAGAAACTTTACCCAGACGTGCAGGTATTAGTTCTTGGGGTGCAAGTGGTGTTAATGTCCATCTTATTGCAGAAGAGTACCCATTGGGACCAGAAACATTTGGCAAAAACAGAGGCATTAATCAGCAAACTGAAAGTGACACCGTTATTATTCCTCTCTCCGCAATGAAAGAAGAGAGCCTAAAAACGTATGCGGAAAATCTGAAAATATTCCTGGAAAAAACCAAAGATCGAGACGAGAGGTTGGTGATTGAGGATATGGCTTATAGCTTGCAAATCGGGAGAGAGCCTATGCTTTTCCGAGTTGCTTTTGTCGTTAAAACAACTGAGGAACTGATAGATAAACTGGGTAGATTTTTATTAAAGTTTGCAAATGAAGCAACAAACAGTATTTTTTATGGGCAAAAGCAGAATGGAAAAGAAACACATGAATCCGTGGAAAATATCCTGTCTAAAAAGGAACTTAACAAATTAGCCCAACGTTGGGTTGATGGTTTTAATTTTGATTGGGAAACCATTTATGATTTGAAAACTAAGCCCCATCGTATTTCTTTACCCTCCTATCCGTTTCTGAAACAACGCTTTTGGATTACTGACTTACTCCCGCCATCAGCTTCTAATACCAGGGATTCTATTACTATAGAGCCTGATACATCAGCAGCAATTGTACAAAACGTCGAGGCAGAAGATAACTTAAGCAATAGAAATGAAGCAACTTCTTTTTTGCTGGAATTGGCCGATGCCCCTGAGAAAGAGCAGGAGGAAATGATCTCAGCAGTGCTTCAAAAAAAGGTAAGTGCTTTATTAGGATTTGCTCCAGATTATCTGCCAGCAGTTGATGAGGGTTTTTTTGCGATGGGGATGGAATCCATGCAAGCGCTTGCATTACAGGCGGAGCTTGAAAAAACATTTCAAGTGAAAATCTCGGATACTGCGGTTTTTGACTATCCTGATATTAGAACATTTTCGGTATATCTTCGTGAATTAATCCCCTTTGATGATCTACTTGTTGATAACGCAGAAATTGAAACTGAAAGTTTAGCCCACAAACCTTCTGGGCCTCTATACGAAATAACAGACGAAAACTTAGCCTATTTGTATGAAGGTCCATTGCCTGACGATATCTTGAATATGGATATTGAAGAAGTAGAAAAGAATCTAGAAAAATTAATTCAATGAACGACAGTACGCGATCATTGACTGAATAAGGATTTAATATGCCCGTTATTACCAACATAGATGACCTCAAACAGCTTTATAAACGTCGTGTGCCTCGGATGTTTTACGACTATGTTGAATCAGGGAGTTGGACCGAACAAACCTTCCGTGACAACACCTCGGATTTTAATCAAATTCGACTTCGCCAACGGGTGGCTGTTGATATCAGTAACCGAACTACTGCGAGCCAAATGATTGGGCAGGATGTAGCGATGCCAGTCGCACTGGCACCTGTTGGTATGGCTGGTATACAGTGTGCTGATGGTGAAATCAAAGCAGCACGTGCTGCTGAGAAATTTGGTGTGCCCTTTACGTTGTCAACCATGTCGATTTGTTCAATTGAAGAAGTTGCAAGTCATACCAACAAGCCATTTTGGTTTCAATTGTACATGATGCGAGATGACAATTTTTTACAGCAGATGATTCAACGAGCTAAGGATGCGAAATGCTCAGCTTTAGTTCTCCCTCTAGATCTTCATGTTATTGGACAACGCCACAAGGATTTAAAAAATCATATAGAGATCCCATCGAAATGGACAGCCTCGACAATCGCAAATATTGCAACCAAATGGTCATGGGGACTTAGTATGTTAAGAACTCGTCGTCGTGACTTTGGAAATATCATTGGCCATGTGAAAGGGATTACCGACAATTCCAGTCTTGTTGCCTGGATTGCTAAGCAGTTTGACCCAACACTCGACTGGACTAAAATTAAGCATATCAAAGAAATGTGGGGTGGTAAACTTATCCTAAAAGGCATTCTCGACCCTGAAGATGCTAAAAAGGCTCTTGCAGTTGGGGTCGACGCGATTATCGTCTCAAATCATGGGGGGCGGCAACTTGATGGTGCTTTAAGTTCAGTCCGAATGCTACCGCAAATTGTCGAGGCCGTGGGTGACCAGATTGAGGTCCATCTCGATGGTGGCATCCGCTCTGGGCAAGATGTCTTGAAAGCGCTTGCACTGGGTGCGCAAGGGACTTACATTGGCCGTGCCTTTATTTATGGTTTGGGGGCGATGGAGGAAGCTGGCGTGACCAAAGTACTGGAAATCATCCATAAAGAATTGGACATCACCATGGCCTTGTGTGGTGAACGTTCTGTACAAGACCTGCGTCGAAATAACTTGCTGCTACCGAAAGACTTTGTGGAACATTGGAACTAAAACGCATCATCGACAAAACTCCAAGATTACTATATTAGGTGCGGATTAATCTGGCACGCTTGTTTATCTAACATTTAAACGTTCACTATCCTTTTGTAAAATAAAATGGAAACACTCTTAAAACGTTCCTTACACACAATTAGAATATTAAAAGAAAATGAAAAGGCTGCAAACGAACCGATTGCTGTTGTTGGGATGGCGTGCCGATTCCCTGGTGGATGTACCACGCCAGAAAAGTTCTGGAATTTTTTAAAAGAAAAAGGCGATGGGGTGACAAATATCCCCTCTGAACGATGGGATATTGATGAATTTTACGATCCCACCCCAGGTACGCCAGGCAAGATGTATATCCGCCAAGCTGGTTTTTTGCAAGAAGATGTCGGGAAATTTGATGCTCGATTTTTCAGAATATCTCCATTAGAAGCATCAGAAATGGATCCTCAGCAGCGTATTCTCCTAGAATTAAGTTGGGAAGCTCTGGAAAGAGCGGGACAAAATATTGAGCAACTGAAAGACAGTAATACTGGGGTCTTTATCGGAATCATTGGCTCAGATTATTCAAGACTTCCTCGAGACCCTGAAAAAGTAAACCCCTACCGAGGAACTGGTTCTATACCAAGCATTGCATCTGGCCGAATTGCCCATGTTCTGGGTTTTCATGGCCCAGCTTTATCCGTTGATACTACCTGTTCATCCTCTTTGGTCAGTTTCCAACTCGCTTGTGAAAATTTGAAAAAGGGTAAGTGCGATATGGCGCTGGCTGGTGGTGTCAACATGATGCTTTCCCCTTTTCCTATGATTTCTCTATGCATGATGAATGCATTGTCAGAAGATGGTCGATGCAAACCTTTTGATGCGGCTGGTAAAGGCTATGGACGAGCTGAAGGTGGCGCAATCGTCGTATTAAAAAGGCTTTCAACCGCACAAAAAGAGGGAGACTCAATACTTGCTGTGATACGCAGCACAGCAGTAAATCACGACGGTTCTAGTAGTGGACTGACCGTCCCCAATGGTAATGCTCAGAGGGAGCTAATCCGTGGTGCATTAGCCGATGCGGAAATATCTGGAGACGATGTCAATTATTTAGAAGCCCATGGCACGGGGACCTCTCTAGGCGATCCGATTGAAATCAAGGCGGTTGCTGAATCTTTAGGTAAAGACCGATCTCCAAATAACCCTCTAATTATTGGAAGTGTTAAAGGGAATCTGGGTCATTTAGAGGGTGCTGCTGGCATATGCGGATTGGTAAAAGTGATACTGTGTCTGCAACACAAGGAAATTCCCCCGAATATAAACCTTAATACACCTAATCCGATGATATCGCTTGATAAAATTCCTGCAACCGTGCCTTTAGAAATGACACCGTGGCAACCTGTTGATGGAAAAGCCAGGATTGCAGGGGTAAGTTCATTCGGTTTTAGTGGTACAAATGCCCATGTCATTTTATCTGAAGGTCCACAGTCTGAAAAAGAAGCTGTTTCTCAAGAAAAGTCTTTTCCCTCCTTATCTATTCTGACCTTATCTGCTAAAAATGACTGGGCATTTGACAAGTTGATTAATGCCTACAAAGCACATTTACAGGCATGTCCAGATATTCATATCGCTGATTTATGTCACACAGCGAATGCCTGCCGATCTCATTTTGCCCAGCGCGTAGCCTTTATCGCAAAAGATACAGAGGAAATGCGTGATCAACTAAATGAATTTGCCGCAGGAAGAAAAAATGAGCATATTTTTTCAGGCATCACTCATGGGGAAACAGGTTCAAAAAAAGTTGCCTTTCTTTTTATGGGCAGCGCAGACAATATAACACGAGAATTGTATGACAGGTTTCCAAGTTTTCGTCAACAACTTGAACAATGTACATCCCTATTTGAACCCTACATTAAATGCTCACTCTTAAAATGGCTGTATCCTGAAACAACGGATAAACCCTCAGCTTACCCTAGCGGCGTAAAAGAAGCCTGTCTATTTTCAATTGAGTATGCTATCAGTACCTTATTACAGTCTTTGGGTATCATGCCTGCGGCTGTTTGGGGCCAGAAAACAGAAGAAAATTATGCTGCCGCCTGTGCGGCGGGTATCCTTTCCCTTGAAACAGCAGTCCCACTGGTGCTTAAACAATATGACCAACTTTCTAGCAACCTTTGTCAGCCACCACAATGCCGCTTTATTGCTTCTGACTTAGGAAAAGCGGTAAGAAAGCCAACCCTTATAAATCCAACTTATTGGAAACAGTCCTTTGATTCTCCGCTTGAGATAGAAAAGCTGACTGCAGAATTAAGTCAGCAAGGCTATTCTTTTTTATTGGTCATGGGACTGACATCCAATCCTTTGCCGCAAATAGAAGGGCAAACCCGCATTCTCAAAATTCAAGATTCATGGGAAACGCTAATTCAGAGCCTCGCAGAATTGTATTGCGCTGGAACAGATATTAATTGGGAAAATTTTTTTGATTGGACTGATAAACCAAGTAAGATTTTATTGCCAACCTACCCATTTGAGAGAAAACATTATTGGAGTCCACTTAAACCAGTTGCATCACAAATGACCGGGGTTGAACCAATCGTACCTCTGAGTGACCACAACCTCCCCCCCTTAGAAGAAAGAGCTGTTTTTTCACCCCTCAATGGCAAAAGGTTTGAGTACTGTTATGATCTCAGCCTGAACAATCTGCCTGAAGTCAAAGACACTCATGGTGTATTTCACGTAGGTTATTACCAGGAACTCTTATTCAAAGCTGTTAGAAGGACATTTAATACTACTTCCTATTTGGTAAAAGAAAAAAGTTTTGTCAATGCATTGATTTTATCAGAGTCAGAAGAAACAACGGTGCACTTAATCCTAGAACCTGATAATGATCGTGATGTTGTATTTAAATTTTACAGTCAAATTGGGGAACAGAACCAATGGGATTTGCATGTTAAGGGTGTCATTGAATTAAACAATGCTCTCGAAATTTCTGAATTATCTCCAGAAATGCGAGATGAAATCAAAGCAAGATGTGCTGAAAATTGTTCGGGTCTGGTCTTTTATCATCAATTACAGAAACGGGGTATCAATCTTGGCCCTGCGGTACAGTGGGTAGAAGAAATTTGGTATAAAGAGGGGGAAGTGCTTGCCAAGTTTAGAAAAGCATCAAAGGGAGAAAAAAGTAACGCTTATGCATTGCAACTTCACCCTGGTATATTTGATGCCTGTGCCCAAATTTTCCACTCGGCGTTATGGAACGATATTCCAGAAGATATGAAATTTATGGTCGTTAAGTGGGCTGATTTTGCTTACCTAAATGTTCCTGATGATAACGAAATGTGGTGCCATGTTGTTCTTGATAAAGAAGGGGTTCCAGACGGATTTATCAGAGGCCAATTTAATTTGTTCAATAGCGATGGCAAACAGATTGCTGCGACTAAGACCAATCAAATGAAGGGATTGAGGGGTTTTAATGTCCGAGAGTTAAAGAAAATTAGGGAAAACGCTAAATCCCAACAAAGGGGCGTCAATAAAGCATTAGAAGAAAAACTCAAGCAGGCTTCTCTTGAACAAAAAGAGGCAATACTGACGCCATATTTACAGGAAGTCACAGCAAAAGTATTGGATATCCCCCTTTCAGAGGTTAATGTCATAGATTCTCTGATAGACATGGGCATGGATTCAATGACGGGTTTAATGTTTAAAACAACGGTTGAACATGATATTGATATTGATATTCCGATAGAAGATATCATCCAGGGACCAAGTCTCTCTGAATTGGCCCACAATATAGCCGTACTTATGCCAGGTGTAGATCGCCAGGATACAACGCGTTTGATAACACAAGCGCCTTTGTCCCACAACAACGAATTATGGTTCCTTCACCACAAAGTTAATCCTGCGGCAAAGGTTCGCCTGTTTTGTTTACCTTATGGTGGAGGAGGCGCATCTTTGTATCGGCTATGGCAAGAGAGTCTCCCTGAATTTATTGAGGTTTGCCCCATTCAGCTTCCGCACAGAGAAAACCGGCTCAAGGAAAGACCAATAAATAACATCAATGAAATGACAAATTCATTGGCCGAGGTCATCCAATCCAAACTGGATATTCCATTTGCTTTATACGGACACAGTATGGGGGCATTAATAGCCTTTCGATTAGCTTATCAGCTACAGAAACAATCAGAATTTAAGCCGCTGCATTTATTTGTAGGGGGATTTACATCACCTCTAATTTATCCAAATCCTCTTTTGGAAAAGACACTTTCCCGCCTTAATGCTCTGGGAGTTAAGCGCCTTCCAGATCCAGAACAGGTTAACGATATGTCAGAGGAACAACTTAAAGTATTTGCTGATTCTCTTTCTGGGTTGAAAAAACTTTCTGAAGAAGAGAGAGCGCTTAGAAAGATGTTGTTACCTATCTTTGTTGGAGACCTGCAATTAGTGCAAAGCTACCAACCTCAAAAAGAGGCAACGTTTAATATTCCGATGACAGCCTTTCACGGCGAAAAAGATGAACTCGTCACAGAAAATGAAATGAGGGCATGGAAAGACTTGACCTCTGGCACATTTAACCTACATGTTGTACCAGGTGATCACCTGTTTTTGCATAAGGATCAGTCTCAGGTAAGACTTTTAGAACTGATTGCAGAAAAATTGGATGTATAATTTGCATAGGAGATTGCTTAAATGAAACCAACCAATCTAGCAGATAACGGGGAAATTGCAATAGTCGGCATGACAGGCCGTTTTCCAGGAGCCGATGATATTGATTCATTCTGGCAGAATTTGCATGATGGCGTTGAATCAATTTCCTTTTTTTCTGATCAGGAATTATTTGATGCAGGTGTTGATCCTAAGTATTTAAACGATCCAAATTATGTCAAGGCCAGACCGATACTGTCAAACGCTGACATGTTTGATGCTGATTTTTTTGGTTACAGTCCCAGAGAAGCTGAAACCATAGATCCTCAACATCGCTTATTTTTGCAATGTGCATGGGAAGTGCTGGAAACAGCAGGCTATATTCCAGGCGTCAATGGTGCGCAAATCGGTGTTTACGCTGGGGCAGGTCCAAACTCTTATCTGTTAAATAGTTACTCACAAAGCAATGGATTTCTTGATTCCACAGACAGCTATTTTCGACTAGTACTTGGAAGTGAAAAAGATTATTTAGCAACAAGAGTCTCTTATAAATTGAACCTAATAGGACCTAGCCTTACTGTTCAGACGGCGTGTTCCTCTTCCTTGGTTGCCGTTCACTTGGCCTGTCAGGGATTGCAAAACCATGAATGCGATATGGCTCTGGCAGGGGGAGTGACAGTTAGAATGCCACAAAAGGCAGGCTATTTTTACCGCAAGGGTTTGCCCTTATCCCCTGATGGGCACTGTCGAGCTTTTGATGCTAATGCTCAGGGAACTATATTTGGTAGTGGGCTGGGTGTTGTACTTTTAAAGCGACTAACAGATGCTATTGCAGACAAGGACGTTATCCACGCAATCATCAAGGGGACAGCCATCAATAACGATGGTTCAGTTAAAGCTGGATTTACAGCCCCAGGTGTCAATGGTCAGGTAGGAGTGATCACTAAAGCGCTTGCCAATGCTAAGATTTCACCGGATTCAATTACTTATATCGAAACACATGGTACTGGTACAGAATTAGGCGATCCAATTGAAATTGGTGCGCTGAGCAGGGTTTTTCAAAATAATGATGCTCAAAAAAATTATTGTGCGGTTGGTTCTGTCAAAACCAATATTGGACACTTGACAGCCGCCGCAGGTATCGCCGGGTTAATAAAGACAGTCCTTGCCCTGAAACATAAAATATTACCTCCCAGTCTGCATTTTGAGAAGCCAAATTCCCAAATAAACTTTGCTAATAGTCCCTTTTACGTCAACGCAGAATTATCAGAATGGAAAACAACTGGAACAAATCCACTGAGGGCTGGCGTCAGTTCATTTGGTTTTGGTGGTACGAATGCACATGTTATTTTGGAACAGGCAATATTTTAATTTAAATAAATGGAAAATTGGATGAAAAACCAAATAATCAAGCTGAATCAGAATGAAAATCCGCTTGGTCCTGGACCAATGGTCATGGCTACACTTCATGAAGAAATGGCCCAAGTGTCTTTGTACCCAACTGCAGATGGAGAGCCTCTCAGTCAAGCACTTGCTGAACATTATGACCTACCTTCAGAACGGATAATTCTCAGCAATGGGAGTGGTTCTATCAGTATTTTGCTCCTGATTGCCCAACAATTGACAGCTCAGGGAGGCAGTGTTATGTTTTCTGGTCAGGGATACATCAGTTTCCTTTTTCGCAACCTAAAAGCAAGCGGAATCCTTGACAGTCCTTTTACGATTATTCCCAAAAATGAACATCGTCATGACTTAGCAGCCATGGCAAAACAGGTGATGACCACAGATGCTCGAGTGATATTTATTGAAAATCCAGACAATCCTACTGGAACATGGATAAGCCATGATCTACTCGCAGATTTTCTAATGCATATACCAGAGCACGTTATTGTGGTGGTGGATGAAGCATATTCTGAATATGCTCGATATATGCTTGGCGCAGACTACCCTGACACAATCAGTTTACAAAAAAAACATAGCAACCTAATGACAGTAAGGACTTTTTCAAAAGCGTACGGCCTAGCAGGTTTGAGAATTGGATATGCTATTTCTTCTACTGAAATTAGAGGTATGCTGAATAAAAAAAGGGTAAAACTTTGTATCACCTCTCCCGCTTTGGCTGCTGCCTGTGTCGCTTTAAAAGATAAAGACCATCTAAAGTTGACCTTAGAAACAAATAGCGCGAGTATGAAATATCTTGAAAATTCCTTTGAAGAAATGCACATTGATTATATATCATCAGCGGCCAATTTTATTATGTTTAGCGCAGGTGATAATACCCATTCCCTATTCGAAAAACTGAAGCAGAGAAACATACTGATTTTCCCTTTGGTTGCTTATGAGCTACCTTCAAAACTTCGAGTGACTTTAGGACTTGCTGAAGAAAACAAAGCATTTATCAAAAATTTGCGAGAGATTTTACCTGGACTTTGAAACAAATTTTGAATGAAAGTGCTTATCTAACGTGTAATAATTTGAACATTGCTAGTAGCAAAAAAATAACCTGCTACAAAATTGGGAGGCTATGAAAAAATTGTCAAAGTTTTGGACTTGCCTGCCAACCCAGTTCCGCAAAAAACAGGCTTTGAGAACAAGGTGATGCAACCTCAGTAATCCATGATAATTTCTGAGGCAATCAAAGGAAAATAATATGTTATTTCTCGATTTAGGACTCATCAGTACTATATATGCTGGCACCAGGCTTACCTCAACATTTCGCAATAAAAAAGCTGATTTATTAAAAACTAAAATAGCCACTGAAATTGAGATCAAAAAACAGAATGAGCTTACTGAAAAAGCTTCAGAAAGTGAAATAGATAGTAAGTCACACATTAAACTAAGTATTATTACTACTATTCTTACCATTCTGAGACCCATGTATCCGATAGTATATCCGTTACACATAATCAGCGTAAGTTTTCTAGTGTTTCCGATTTTAAGACTTGCTGAAAAATCTATAGTTGAAGATAAAAAGGCGAAAGCACCTGTGCTGACTTCTATTTTTATTTTTGCATGCATTGCGACAGAACAATATATAGGATTAGCGGTAGGCTCACTCTTCTTTTTATCTGCCCAAAAAATTGTCGCAAGAACTCGACGCGATCTTAAAAACAAGCTAACGGGTATTTTTAACGAATTGCCAGATCGCGTATGGGTTCTGAGAAAAGAAGGCGTTGAAGTAGAAATTCCATTGGATGCGCTTTGTGTTGATGACATTATTGTCAGCAATACGGGTAATATTATCCCAGCAGATGGCATAGTTATAGACGGGGCGGCAATGATTGACCAACATATCTTAACGGGTGAATTTCAGCCTTCAGAGAAAACGATTGGAGACCAAGTATTTGCCTCCACCATTGTGATGAATGGACGGATTCACATTAAAGTTGAAAAAACGGGTCAACAAACCACTGTCGCAAAAATTGATGACATCCTAAATAATACCGCTGATTTCAAAAGTGATTTGCAGTTAAAAGGAGAAAAGTGGGCAGATCAGTCAGTTTTACCCATGTTAGGTATTTCTATCGTTTCTTTGCCGATTGTTCATCTTTTTGGGGTTGCAGCCATTTTAAATTGTGGTTTTGAAAGCCGTATTATGATGCTTGCCCCGCTCGGAACACTTAATTATTTGCATATAGCATCCCGAAAAAAAATCTTTATTAAAGACGGACGCGTACTTGAACAGGTGAACCAGGTAGACACTGTCCTTTTTGACAAAACGGGTACATTGACTAGCGAACAGCCAGAAATTGGGCAAATTGTCTCTTGTAATGGTTATGATGAAAAAATGCTCCTTTCTTATGCAGCCACTGCAGAATGTAAAATGTCACATCCAATTGCTAGCGCCATTGTTGAAAAAGCAAAAGCATTAGATATTGATTTTTCTTCCCCTGACGATTCAAATTACACGCTTGGCTACGGTATAACTGTAAAGATTGATACCCATACCATTAGAGTTGGTAGCGTTAGATTTATGAAAGTCGAGGGAATCTTAATACCAGAAATGATGGAAAAAGTGGTTGACAATTTTCATGAAAAGGGCCATTCCATAGTGATGATTGCAGTGGATGATCAGTTGGGGGGAATTATTGAAATGCAACCCGCTGTACGACCTGAAGTCGTTGATGTTATAAAGGGGCTACGTGCCAGAGGCATAAAACATGTATCTATCGTTTCTGGGGATCAAGAAAAACCAGTCCAAAAGCTTGCCGAAACTTTAGGTATGGACAGTTATTTTGCAGAAGTTCTGCCAGAAAATAAAGCTTCCATTGTCGAACAATTAAAGAAGGAAGGAAAAACAGTTTGCTTTATTGGAGACGGAATCAATGACACCATTGCAATGAAAAAAGCCAATGTCTCCGTTTCATTAAGTGGTGCAACATCTGTTGCGACGGATGTTGCACAAGTTGTGCTGATGGATGGAAATCTCTCTCGACTTTGCGATATATTTGATCTTTCAAAAAGCCTGAAAAACAATTCAAAAACAACGCTTGGCATTATGCTCTCTGGAACGGCAGTCAACGCTGCTGGTGTATTCTTACTTCATTTTGGCGTAACAACAACAATATTGGTTAATGTGACCTCGCTGGTTTTTGGAGTCATTAATACAAAAGTTCCTTTAGGGAAAGAGAATGCAAAGAAAATAAGCAATCACTAAATTTTGTTTATTATAGTAAATATTAATCTTCTAACCATTTGAGGAAAAATCATGACATCCTATCAGCAGATGCTTTGCATATTACAGTATCACAGGGTTTCGTCTTTCACAGAAACCTGTGTTGACCTTGGTGTGTTTGACCATCTTGCTGCGGGGCCTTTACCCGTATCAGAATTAGCAAAGCTTACTGGGACACATCAACGGGCACTTCATCGCTGTTTACGTGGCCTTGCACATTTCGAGTTGTTTACGAAAGAAGAAGAGTCCATATTTTCGCTCACCAATGTTTCGCGTCAACTAACCTTGGAATCCGAATTTTCCCTCAAACCATGGCATAAATTGCATCGTGCGATAACACCACAAGACGCAAAAGAATGCGAGAGTTTGGAACAATTGCTACGAACAGGCAAAAGTATTATCCAGATCAAACATAATTGCCTTTTTTATGATTATTTGAGAGAACATCAAGATATTGCAGCCTATTTTGACAAAGCTATGGAATCTGCATCGCAAATGGAAGTTCAAGATATTTTGCAAGAGTTTGACTTTTCAGCATCCGAACACCTCACTGAAATTGCGGGTGGAAACGGGGCACTCATCTCTGGCGTGTTACAAAAAAATGAAAACATGGAAGGACAGCTATTTGATTTCCCAGATGTGGTCAATCGGATTGAACCCATTCCACGCCTAAAGACAGTTGGCGTGGATATGCATGTATCGTTGCCTGATATTCAGGGTAATGCCATGATGAAACGCATTTTGCACTCATATTCTGATGATAAGGCAGGCCACATTCTGGAAAATACCAGGCATACCATGCGTTCTGGGAATAAACTCTATATCTTTGAGTTGATTGATGATGATAAAATAAATAATCCTTATATTGGAGTGAAGCATCTACAGATGTTGTACGTACATGGTGCTCCTGGAGAAAGTGGAGGACCTGGAGAGCGTACCCAAGCCGAGTTTGCGTCCTTGCTCAGTACAGCAGGCTTTGAACTGGTTGAAACACAGCAATTGCCGTCAATTGACGCAGTGGTTGCTGTTTGTAAGTAAGATACTACTCATGAAAAATAGGGCGTTGGTCATCTCCTCTGCGAAACACAAAGGCAAAACCGGTGTCAAATAGTAAATGATCACCGTTAGCTGAAGTTCAAAAATATGAATAAACAGGGAAAAAGGTGTGGTCCTTTTGTGCGATTCTTGAAATTTTTTGACAAGTCCAGCTTTAGGTTATAGCGGACTTGATAGTGTAGCAGAGAGGACAAGCCAAGGTAACTAACGGACTGTCTCGCTAAAAAAAGTGAATAAATCATGTGGACAATGGCTTTTTTGTTGCCCGCCATAATGTTAGAACTAGGCTAATCAGCGGAATCAGATTATGTAGGTAGTTTCATACCAGCACGCACATCAGTTTTTACTTTCATGGTATTTTCCTAGAAACAAGTGAATGGAAATTAGAGTGTACATACAACTCAATATCATTTCAATACAGGGCTGCCTGTGGATGCAGGTTTGTAACCTGCATCTGAACGTTTCAAATAACTTTGTGGAGGTCCAAAATGTTTGGGCCAAGGTTACAAACCTTGACCCACGAGCTTTCATATTTTTCTCTTTTTATTGTTTTCAATATGGTGATGATGGACCATAGGGTGATGAGCTTGTTATTTTTACATGGGTTCTACCAGCATGAACGTCAGTTTTTACTTTCATGTTATTTTCCTTAAAAAAGGTGAATGGAAGTTCATCTACATGCAACTAAATATCATTCTAGCGGGTGCGGGTTTGTAACCTGCACCTGAACGTTAAAAATTAGCCACTTCTAAAACATTTAACACATTACTTGTTAAAACATCGGTAAATCACCAGCACGTACATCAGTTTTCACTTTCATGGTATTTTCCTGAAAAACAGGTGAATGGAAATTGGAGTGTACACACAACTAAATATCATTTTTGCGGATGCAGGTTTGTAACCTGCACCTGAACGTTTCAAATAACTTTGCAGACCTCTAAAAGAAGCCAAGGTTACATCCTTGACCAGCGAGTTTGCCCAACCTACAAACTACTATCTCAACCAAGGTAAATCACCAGCACGAATGTCAGTTTTTACTTTCATGGTATTTTCCTGAAAAATTAGGTGAATGAAAATTAGAGTGTACATATAACTAAATATCATTTCAATACAGGATTTCCAAACAAGAAGTTACGTAAACAATCCACATAGGTTAGACGACGCAAAAAGCCCAACAACCAGAGTAGAATAAACACCGTTTTGTTGGGCTTCATGTTGCTCAACTCGACCTACGAGCTAACATCTAAAATTTTATAAAACCAGCTTTTACATCAGTTTTAACTTTCATGTCATTCTCCTGAAATAAGTAAATGGAAGCTAATCAAGTTTAGCCCTCGTAGGGTGGATAGAACAACGTAAAACCCACTAAATCATACTATCAATCAAAAATGATAAACCAATTTAGGAAATGGTGGGTTTCGCTATCGCTTTCCCTCTCTACACTCGCTTAAGCGATTTTTACGTGGGTTCTTCCTGCGTGCACATCAGTTTTCACTTTCATGTCGTTCTCCTGAAATAAGTAAATGAAAACTAAAGTCTACCTTAAATCTAAACATCAGTTCAACACGGGATTACCAAACAACCAATTACGTATTAGTTTACGAGTCATATCCACTGGAATTAAAACAACTGCAAACATCAATACATACAATAATTCTTCTTGTTGCAAGGGCACCGTGCGCAATACTTCACCACCAATATAAATAAACGTGGTTTGTACGATAAAAATAGTAGCTAGAATCGGTAAAAATAATTGATTTTCAAAGAGATGTTCAAACAGGTTTAATCCCTGAGTACGGGCATTAAACGTATTGAAAGCATGCATAAATACGAAGAAACCAAAAAAGGCAGTTAGAAAGGATTCTTCACTGACAAATAATGCCCGGACGTCAGGCACTTTTAAAAATGCGATACTGAGCGCAGCAGCGATTAATCCATTAACCACAATTGAAGACCACATGTCACCATTAATCAATTTTTCGTCTTTGGGTATGGGGGGTTCGTACATATAACGTTGTAATGCAGCTTCTCCCGCAAATGCTAATCCTGCGAGCGTATCCATAATGATATTAATCCACAATAATTGGGTCATGGTCAAAGGTAAATCAAATCCAAAAAATGGACCTAGAAAGGCGACTAAGATTGCAGATAAATTGACGGTTAATTGAAACACTAAAAACTTGCGAATCGATTTAAACAGGGTTCGCCCGTATAACACGGCTTTTGTCAAAGAAGCAAAATTATCGTCCAAAATTACAATATCACTAGATTCTTTGGTCATTTCAGTACCACTGCCCATTGAAAAGCCCACATCTGAATTTTTAACAGCAGGTGCATCATTTGCCCCATCGCCTGTCATGCCGACTACCCAGCCTTTTTCTTTCGCTAACCTTACTAAGCGATTTTTATCCACGGGGAAAGCGCGTGCAACTACGCATAATTTCGCTAAGCGATTTTTCACTTCGTCATCAGATAGTTTGGATAGCTCAATGGAAGTGAGGACTTCGCCATCAGTTTTTAATATCCCTACATCTCGAGCAATAGCTGATGCAGTATCTTTGGCATCGCCCGTAATCATAACAACATGAATACCTGCTTTTTGCGCAACTTGCACTGAATCGTAAGAAGTCGAACGTAGCGCATCCCGCATTCCAAAAACACCGATTAACGTTAGTGGTTTGGGTAAACAATTCATATCTGTGATAGGTGTTTCAGAAATAGCGACTGCCAACAAGCGCATTGCTCTTTTTGATAAACCTTTCATCGCTTCCAGTAAAGAAGCTTTATCCTGCAATTCAACCGTATTGCCATTTTCATCTAAATAATGAGTGCATTCTTCTAATACTACCTCAGCAGCCCCTTTAACCAAGGTTAAATCATGTTCACCCGTCACTTGCGTAGCAGAAAATTTACGTGCACTGCTGAACGTGATCATTTCGACAATATCAATGTCTTTTTCTTGTTTCAGCATGGGCGTGACGAAGCGTAACATGGCTTGTTCTGTACGATCGGCACCCACCATTTTGGGGCTTTCTGGTTCACTCAAATCGATCACTGCACTGGTGTTATTGCGTAAACTGAACGCCAACAAGTGACGTACTTTTTCTGGCACACTTTCCAAAGTCATAAATGGTTTGCTGTCGCCTGTCAGGAACGTTTCCACAGCTAGTTGTCCCTGCGTCAATGTCCCAGTTTTGTCACTGAATAAAATCGTCAAACTGCCTGCAGTTTCAATACCCAATAATTTGCGCACTAACACTTTGACTGATAACAGTTTTTTCATATTTAGTGCTAATACCATGGCAATCATCATCGGTAATCCTTCTGGTACGGCAACGACGATGACGATAATCGCTAAAATGGCGGCTGTCACCACATCTTTAATAATTAACCCCATTTCTTGGTTTAAATAATCATTAAAAGAGGCAATACCAGGTTCAGGATTAATGAAAATATTGTTGGCCATAAAGGCAACAAAAATAAATATTGCACCAATATAACCAAACGTACTGATGTGTTTGCCCAGTACCTTTAATTTTTCTTGCAAAGGTGATAGACGGTCTTCTGCGGACAGTAATTCTTTCATGGTTTCGCCATATTTTGTCTTGTCGCCAACGGCTGTGGCTTTCATCACGGCTTCACCGTCTTCCACCAAAGTCGCACGAAACACTTTGTTAATATCTTCAGAATGATGTTTAGGCAATTCTGCTTTTTTCTTAATAGGTTCAGATTCACCTGTAATAGCTGCTTCACTGACTTCTAAATGGCCTGCCACCAATATACCATCAACAGGAATAGTATCGCCCGGTTGCAGTAAAAGATGATCGCCGACAACAAGGTCATTAATCGCAATTTCAGTTAAATGCCCATTACGAAAGACTTTGACCTGAATCAACGAGGCTTCTTCCAATAATTTTTGAAAGGCAGTTTCATTACTGTATTCAGACCAAGTAGCTACAAAAGTAGCAATAAATACGGCAAGGGCGATACCAACACTTTCATACCACTCAGTGTAACCTGCGATGGTTAAGCCCACAGTCACAATCAATGCCGCCATTAAAATAATAATAATGGGGTCTTTAAAGTTGTTCTGTAGTTTATCCCAAAAAGTTTCAACTTCTTGAGATGTCACTAAATTTGTACCATAGTCTGAGCGAGATTGAGTCACCGCTTCATTGGTTAAACCAGGATAGGTAAATTTCATCAATGTCCTCTTTAAAATACTGTAAGTTGTGAATTTTCACCGTTGAATTAGTATACAATAAATAGCTTTCAGGCAGGAGAGATTATTAATTTATGCTAATAAATTCGAGCATTTGGGAGAAACTTGAATAACATGAGATTTTTAAATTTAACCTCGAGGTATCAACTCTCTGAAGGCAAAGTAAAATATGTTATTATTTAGATAAGTCAATGCTAAATTGGGTTAACAGAATGATGCTTTCTTTTTTTACCAAACAACGTTATATTTTAAGTCTATTGCTGGTATTAACTTTTACTGGATGCGGCGTATTACCTTCTGCAAATGCTACTGCACCGCGCACTTACTTGCTAGATATTTTACCTTTAGATATTCGGCCTGCCAGTCCTGATGGCAAAACGCTCTCAATTTCTATGCCGCAAGCAACAGCAGGCTTTGATACGGCAGCCATGGTATTTATTCGCCAGCCTTATGAATTGGAAGCCTATTCAGAAAGCCAGTGGATTGATACACCAACACGCCTATTATTACCTTTACTTGTACATCGTTTGGAAGCGACAGGTTTTTTTGGTGCCGTACTTTCTTCAAATACAACCTCTGTCGTTGCAGAGTTACGTTTGGATACTGAAATTATCCGTTTTCAGCAGGAGTTTCTCAGTGATCCCAGTCAAATACGTCTGACTTTACGAATTCAATTGTTTAATATGGCCTCACGCAATATCATTGCAACTAAAACGTTTGAAATTGTTGAACCCTCACCAAGTGAAGATGCTGAGGGAGGTGTGATTGCTGCAAATTTAGCAGTAAAACGTTTGTTAGATGGCATAGCTGAATTTGTGATTGCCCAGCTTTCATCTTAAGTAATAAGCGGAACAACAGTTTTTTTCCTTTCAAAAAAAGTGTTAGGGCTAATTGGAAATCAGTTTACATTACATCAGTAAATCACTTTGATAACTTAGTAATATTTGCGTAAAATAATGCGACACTCCACTTTGAGGATTATCTTATGAAAAAGCAATTCCAATTTTTATTTTTGGCAGTCCTTATTGGTTATATACCAATGAGTTATGCAGGTTTATCTACCACTCAGCCACTGCAAATTGCAGATTCAGGTTACATTCCGCCACCGCCTCCTCCTCCTTCATCAAATTCATTTAGAAGTTCTGGTCGTGAAGGTTCATCTTCAAAAAGTTATTCCATCACTTGCGAATCTGACGATTATGGTCGCAAAGACTGCCCCACAAATACTGGTGGTAAAAATGTTAGGTTGAAAAAACAGTTGAGTAAAACGAAATGTGTAAAAGGCAATAGTTGGGGATATAATTCAAACGGTATTTGGGTCGATGATGGCTGTCGGGCAACATTTGTAATTGATTCCTTCAGAGAAGTGCCTAATAATCGTAGTTCTCGTATACGTAGCGACGGAGGTTCTGAACGAATCAATCAAAGCCGTCAGCAAAGGATAAGTACAGGAAAAGTAACTTGTGCTTCAAGTGACTTCGGCTACAATTACTGCAGAATAAGAACAAACAATAATGTGCGTATGATCAATCAAGTCAGCGAATCTGACTGTATCGAAGACAAGACTTGGGGTTACGATAAGGGTGGTATTTGGGTTGATAAGGGCTGTCGTGCTGAATTTTCACTTGGTGCTAGTAGTAGTGCTATTAATGAGAGTGAAGATACGGCAACACGTAGAAATCGCCGCGATCATATGAGAACCACAGTCACTTGTGAATCTGATGATTATGATTATAAACATTGCAAAGCGCCAGTTTGGGAAGGCTCTGTACGGTTAACCCGCCAATTAAGCAACACTTCTTGTGTTCAAGGTAAAACTTGGGGACAGAATAATGATGGCATTTGGGTTGATAAGGGCTGTCGCGCTGAGTTTGCAGTTGGAAGATAGA
>JADGDF010000001.1:0-49648 GCA_016745055.1 Thiotrichaceae bacterium | reverse complement strand
AGTCAGAAGTCAGAAGTCAGAAGTCAGAAGTCAGAAGTCAGAAGTCAGAAGTCAGAAGTCAGAAGTCAGAAGTCAGAAGTCAGAAGTCAGAAGTCAGAAGTCAGAAAGTAGCATAAATCTTGATTTTTTCTTGTCAATCTTTTTATTCTGACTTCTGAACACCCCACTCTAAAATGTAGCTGTTCGACATGTTATTCGCAAAATTAGGTATCACATTCTTTGTTTATGCTGGTGTTAAAGCCTATCAACATTGTTGTACCACCAAACAGTCTTTGATTACTGCACATCAGGCTGAGGCAAACAATAGCGTTAGCGTTGATGAATCCTCAACCAACCAAACACTACCAATTAATTCCCATAATCACCAGTTTGCCGTTAGTTCTGTTGGCGTAGGCATTAGCTTAGTAGGTTATATTTATCCCCCTATAGTGCCAGTGAGTGTCGCGATTATTAGCTACTCAACCGTGCCTATTATTGATACAGCTATTCATTCGTTAATCACTGAGCGGCGTATTAAAAACGATACGCTAACAGCGACCACAGGACTGCTTGCGATTGGTTTAAATCAATATTTTGCAGGTGCAATAGAAGCTTGGGTATATCACTTTGGTGATAAAATGGTGGTCAAAACTAAAGATACTTCAAAAAAAATACTGACTAATGTGTTTGAGCAGCAGCCTGCAAAAGTTTGGGTATTAAGGAATGAAGTAGAAGTTGAAGTTCCATTAGAAACTGTGCAGTTAGAAGATGTTGTGATTGTGAGTACGGGGACAATCATTCCTGTGGATGGAGTGATTCAGGCTGGTATGGCCATGATTGACCAACATGCACTCACGGGCGAAGCAATACCCGTTGAAAAAACAGTGGGTGACAGCGTTTTTGCTTCAACATTGGTCATTGGTGGTCAAATTCGTTTACAAGTTGAAAAAACAGGTCAAGAAACCACAGTTTCTAAATTAGGTGAATTGCTGGAACACACTGCGAACTTTAAAACCAACTTACAGCTTCAAGGTGAAAAATGGGCTGATAAAGCATCAATGCCCTTATTAATTTCCAGCGTTGTTGCCACTCCATTAATTGGCTTATCTTCAGCGGCCGCAATTTTAATTAGCACGCCGACCAATACCATCAGAGTGATTACTTCAATGCTCACCTTAAATCATTTGAATGTCATCACATCCAAAGACGTTTTGGTCAAAGATGGTCGAGCATTGGAACAAGCCCCAAAAGTTGATACTGTACTATTTGATAAAACAGGCACTTTAACCACTGATCAACCTGAAGTGGGTAATATTATTATCTGTGCAGATTTAAATGCATCACAGATTTTAACTTATGCAGCTTCAGTGGAACGTCGTTTAACCCACCCTGTTGCCAATGCTATTTTAACTGCGACACAAAACCACGATTTGACTTTATTTGACATTGATGACGCGAATTATAAAATTGGTTATGGGATTACGGTTTATCACCAAGATAGAGTCATTCAAGTTGGCAGTATTCGCTTTATGCTGTCCGAAAATATTCCGCTGCCTAAGAGTATACAACAAGCCAAGCAGTATACTGATGAACAAGGTTACTCTCTTATTTTGGTTGCTGTTGATCAACAAGTTAAAGGTGCACTTGAATTAAGGCCTCAAATTCGTCCTGAAGTTCAGCAAGTTTTAGCAGCGTTGCGCAAAAAAAGTATCAAACATATTGCAATTGTGTCAGGTGATCATCAACAAGCAACTCGCAAGTTAGCAGAATCATTGGGAATAGAACAATATTTTTATGAAGTATTACCTCAAGAAAAATCAGCGTTAGTAGAACAATTACAACAACAAGGCCACAGTGTTTGCTTTGTGGGTGATGGAATTAATGATGCCATTGCGATGAAACGGGCGAATGTCTCAGTTTCCTTAAGTGGCGCTTCCAGTATTGCCACGGATATGGCACAAATCGTGTTACTTGATGGTAGTTTAAAACAATTGCCAGAAATATTTGACACTTCGCATCAACTGAACGGCAACCTTCGTAATAGCTTAATTTTTTGGGCAGGTTATGGAGTGGCTAATTTTGCGGCAGCTTCTATTTTGCAATATAGTTTAACGCGCTCGGTCATGTTATTTACAGGTATTTTTGGTTTAGGTGTCGGTCATGCTATGCTACCTCTTAGAGAATTAGAAACAAAAAGTGTGACACAAGAAACTTCAGCATAATTGGTAATAACACAGGGCAACTCTAGTAAGATAATTACATTAGCCCTTAAAAAAACCTCAGCCTCTCCTTGGTAAAGAGAGTTTCCACTCATTCCTCCCCTCTGAAAGCAGGGTTAGAGGTAATTGGAAATTGGTTTGCGTAACTTCACTATTAGACCTCTTGCAAAATGCTACTTTTTGGAAAGTTAATTTCTATGAAATCAAATAGTTAAAAGCCAAGAAAGCGAATTTCGCAAGAGGTTTATTACGTTAATAGGAGAACATAATGCGTATTTTTTCATTGATATTATTTTTATATCTAACAAATCAAGCCGTTGCCTTGCCAGAGATTGGTAATGGTTTTACGGGTGGTATTGCGGTTAATGGTAATGAATATCAAAAACAGGTGACTCAAAATCTATCAGATAACGTAGATATTCAAGGCAATATTCAAGTTTTGCTGAAAGACAGAGGTAAACCTGCTAACCTTATTGTTTATGCAGCCTACCAGCCAACCACAGAAACTGAACAGCTTCTGTACTTCATGCTGGATCAGCATTTCAACATTTTAGAGTGGAATCAAGAACCTGAAACATTAGTCGCTTTTGAACCAGAGGTGACTTTAAGTGATAACCAACTGATGAGCTTGTATTCAGGTAAATTTGTTGCGCCAGGGGTACTCAAAGTGCATTTTGGCTATCAACTGTCAGACAATTCTCTATTCGTCAATGTCGATAGTATTAATATTAACATTTTAGATGATAGTCAGAACCAACCCGATCCTCCGACTAATGGAGGAGAGACTGTTCCTATTGCCAGTCCTGTGTCACTTCAAGTCGATGCTAACAGTATTTATCAAGAAGTAAATCTAATCGGTAGTGATCCAGAAGGGGATACCTTAAGTTATGAATTACTTGCCCCCTTGACCGGAGATGGCTACTTTTTTGCCTATGTTTATCCTTCAATACCTAAACTATTTATCACTGTTGATCCTAGTTTTACGGGAACGTTAACATTGCCTTACCGAGTTACTGACGGTAAACAATTTAGTGATATTGCCAATATTACTTTAGAATTTATTGACCCAAATACTGCGCCTGAAGACAGCGGTTTAGGACTTGATACTATCGATCCCCGTATTTATGCAGGATTTGATACCTTTCGTGGTAAAGATGGACTACTGGGTGCTCCAGGTGAAGCACCAACTTTACCACGTAGTATTGATTTAAGCAGCAATTTCCCTGTGCCTGGTTCACAAGGCCGTCAAAATAGTTGTGTGGGTTGGGCAGTGGGTTATGCGCTAAAAAGCTACCATGAAAAACAAGAAGAAGGTTGGTCTTTAAATACCAAGTCACATATCTTCAGTCCTGCATTTATCTACAACCAAATTAACCAGGGTCAAGATGGAGGAAGTTTACTCAGTGATGCCTTTGATTTAATTGTCTCTCGTGGCGCAACAACCTTGGATATTATGCCCTATGATGTCAATGATTATCGCACCCAACCTGATAGTTCAATTTTGGAAAAAGCCAGTCAATTCAAAGCCGCAGGTTGGAGCGTTGCTAAAAGTACTCATGATATTAAAACCGCATTGGCTAACCGTTTACCCGTGGCAGGTGGCATTTTAGTCTATGATTCTTTGCGTTACTTGTCTGGTAGTAACTCAGTCTACAATAAAGCTTCAGGGCAACCATTGGGTGGCCATGCCATCACCATTGTCGGTTATGATGATGATAAATACGGTGGTGCATTTAAGCTAATTAATTCTTGGGGCACTCGTTGGGGAGATAATGGCTACTTTTGGTTACCCTATGATTTTTCCAAGAGTATTACGGGTTATAACCTCCCACAAATTTTGGTACAAGCGTTTGTGCTCAAAGATGCCGATAATACGGACTCTGACCAATCCAACCCAACCCCCGTACCACCGACAACGCCTTACCCCACGGAGGATTTGCCTAACTTGGAAGTCAAAGATTGGGGAGCCGCTTATGACAGTCGACCCGGTGGTGAAGGTACATTGGAATATCAAATTACCAACACAGGCCAGGGCATTGCAACTAAAGGGGCTAATATCAGTTTGATGTTATCCACAGATCGTATAATTTCCAGTAATGACATCTATGTTGTCTATGAACCCATTCAATTTGATATGGAAAGTGGTGATGTTGTTTTTCGAGATCGTAACAATGCTATTCCTTTTAACTTTCCAACTGATTTAGCGGCTGGCGAATACTATATGGCCTTATGGATTGATGATTTAAACCAAGTGGCAGAATCCAAGGAAGACGACAATATTGGATATGGTGCTAATCCCGTGTCTATGAAAGATACGTTAGCTGATTTAGTCGTTGAAGGTTGGTACTCAGAGTGGGATGACAATACGGGTGATGGCACAATAGAATTCAGAATTCGTAACGAAGGTAGCAGTGCAACAGCCAATACTGATTGGAATATTAGTCTAATCTTAACCCCTGATGATATCTTAGGTAATGGTGACGACTATACTGTGTTTCGTGAATCCACTAATTTAACGCTGGCTCCAGGTGAAGCAGTTTTTCGTAACCAATTCAGTGCAGCAGCATTTAACATATTTACCAGTGATTTAGGTAGAGTCGCCAATGGTACTTATTACGTTGCGTTGTGGATAGATGATACTGATGCAATACCAGAATCAGATGAAGAAAATAATTACTCCTTTGCAGGTTCTTTAGTACAAATAGGTGGATTGCGTCGAAAACATTCCACAAATACCGCTTATAACGGCAAACCCTTATTTAAACCTGTTGGTAAGGTGGTTATCTCTGGTATACCACAAGTCGATAACGCAATTCAAAGAACAAGAAACCGAGACGAGAAAGTTTTTGCTAAACAAAATCATGCGGCTTCTAAAGTGATTTTTCCAGTTGGAAAACGTATGGCAATGCCTGAAAGATAATTTATATACTCTTCACACGTCAAAAGCAGAACGCTTAATTTTGCCGCGCACCACGCGGCATGAAAAACCTATAAAAAACTGCTAAATTAGCATTAGTCTTGAGTATACAGGAATACAATCATGCATTTACATTCACTAGAAAATTGGCAGCATCGCCATGATTTTACAGTAAAAAATGTAAAGGGAGAACAGCGCACTTTATATGTGCTTATCTTGACTGCCATCACTATGTTGGTAGAAATTGTGGCGGGTAGTTTCTATGGTTCAATGGCGTTACTTGCTGATGGTTGGCATATGGGTACCCATGTTGCGGCTTTTATGATAACTATTTTTGCCTACCGATATGCTCGAAAATACGCTGATAGCTCTATGTATGCATTTGGTACGGGTAAAGTTAATGTGCTAGGTGGGTTTGCAAGTGCAATTGCTCTAGCGGTTGTGGCTTTAGTCATGTTAGTAGAATCTGTACACAGAATTGTTGAACCACAGAACATCTATTTTAATGAAGCAATCATTGTTGCAGTTATTGGTTTATTGGTTAATTTAGTCAGTGCTTTTTTGTTAAAAGGTGGTCATGACCACGCTCATGACCACCACCACGATCATAATTTACAAGCAGCTTACATGCATGTGTTAGCAGATGCATTGACCTCCGTGCTTGCGATTATTGCATTAGTATTAGGTAAATACTTTGGCTGGCATTGGCTTGATCCTGTGATGGGTATTGTCAGTGCGATGATTATTATGCGTTGGTCATATGGTTTAGTACAACAAACAAGCCCGATATTACTTGATGAAAGTGTTGAAGAAGAATATAAGTTATCTATTCAAAAAACTATTGAAAAAGAAGCGGATAATAAAATTTCAGATATCCATGTGTGGAGAGTTGGCGCAAATGATTATGCAGCCATTATTTCTTTGGTAACTCATTTTCCAAACTCGACTCAGCATTACAAAAATCTACTCAAACATTTTGATAAACTATCGCATGTGACGATTGAAGTCAATGAATGTGAAGGTGAGTCTTGTGTTCCATCAAGTAAAGAAAATACGACAGCATGAGGACAGCAACCAAAAGATTGGAAACGATAAAACAGCAAGATAAATCTTGCATTTCAGAAATAGTGATTTCTGGATTTTGCTAACAGGAACTATCCCATGTCTAAAAAAACATCAAAAAAACCCAATAAAATAAAGCAAAAACCGTTGGCACAAACTTCGCAAACGCCTGTTGAGAATATTGAACCAGAGCAATCTGCCAATGTTACCTTGCCAAAAGCAATAGAAATTGCTCGGCAACATCATCAACAAAACAACTTTCAACTCGCCATTCACCTATATCAACAAATTTTACAAGCAGCCCCCAATAATCCTACCGTACTGCATTTAATGGGGATTGTTCATGCTCAAATTGGTCAATACGAACCTGCCATTAAATGGGTACAAAATGCAATTGAGATTGAACCTAAAGAAACACATTTTCATGCCAGTCTAGGTAATATTTTCTGGTATCAAGACAATTTAAATGAAGCCAAAAGATGTTACCAAAATGCCCTCACGTTGGATGAAAATAATCCTATTGCAAGTCATGGCATGGGGAATATTCAGGCTCGCCAAAACAAATTTGATGAAGCTATCTACTATTATCATCTAGCGCTTGAAGCTAATCCAAACTATGCAGAAGCTTATAATGGATTGGGCAATGCGTTAAAGCATAAAAGTGATATTAAAGCGGCCACCGAAAATTACCAACGTGCCGTTGATATTAATCCTCAATTTTCAGAGGCACATCATAATTTAGCCAGTGTATTTGAAGTTCAAGGAGAGTTTGAACAAGCTATTATTCACTACGAACAAGCGATTGCTTTTAATCCAAATGATTTTGAAAGCTGCAATAATTTAGGCGTTTTATTAGAAAACAAAGGCCAAATTACGGCGGCGATTGGTTATTATCAGAAAATCTTAGCGATTGTGCCTAATCATGCCTATGCATTAAATAATTTGGGCAAAGCTTTATTAAACAAAGGAATGGTGCAAGCCGCCATCACAGAATTTGAAAAAACGCTTGAAGTTGCTCCTATTTATATCAACGCTTTTAGTAACTTATTAATGACACTGAACTATTCAGAAATACACGATGCGGCAGCGGTTTATGCAGCACATCAACAGTTTGATGAACGTTATGTGCAGCCCTTAGCCGATAAAATAATTCCTCATATGAAAGACTTGGAGTCGGAACGTCCTCTACGTATTGCTTATCTTTCCAATGATTTTCGTCGTCACGCCACCCAGCCATTTATAGAATCAATATTAGCCCATCACGATCATCAACAATTTAAAATTTATTGCTATCACAATTTTCAAGGTGAGGATGAAGTTACCCAACGTATAAAACAATATGCGGATGTTTGGACACCTTGCGCTCATATTTCAGATGAAGATTTGGCCAGAAAAATCCGTTTTGATCAAATAGACATTTTGGTCGACCTGGCAGGACATTCTGCCCATAATCGTGTGTTAGTTTTGGTGTTAAGACCTGCGCCAATTCAAATCACTTATCTTGGTTATCCAAACACTACAGGTATGACGACGGTTGATTACCGAATTACCGATAATTACACTGATCCTGAAGGTGTTGCTGAACAGTATAATGCCGAAAAATTAATTAGAATGCCACACAGTTGGTTTTGTTATCACCCTTTAGAAAATACACCTGCGCTCAATTCATTACCCGCGCTTGAAAAATGCTATGTCACTTTTGGTGTATTGCACCGTTATGACAAAATCAATGACAGCATGTTAAAAACTTGGGCGAGTATTTTAAAACAGGTCAAACGTTCAAAACTACTGGTACAAAATCTTGCGTTACAAGACGCTCAATTGCGCGAAGAATTTGAAAAGCGTTGTAAACAAGCTGGCATTGCGCGTAAGCGACTCATTATTCAAGATTTTGTATCTTCAAATGATTATCTAAATGTTTACCATCAAATTGACATTTGTTTGGACACTTTTCCCTACAATGGTGGAAGAATGACTTGTGATGCGTTGTGGATGGGCGTACCCACTGTGACTTTAACTGGTGAAAAAAATGTTTCTCGTATGGGATTTAGTATTTTATCTACTGTTGATTTGGCAAATTTAGTTGCTGACACGCCTGAGACTTATGTTGACGTGTGTGCAACCTTAGCGAATGACTTGGCACAACTGCAAACATTAAGGCAAGGTTTACGTGACAAAATGTTAAATTCTCCTTTAACTGATGGTATTAATTTTACCAAACAGTTGGAAACTCATTATCATCAAATTTGGCAAAATCGTTGAAATGAATAATAGTTATTAGAATTTGAGGCTGTAAAAGAACTCCAACTTTAGCACTTTCAAGAACGTAAAATCAATGACTTACAAGCCAAAAGTTGTCAATTTGGGGCGTTCTTTTACAGCCTCAGAGATTGGTAACAAGAAAGAAAGCGAGAGTGGCGAAGGGAATATGAGGAAACTCAATCCCCAATCACAAAATTCCCTTCTCTCACTACCACGTGGAATGAATTAAGGGACGCTCTACATCCTCCTTTGATGTCTTTGAAATGGCGCAGAGCACTTAGTTTGCATCACCACGCTCTGCGTCACGGCCATTAAGTTAAACCTCAAAAGCACACATTACATCATCGTTTAGCATCATTTAGCAGGTGGCGGGCAGTCAGCCGTTTTTCCGCTAAAGTTTTCCAGATTAAGCCAGGTTTTAAAAATACCGTAAAAAGTTTCTTCATCCCAACGAAGTCTGTAAATGTATTTGAAATCTTCCGTGGGATATTCGCTTTCATCAAGCAAAGTGGTAACAATTACTTCATATTCTCTTGTATCCAAGACTACCACTACCATTAAGTTAAGGATTTTTTCAGTTTGGCGTGCAAGATTTATCTTGCGTGTGCAAACTAAAGTTTGCACTCCTATGAGCTTAACTTAATGGCTGTGATCCAAGATTACACGAACAAAGTATACCGTAAACTTCCTGTTGGCTTTCTTCATTGTTGCGAGCCAAAAATTAAGAGGCGTAATTACGATCATTCAACATCAAATCACCTTCATTAGTGTAAGGCAGGTGTCACACTGCCAAATCCACTTCATAAGCTCTTGCTTTACCCAGTGTACTGTCCACCGCAATCTTATTCAGCACGTCATACAGGACTGAGGCAAAACCGTAAATGTATACCTTGAACATCCGGTTTTTCGTTGGCGTAGCGGATGTGTCCGAACTCTTTAATAATATCAGGGGTATCGGGCAGTACTATTTTGGAACCGTCTATCGCTAAAGTCCGCATTCCTTTGTAGCGTTTGAATTCACCGTCACCATACATTGTATCAACAACTGCTTTTTGGGAACAAGATATTACAAGCTCAGCTCAGAAAGACAGGGATGATCGTCAGGGCGACGACCTTGAGGCCAATGAAATTTTCGTTCAGATTCCTCAATCAGCAGATCGTTAATGCTGGCAATTCGACGACGCATTAACCCATCTTCTTCAAACTCCCAATTCTCGTTTCCATAAGCACGATACCACTGACCGGAATCGTCGTGCCACTCATAGGCAAAACGAACAGCTATACGATTATCGGAAAATGCCCATAATTCTTTAATCAATCGGTATTCTAACTCTTTTGCCCATTTGCGCGTTAGAAAAGCCTGGATTTCAGTCCGACCTTGCAAAAATTCTGCTCTGTTTCGCCACTGACTGTCTTGAGTATAGGCCAGTGAAACTTTCTCTGGGTCACGGCTATTCCATCCATCTTCAGCCAAACGCACTTTTTGAGCTGCACTTTCTGCATTGAAAGGTGGCAAGGGTGGCCTGGTATTCATAACTAATTTCCTGTTAAATTGTGTTTTAGGTTTGGTACTTGATATTAGTTTGGGATATTGCTTTCTGTTTATATTAGTTTAACCATTTCGAGTTATGAATGACACTACAAAAATTTCCACGCTTGAATGTTGGGCCTTTAAGTTCTAATGTATCAGCTTTGATATTTCCGAATAATGCCAAATATACACTATTACCCATAAATTTTACTAGTAGTCCCATCCTGAAAATTCTAAAATCCTGTAAATCCTGATTCAGACAAAAGGGACCACCCCATGCCCACTGATTCAGACATTATTGCTCAATTTGAATCAGAATGGCAAACACGTCGTAAAACAGTTTCCAAAAATATCTACAACCCCCTCCTGAAAATTCTAAAATCCTTCTTCAGACAAAAGGAAATTCTCTTATGAATGTAAAAATGACGGCTTATGATATTTATCAAGAACTCATGAGTTTACCAGAAGGTAAATTAGCTGAAGTTTGGCAGTTTGTTGAGTGGTTAAAATATGGAAAACAAGCTGAGTTAGCTGTAAAAAAACAAATAGAATCTCAGGTTGAATTGGATGAATGGACAAGATGAATGGACAAAAAGTTTGATTGGTTTGATTCCTAATAGTGGAGAAACAGAGGAATTTCTCATGCAAGACTACAGAAATCACTTAGAGCAAAAGTATCAATGAAACATATTTTGTATAATACAAATATTATTCTTAATGTATTGATGCAACGACAACCTTGTGGACATTATTGTTACTAAAAATATTAAGGACTTTATAGCGAGTGAATGTATTGCTGTTATGTTGCCAACACAAATTAATCAGCTAGTGAGTAAGTAAAACGACACCCTGAAAGTTCTAAAATTCTGTACCTCTTGATTCTGATAACAAATTTTATGAGTGTATGATGAAAAATTTAACTGTTCCATATAGTGAAGAATTATTACTTCATTTTAACTGTTCTGCCGATTTATTAGAAAAAGAACTTCAATTTTTGTTGGCGGTTAAGTTATTTGAGTTGAAACATCTGTCTTTAGGCAAGGCTGCAAATTTTTGTGACATGTCTAAAATTCGATTTATGTTTCGATTGGGAGAAATGAAAATTCCTGTAATTAACTTGGATCAGGATGAAATTTCGGAAGAATTACGGGATGATTGATTCAATTTTAATTGCCGATAGTAGCCCTTTGATTGCATTATCTACTATTGAACAATTACCATTATTACCTAAGTTGTACCAAGAAGTGATTATTCCCCAGACTGTTTGGGAAGAAATTACGATTCAAGGTCGTGGTATGCAAGGTGCGGATACAGTTAAAAATGCAAATTGGTTGGTGCGTAAACAGGGAGATGCAAAATTAATCAAAGTTTTCAATTTGTATATTGATAAGGGAGAAGCGGAGGCATTAGCTTTGGGCATGGAGTTGGATAATTGTATCATTTTGTTAGATGATTTGAGAGCGCGTAAGGTTGCTGCATAGTTTAATTTACGTAAAGTTGGCACAGTCGGTATTTTAAGAAAGGCAAAATTACAGGGGTTGATTACAGAAGTTCGACCATTATTACAAGCTCTCCAACAAAACGGTATTTACATCCAACAGGCATTGATTGATGCTGTATTGAAGGATTTGGGGGAGGCGTAATTTTTATTCCGTCATTTTCAGATTAAAGCCTCAAGTATTTGTCTCCATTTCCAAAAATATTTACAATCCCCTCCTGAAAATTCTAAAATCCTGATTCAAACAAAAAATCTTGTCCATTTCATCTATTGAACCATGTTTAAGGTATTGGATATAGTTATGCAAGTTATTTTTAATATTAGCGAAAATGAAGTCAATCATGAATTATTTGATGTGATAAAAACTTTGTTGAGTAGAAATGCTGAAATTGTTATTAGAAAAGAGGCAATTCAATTAGAGGAGTTTAATCAGGACATGCCTTTAGAACAAGTTATGCAGGCATTGTCCAATGAAAATTATTCAGGTGATTTCTTAAGTGATATAGCGCTGGATTTAAAAACATCATCTGTTTATGTGAAATGAATATCAAACCACTGAAATCTGAAGTGACTGGCAATCCCATCCTGAAAATTCTAAAATCCTGTAAATCCTGATTCAGACAAAAGGAACCACCCCATGCCCACCGATTTAGACATTATTGCCCAACTTGAAAAACGTATTGGTCGGAAATTAGAAAAAATTGTTAGAATAAGCTGATGTGAGTTGGATTAGACTATTGTTAATTCTACTACCAAGCTAATACTAAGCTAAATATTATTAAATATAGAGGTGTAATTAATGAATACAACTGCTTATGATATTTACCAAGAGTTGATGGTTTTACCTGAAAGTAAATTAGTTGAAGTCAAACAATTTGTGGAGTTCATAAAATTTAAGCAACAACAATTGTCTGAAACAGAGTACATACTCAATAACCAAAACCTCATGAACCAAATTCGAGCCGCAGAACAAAGTCAATGGTTTATGCCATCAAAGAATCAGCTCAATTTGGATGAGGAGTAAAAGTGCGTGATATTGTTTTTCATCAACGCGCTTGGGAAAGTTATGAAGCCTTGCGTGAACGGGATAAATTACACAAAAAGCTACGTGACATATTGAAGGAAATGCAACGTAGTGATGATTTAACCCAAGGTTTAGGAAAACCATAGGCTTTGAAACATGAATTGAGTGGTAAATATTCGAGACGCTTCTCTGAAAAAGACCGATTGATTTATAGTTTTGATGATACTCAGATTCGTATTTACGCTATTGGTGGACACTATGATAATTAAATGCCCTCTTTTCAGACAAAAAAATCCTGTCCATCTCGGGTGTTTGGAGAAATTGCTTCATTAAATAACCAAAAAGGTATTAAAAATGAATACACAAATATCAGTAGATTCAAGTTTACTTGAACAAGCAATGCAAACTGCACATTTTAATAATAGTCATATACTGGTTGAGAGTTTATTACGTCTACTTATTGAAAAGCAGGGGGTAGCTGAAAGTTTAGGTTCACATACCACTCAATGTCATGATTGGGAAAGATTTTTTAGTATGCACAGTGCATTTGGAGATGATTTTTTATCAGAAAGAGAGTGTGATATTGCTCAAGAGCGGGACTTTTAGTCATGTACATGCTTGATACAAATATGTGTATTTATGTGTTGAAGCAACGTTTTCCTTATTTAATGCAGAAATTTCAGCAAGTACAGGTATTACATCTTTCTACAGTGGTTTATGCTGAACTTTGTTATGGTATTGAATTGAGTCCTGAACATTTACAAAAAAACCGTTGGGAGCAGTTAGACATGTTTATTCAGCCAATGGTGATTCATGAGTGGGATAAGCAGGCTGCCGAACATTATGCAAAATTACGTGCTTATCTTAAGCAACAAGGCATACCTATTGGAAATATGGATATGTTAATCGCTGCTCATGCTTTACGGTTTGATGCTATATTAGTAACGAATAATGTTCGTGAATTTGAACGTGTACCTCATCTAAAGATTGAAAATTGGGTTGATATTAATTCAAATCCCGAACAAGATTAAACAGATTCAAGCGATAACAAGATATTCTCCTCTATCCACAAATTCCACTAGCAATCCCCTCCTGAAAATTCTAAAATTCTGTTGTCTGATTCAGACAAAAAAATCCTATCCATCTCTTCATCCGTTAAATCGTGTTCAAAACCACAAAAAGCCCCTGATTGAAAAGTTATTGCTGCACAAAAATGAGTGCGTTACTGCAACTATGGTAATATATGAGATGTATCGGGGTTATTATAAAACAGTTCGTACAAGGAAACGTTTTTCTACTAAGTTGAGGATATAATGAATCAAGCATTGTTAAATAATCACTTTGAGTTATTACATAATTTAAGTCACGATGAAAAATTAATCTTAATCACATGGCTTTCTCAATCTCTCATGTCTCCTAGGTCGAAGGAAACCCTATCTCCTTTATTTAATTCTGAGCAAAGTGCAGAAGCATTGATAGAGGAAATACGAGATAGTCGTTTATTTAACCGAGAACGAGAAGAATTGTGAGAAAATTTTTGCTGGATACCAATATTTGTATTTTTTATTTGAAGAAACGTTTTCAATTGGTTGATAAAATCAAACAAGTTGGTTTAACCAATTGTTTTATTTCAGAAATAACCTTAGCAGAATTGAAATTTGGTGCGGAAAATAGCGATAAGATTGAGCAAAATCGTTTGATGATTCGTCAATTTCAGGAGATGACTCAAGTTGTACCTATTATTGGTGCATTGGATTTATACGCTCAGGAGAAAGCTCGATTGCGCAAAATGGGTGCTCCACTTGATGATTTTGATTTATTGATTGGTACCACAGCCATTGCAAATGGTTTAGTCATGGTAACAAATAATACGAAGCATTTTGAACGCTTACGTGGCATTGAGTTGGAAGACTGGACAATGGAGTTTACGCTATAGTCTAATAAAGGTTGTCAAACATATTTTCCACAAATTCCACTAGCAATCCCCTCCTGAAAATTCTAAAATCTTGTAAATCCTGATGCAGACAAAAAAATTCTGTTCATCTCTTCATCCGTTAAATCGTGTTCAAATTTCTGAACAAGATTAAACAGATTCAAGCGATAACAAGATATTTGCCACTACCTACAAATTCTACTGGCAATCCCCTCCTGAAAATTCTAAAATCCTGATTCAGACAAAAATTTTATTTCTACACTTAATCAAATAAGGAATTTTTATGACAGCTACTTCGTCTATAAATTTACAGGAGTTACAAGGTATTTTGGAACCCATGATCCAGCAAATTGTACACAATGAACTAAAGAAACTGGCTTATATTCCAGATAATGTTCAAAAAATGGAGCAAACTCAATGGCAAGCTTTTATTCAAGAAACATCGGGTAGTTGGCAAGATATACCTCTTGCTGAAGAGATACGCGAAGGTTGGGATAGTTTTTCAAAGCGGGAACTTTGTTAAATGTATTTACTTGATACGAATATTATCATTTATCATTTTAAAGGTTTAGGGAATGTGAGTTCACATTTGGCCAGGGTTGAATTAAGTGATTTATGGGTATCATCACTAGTTATTTTCGAGTTGCAAGTAGGGATAGCTAAAGCGGGTTTTCCAGAGAAACGTCTAAAGCAGTTAGAAACCTTTGTAAATGCAGTTAATGAACTTTCTTTTGGGAAAAAAGAAGCTTATTATGCAGCTTTGGTAAGAGCAGACCTTGAGAAAAAAGGGACACCTATTGGTTGTATAGATGTACTCATTGCAGGAACAGCTTTAGCTAATCAAATGACGTTGGTAACACATAATGTTCAAGAATTTAGTCGAATAAGTGAGTTAAATGTTACTGATTGGTATTAAAGAGTTTCTTCATCCTGAAAATTCTATGTCTGTAAATCCTGATTCAGACAAAAAATCCTTAGTTGTTTCGGGAATGGAGCGGAGTGGATTTCCCGAAACCCAGATTGCGGCACATTCGTTTCGGGAAATCCACTCCGCTCCATTCCCGAAACAACCCTAACTAAAAAAGGAACCACCCCATGCCCACCGATTTAGACATCATAGCCCAACTTGAAAAACGTATTGGTCGGAAATTAGAAAAACTGGATGAAATTAACTGGGCTTCAGTGGGTTATCAACTCAATGAGCAACAACAAGTCATTGATTTGGGTTTACATGCATGTGAATTAAGGGACTTGCCAGCAGAAATAGGTCAACTGGAGAACTTGCAGGAATTGAATTTGTATTCAAATCAACTAAGGGACTTGCCAACAGAAATAGGTCAACTGGAGAACTTGCAGGGATTGTGGTTAAATTCAAATCAATTAAGGGACTTGCCAGCAGAAATAGGTCAACTGGAGAACTTGCAGACATTGAATTTGTCTTCAAATCAACTAAGCGAGTTGCCAGCAGAAATAGGTAAAATTCCAAGCTTAGAATTGTTTGTTGTTGAAAATAACCCTCTCAAAACCCCACCTTATGAAATAGCAACGGAAGGACTTCCTGAAATCCGAGACTACTTTGACGCTTTGGGAAACAATCCCCACACCCTAAGCGAACTCAAAATCATCTTGGTGGGCGATGGTGCGGCTGGCAAAACCTCTTTAGTCAAACAACTCTTTGAAGAAAAATTTGATCCCCACGAATCCCAAACCCACGGCATTCTCATTCGAGACTTGGCATTTTCCACACACACATTACCCAACGTCAACGCGCACTTATGGGACTTCGGCGGCCAAGAAACCATGCACGCCACCCATCAATTCTTTCTCTCCAAACGCAGTTTATACGTGCTGGTGTTAGACGGTCGCAAAGATGAAAAAGCCGAATACTGGTTGCAACACATAGAACTACTCGGCGACAAATCCCCTACCCTCGTCGTATTGAACAAAATGGATCAACATCCTGGATTTGATGTTAACCGCAGATTTTTAAAAGACAAATACCCCTTTATTGTTGATTTTCATAAAATTTCCTGTTTAGAAAAAACAGGGATTGAAAAACTCAAACAGGCCATTCAAGAAACCACCACCAAAGTCGAAATCCTCCAAACCAAATGGCCAGAAAACTGGTTAGCTGTTAAACAAGCCTTAGAACAAAAAAATAAAGAAAACATTGATTACATGCCTTATGATAGCTACATCGACTTATGCAAAGAAAACGGCGTAACAAGAGAATCCTTCCAACATACCCTCATCAAATTCCTGCATGACTTGGGCGTCGTCATTCACTTTCGAGAAGCCTTGCTGGAAGAAACCAACGTCATCAACCCCGAATGGGTGACGCAAGCGGTGTATGCCATTATCACCTCCAAATTATTAGCCAACCAACAAGGTACTATTTCCAAAGCCGACGCAGGACAATTGCTCAATCTGCAAACCCACCCCAGCCACAAACATAACTACATCATTGAATTGATGAAAAAATTTGAACTGTGTTATGAACTGGACGACAAAACGACGTTGCTGATGCCTGATTTATTGCCGGTTGAAGAGCCTGAATTTACACTTGACGTAGACAAGGCCATTCGGTTTATCCTTGAATATAAATTTTTACCCAAAACCATTATCGCCCGTTTTATTGTCAAAATGCACCGTGATATTAAACAAGAATTACGCTGGCGCACGGGCGTGGTGATTGAAGATACGCAATTTGCAGCCACGGCGGTGATTAAAGTTGATGAAGATGCAAGACAAATTTTTATTGACGTGAATGGTACACAAAAAAGGGAATATTTTGCCGCGATTTTACACACCTTTCGTGCTATTCATAAAATGTTTGCTAAAATTGATGTCACAGAAAACATGCGCCTGCCTGATATAGTGGAATTCCTATATTTTTGTACCATGCAAATGGTTAAATAGAAGTATTTTAAATTTTTACATAAGGAGTTTGATAGTACATTTTTATAGGAATGTTACTATAACCCTGAAGAAACCGTCAGTTATGCCAAATTAATTGGCATGGAACAGCGCGGCAAAAAAGAATATTCCACGGAAGACAAAGATTATTTAATCAGCGAATTATTGGGTAGTGTTCACAGTGAAGATAGAATGGATGAAATGTTATCCATTTTGCGCAAAATCGCCGAGCAGGTCGTGACGAAAGACGACTTTCTTGAAAAATCGAAAGAAATATTAGAACACATTGCAGAACAATCCTATTCAGAGGAAGAATTGGAAACAAAACTGAACAAAGTGTTTATGCTAAAACCCAACTTTTTTGGAGTTGGTATTGATTTGAACGAACTTATTGACGAAATTCGTAAAATTAAACTTCGTTGGTGATTTTACCCAAAGACAGACCTGGCAGGTTTTTAAAACCTGCCAGGTATAAGACCAAAAAGCTAACACATACAATATATTCTTGTTCTATTTAAAGACAAAAAAACAATGCAACTAACAACACAAATCAATCAAGAATTATTACAACAAGCGATGCAATTAACAGGACTCAACACTGAAAAAGAAGTCCTCGAAAATGCATTACATTTACTTATAGAACAAACAACCAAATCACAAAAAAATAAAGTGAGCCTAGCTAAAAAGAACGGTATCTTAATCATTCGCAGCCAAGAAAAAATTGAAGAAGCTAGCCATGACACGTTTTCGTGACACAAACCGGGGATGAAATTCTCTAAAACTCGTTTACCTAAAAATGCGCGATTAGAACAAATTACATAGTAGGAAAATAAGATATGAAAGTTTTAAAACATAGTTTCACCATTATTTTATTGGTAATATTATTACAAGGACAAACTACTTCTGCTGCTAGAACAAGAATTGTGGGTGGTGAACCTACAGTTGTAGATGGTGAAACCACTAATTTTCCTTGGATGGTTACCATAATAAAAACGGATAAGCTTCCAAATATTGAACAGCAATGTGGTGGAACACTTATTCACCCTGAGTGGGTATTAACCGCAGCTCATTGTATTTTATCTAAAACAGAGCCAACTGAAACAACAGAGTCAATTAACATTTTCGCTGGACACCATGATTTAAAAAGTGGAGAAGGAAAAATATTGGCAATCACAAAAATAGTTATTCATCCTGATTATAATGGAGATGATTACTTACCTACTGCTGACATTGCGCTATTAAAATTAAAAGAGCCTTATCAACAAAAATTTTTACGTGTTACTGCTAATTACACTAACTTGGATATGCTTGGCAAAGATGCTGTTGTTATGGGATGGGGTGCAACAGACCCACAAAATATTAGAACCTCTTATTCATCTATTTTGTTAAAAGCTACTGTACCTATCGTTTCTAACGAAGTTTGCAATAAATATTACAATAATGAAATTACTAATAGAATGCTATGCGCAGGTTATGAAGAGGGAAAAATAGATGCTTGCGGCGGTGACAGTGGTGGCCCATTAGTGGTATCAACCAATGATAGTTGGCAACAAATTGGTATTGTGAGCTTTGGAAATGGATGTGCGCAACCTAATTCTTATGGTGTCTATACACGAGTTTCAGCTTTTGAAGAATTTATTAATCAATACGTTTGTCAAGATACTTCCCCTCTCCCACAACCTAATATCCAAGTTAATGTAGTCAATAATAACGAAGTTAGCATTACTTGGGATGCTTTAGAAAATGTGGAAGGCTATCAACTTTACTACACACCTTATGTACCAACTATTGAAGATATTGAATTGAATGATATTCATAGCTTGGATGTCAATGGGCAAACTCAGTTTAATGCGCACTTAAGAAAAAATGAAAGTTATTATGTTGCAGTCCGTGCTTACCAGGGAAATTGTTGGGGCGATTATTCAAATATAGAAGCCGTTAAGTAAGTCTTGGCTATCTAAACAAATTGTATGGCATTACATAATAAAAGAGAATTAATATGAACATCGCTGTCGTTGGTATGGCTTGCCGTTATCCAGATGCAAATAATCCTCAAGCACTTTGGGAAAATGTGATTTCCAAACGTCGGGCTTTTCGCAAAATGCCAGCAGAAAGATTAAATCTGGCAGATTATTTTTCCAGTGATAAGACCACTCCCGACAGTGTGTACTGTGAACATGCAGCCGTCATTGAGGGTTATGAATTTGATCGTGTTAAATACCATATTTCTGGTAATACTTATCGCAGCACTGATTTAACCCATTGGTTAGCGCTAGACGTTGCTGCTCAAGCCTTGGAAGATGCAGGCTTTCCCCAGGGTTTTTCTCCTGAAAATACAGGCGTTTTAGTCGGCAATACGCTAACGGGTGAATTTTCCCGCTCTGAATTAATGCGCCTGCGTTGGCCCTATGTTCGGCGGGTGTTAAATCACGAATTACGGGATTGGTCTGCAGATAAACGCGCTGAATTTTTAGCTCAATTAGAAATTAACTATAAACAAGCATTTCCTCCTGTTGGTGAAGAAACATTAGCAGGCGGTTTATCCAACACCATTGCTGGAAGAATTTGTAATTATTTTGATTTTGGTGGGGGTGGTTATACGCTTGATGGGGCTTGCAGTTCCTCTCTAGTTGCCGTTTCAAATGCGTGTAATGCATTGATATTGGGAGATATAGATACTGCTGTTGTCGGTGGTGTGGATTTAAGTTTAGACCCCTTTGAACTAGTTGGTTTTTCCAAAACGCAAGCCTTGGCCAGTTCAGAAATGTTGGTTTATGATGCAAACTCCAACGGTTTTTGGCCGGGTGAAGGTTGTGGATTTGCAGTGTTGATGCGTTATGAAGATGCGCTGGCCAATAATTTACGTTGTTATGCAGTCATTCGAGGTTGGGGCTTATCTTCAGATGGCAGTGGGGGGTTGACGCGCCCTGAAGTTAAGGGGCAATCTTTAGCTTTATCTCGCGCTTACAAAAAAGCAGGTTATGGCATTGACACGGTTTCCCTGTTTGAAGGACACGGTACTGGCACCCAAATGGGTGATAAAGTAGAATTACAAGCCTTAACTTTAGCAAGAGGACAAACTAAACATCACGCGGCGCTAGGATCGATAAAAGCCAATATCGGTCATACCAAAGCAGCGTCTGGCATCGCAGGCTTTTTGAAAACAGTATTAGCTGTCCACCAACAAGTGCTGCCCCCTACTACGGGCGTCAAGCAACCTAATCCTATTTTGCACAACAATAGTTTGCAATTACTATCCGATGCCGAAATATGGCCTAAATCATCACCGTTACGAGCTAGCGCAAGTTCCTTTGGGTTTGGGGGAATTAATGCCCATGTGACCATTGAAAGTGTACATCACATAACCCGCACTAAACTAGTTGCCAAAGAAAAAGTTGTTAATTCTCAAGATTGCGAACTGCTATTGTTAGACGCAGAAAACACGACAAAACTGGTATCCAAATTAGAAAAATTGCGTGAGGTTGTATCATGTATTTCTTTTGCAGAGTTAGGTGATTTGGCTGCTGATTTACTCACCCAACTCAATCAAATTAACCCTGTTCGAGCAGCATTGGTGGCAAAATCACCCAGTGATTTAACCGCAAAATTAACTGTGTTAATTAATAAACTCGCTGAAAGTACGCAACCTTTCTTAAATAGTCAAAAAGGCCTATTTTTTAATGCTGAATTAATCAATCCCAAAATTACTTTACTTTTTTCGGGTCAAGCATCACCTATTCGCTTAAATCTTGGTTTATGGAAGCAATTTTCAGAAATTATGCCACTTTACGCTGATATTGCCACAGTTTCCAATCAAGCCGCTATTATTACTGCAGAAGTTGCAGGTTTAAAAATTCTTAACCAATTTGGCATTGAAGCGCAGTCAGCAATTGGCCACAGTTTGGGCGAGTTAGCGGCATTACATTGGGCAGGCGCTATGGATCGCGCAACGCTGTTGGAAATAGTTAAAGTCCGTAGCCAATTGATGGATGAAACGGCAGAAGGTGCCATGTTGAGTTTAGCTACTTCCAGCCAAGCTGCCCAAACTTTCTGCGACTCCATTGAAGGAATTACGATTGCTTGTTTTAATAATGACAATCAAACCATTGTGTCTGGCAGTCAGGCAGGTATAAAACAATTACAACAACAAACACAAGCAATTAATAGCACCTATTTGCCTTTAGCCAGAGGTTTCCATTCTAAGTTGATGTTGCCAGCCGCTCAAAAATTTAAAGCCTACTTGTCCAGTATTAGCTTTAATCCTTTACAAAAAGAAGTCATTTCAACAGTCACTGGTACTCCGTTAGATTCACAAACCAATTTTCTCGCTCCCAAGCTCTGCTTGGGAGTGTCTGCACGGGAAGCTCTGCTTCCCGACTCGCAAAGCAGAGCTTTGCTGGCACGCATTACCAAGCAGAGCTTGGTAACGAGTGATTCACAGATCAACTTAAACCAGTTGTTGGTGACGCAATTAACCGACCCCGTGTTGTTCATGCAGGCCGTTGAACTTGCTATACCCTACACAGATTTATTCATTGAAGTGGGGCCTGGCCAAGTATTAACCAATATTACTCAACAAATCACTGATACACCTGTGGTGAGTTTGGATGTGGCTGCTGATTCTTTGCATAACTTATTGTCCAGCTTGGGGGAAATTTATGCGTTAGGAGGCAAGTTTGATTATTCTCAATTGATGCATAATCGTTTGATTAGACCGTTTAATTATCAATCCAAGTTTTTTGTTAATCCTTGCGAGTTAGCGCCACCGCTTGATACAAATCAAGCCTTTTTAGACAAATTAGACCATCTGGAAGCAGGTTACAAAACCGTTCCTGCACAAAGTTGTGAACCCTGTCCTGCTCCAAATAACGCAACATCACTAGAAGCAAATAAACCATCTGAGCTAACACAAAGTGATGATATTCTGGAAAATTTACGCATTTTAATTGCTCAAAGTGCTGATTTACCCACAGACAGTATCAGTGACAATAGCCGTTTGCTGAGTGATTTGCACCTTAATTCCATCACGGTGGGCCAAATTGTTGCCGAAGTCAGTCGAAAGGTAGGTTTAAGCGCACCTTTAGATTCAACAGCTTATGCAGATTCTACCTTGGCAGAAATTGCTGCTGCTATGCAAACTCGGATTGACAGTGGTGAAATAGATTCAGCGCCTCCAGAAATCTTAGCAGCCGGAGTAGAAAATTGGATTCGGACGTTTAAAGTTGACTGGTTACCCGATGCGTTATCCACTCAAATCACCACACCCAAACAAGCAGGGCAGTGGCAGATATTAGGACATAATGCGGAATTAAATAAATCTTTGTTAACTCATTTAAACACTTGGGGAAACACCGGTGTTGTGTTAATTTTGCCTGAAAAAGTGGATGAAACTCATATTGAATGGTTGTTAGAAAGCAGCAAAACAGCTTTAACCAATCAGCCAGATTATTTTGTGGTGGTGCAATATGACATGAATTGTGCTGCTTTAGGTCGTACTTTTTATCAAGAACATCCTGACATTACCACTTGTGTAATTACATTAACTAATCAGACTCAGCAAGTAGAAAATATTGTTGCGGAAATTCAGGTTGCTAGTGATTATCACGAAGTATGGTACGACACTCAAAACACTCGTCACACGCATTTGCTCAGTTTGTTACCTTTAGCTGATTCTCAAATGTCCTTACCTTTAACTTCTGAAGACATTTTATTAGTTACCGGCGGTGGCAAGGGAATTACTGCAGAATGTGCGGCTTCTTTGGCTAAAGAAACGGGCGCACAGTTAATTTTATTGGGACGTTCTTTGGTCGAAAAAGATTCTGAATTGCAAACCAACTTAAATCGTCTGCAACAGATGGGGATTAAATTCAGCTATTTTTCAACGGATATTACCAACGAACAAGCGATTCAAAATACAATCCAGCAAATTACCACAGAATTTGGAGAAATTACCGCAATTTTACACGGTGCAGGAATTAATCAGCCAGCCTTATTGCATAAATTAGACAATGACGCATTTCAACGCACCTTAGCCCCCAAAGTTGCAGGATTACGTTATATTTTAGCGGCGATTGAGCCTAACAAATTAAAATTATTGCTCAACTTTGGTTCTATTATTGCCACGGCGGGTTTACCTGGTGAAGCGCATTATGCATTGGCCAATGAATGGTTAGCCCACATGACCGTTGAGTTTCAACAAGCTCATCTACAATGTCGCTGTTTGACGTTGGAATGGTCTGTGTGGTCGGAGGTTGGGATGGGTAAAAAATTGGGCAGCGATGAAGTACTTGCTCGTCAAGGCATTATGCCTATTTCGCCAGAAATTGGTATTAAAATTTTGCAGCAAGTGTTAAAAACTGAAAATTGTCCTACCACTGTGGTGGTCAGTGGACGTTTGCCAGACATTCTGCCTAGAGAAATACCGGATTTACCTTTTTTACGGTTTTTAGAAACACCCTTGGTATATTATCCTGGCATTGAATTAGTCGTCGACGCAAACTTATCTGCCATCAACGATCCCTATCTCACAGAACATGTGTATGCCAAACAAATGTTGCTGCCTGCGGTGGTCTCGTTTGAGGCCATGGCGCAAGCAGCAATGGCAGTGCTTGGCACAGAAAAAATCCCTGTATTTGAAGATCTCAAATTTTCCTATCCCATTGTGATTTCTGATAATGAAACTTTACGCATCGCCGCATTGGCTTATGATGAACACTCTGTCAAAGTGGTGTTACGTTGTGAACAAACTCAGTTTCAAGTGAATCATTTTGAAGCATTATGCGTATTTAAGCCTATGGAAACTCAGGCACTATCTCTTCCTGAATCGACAAAACGCTTGAATGTGCCTTCTTTATACGGCAATTTGTTCTTCCAACAAGGGCGATTCCAGTGTGTTAGTGGTTATCAACACATTGAAGCTAAACAATGCATTGCCGAGTTAAATGACAGTGAACAACCGTGGTTTGGACGTTATTTAGCACCAACCTTGTTATTGGGTAATCCAGGCGTGCGAGATGCCACTATTCATGCTATTCAAGTATGTACGCCACATTTGCAATTGTTACCTGTTGGCATGGAAAAACTCCATATTTTCAACCCAAACGTACCACGACCTTTATTAATGCAAGCAGTGGAACGTTGGCAAGCTGACGATGTGTATTGTTATGATTTGACTGTGTGGGGCCAACATGGAGAAGTCAAAGAAGTTTGGCAAGGTTTGCAATTACGTCGTGTCTCACCAATTGCTTGGCCACAAGGCTGGCTCACTTGCTTATTGGCTAGCTATGTTGAGCGGAAATGCCAAGAGTTATTGCCTGACAGCTCTGTGAAATTCGGCTTTTATGAAAACACCGACAGCGAAACGGCCGTTAAACAGTTGTTAGGCCAACAAATGACAAAACGTCCAGATGGCAAACCGGAGCTAGTGGATAGCGTTGAAAATGTTTCCATCACACACGCTGACTCATTCACTTTCGTGGTGTCTAGTTTAAATCAGGTAGCTTGTGATTTAGAAGTGATTACACTGCGCAGCATGGACACTTGGCAAGATTTACTCAACCAGCAACATACGTTAATTTCCCCACTCACAGAAAAATTAGCAGAAGATGAACAACAAGTTGCTACTCGATTGTGGACAGCAAAAGAATGCCTGAAAAAAGCAGGTTTGGATGTTAATACACCACTATTTATACAAACCGTTGATACCGATAATTGGTTAGTGTTAGCTTCAGAACAAGTTAATATCGTGTCAACCATCATCAAACTTCAAGAAAGCGATTTAGCCTTGGCTATTTTAATAAGGAAATCATGTACTACGAATGGCGGCACATAGTAACGTTTGAAGAAACCAATTTAGTTGGCAATGTGTATTACGCGAATCATGTTCGTTGGCAAGGGCGTTGTCGAGAAATGTTTTTAAAAGACCATGCAGAATCAGTATTACAAATGTTTCAAGAGGACTTAGTCATGGTGACAACAAAAGTCTCTTGCGAATATTTTAATGAATTATTTGCATTTGATCATGTGCTCATAAAGATGCAGGCGGGCAGTGTCACTGAAAGTCGGATCACCATGTTGTTTGACTATTTTCGGCAACAAGGCGACAAAGAAGAGTTGATTGCAAAAGGTGAACAACAAATTGCGTGTATGTTAAGAAATGGCTTGCCTACCCCTATTCCACAGGTGTTAAGAGATGCATTGAACGCTTATATACATACTCTCTGACCCCGACAAAATTTTATAAGTAGTCACGAGCAAAATAAATTTTGCACTCCTACGGGCTTGTGCAAAAATGGTTTGCAGGAGTGCAAATTTTAATTTGCGAAATAGCACTCCTACGGGTTTGTGCAAGAATGGTTTGCAGGAGTGCAAATTTTAATTTGCGAAATAGCACATTCCTCGTTCCATACACTCGCGTGGAATGAAACACCGGACGCACCAGCGTCCTCCTGTGGACGCGGGTGCGTCGACTGAACTTGACAACGCGGGTGCGTAGTCACGAGTAAAACAACCTTAAGTATTTGCTTCAAATCCCAAAAATATCTACAATTTCATTCTGTTAATTCTAAAATCCTGCAAATTCTGATTCAAACAAAAGGAATCACCCCATGCCCACCGATTTAGACATTATTGCCCAACTTGAAAAACATATTGTCCGGAAATTAAAGAAATTAGATGAGATTTATTATGATTCAGTCGGCTATCAACTCAACTATCAACAACGAGTCATTGGTTTGGGTTTATTTCAATGTGCATTAAGTGAGTTGCCAGCAGAAATAGGTCAACTAGAGAATTTACGGGAATTAAGTTTAATTGGAAATAACTTAAGCGAGTTGCCAGCAGAAATAGGTCAACTGGAGAATTTGCAGGAATTGAATTTAAATGGAAATAACTTAAGCGAGTTGCCAGCAGAAATAGGTCAACTGGAGAAGTTGGAAAGATTGTATTTAGATAGAAATAAATTAAGCGAGTTGCCAGCAGAAATAGGTCAATTGCGGAACTTGCAGGAATTGAATTTAAATGGAAATAACTTAAGCGAGTGGCCAGCAGAAATAGTTCAACTAAAGAATTTGCAGACATTGATATTAAGTGTAAATAAACTAAGCGAGTTACCAGCAGAAATAGGTCAACTGGAGAATTTGTGGGAATTAAGTTTAATTGGAAATAAGTTAAGCGAGTTGCCAGCGGAAGTAGGCCAACTCCAAAATTCGTGCCAACTTTCCCTAAATAATAACCCCTTAAAGACCACGCCTATAGAAATCGCAAAGAAAGGCATTCCCGCCATTAGAGACTATTTTCAATCATTAGCAAAAGAAGAAAATCTTCCTCTTAATGAAGCCAAAGTAATTATTCTAGGTCAAGGAGGAATAGGTAAAACTTCTCTGGTCAACCGTTTACTGTATGATACTTACAATGATACAGAAAGCAAAACCGAAGGTATTAACGTTGAAAAATGGCAGGTACCTATTGATAATCAACAAATTCGCCTGAATGTTTGGGATTTTGGTGGCCAAGAAGTCATGCACGCCACCCACCAGTTTTTCCTCACCAAACGCAGTTTGTATATCCTCCTCATTGATGCGCGTCAAGGTGAAGAATTCAGTCGTCCCGAATATTGGTTAAAACTCATTCAAACCTATGGTGGCGACTCACCCGTGCTTGTTGTTGTCAACAAAACAGATGAACATCAGCTTGCCTTCAACAAAAAATTCCTACAACAAAAATACAAAAATATTCAAGGCTTCTACGATATTTCTTGTAAAAAAAATACAGGGATTGATACACTCAAAACGGCCATCACAAAACAAATTAAACAATTACCTCATGTTTTTGATATTTTACCCAAATCCTGGTTTGACCTAAAACAACAACTGGAAGCCATGCCTGATGATTTCATCACCTACGATCATTACGTTCAAGTTTGCACAAAACATCAAATTAATGAAACCAGTCCTCAAAAAACACTGATTGATTTGCTGCATGATTTGGGTATTGTTCTAAATTTTCGAGAAGACACAAAACGTCCACAACTGCAAAATACCAATATTCTCAAGCCAAATTGGGCCACTGAAGCGATTTACAAACTGATTAACTGTCATGTACTGTTTCAAACCAAAGGTGTGTTAGAACTTCCACAGTTATCAGAACTGCTTGACAATACACGTTATCCACAAACACAGCACCGTACTTTAATCGAGTTGATGACAAAGTTTGAACTGTGCTTTGAAATGCCCAACACTGCGGAAGAAAGCTATTTGATTGCAGATTTGCTTAACCGCGAAGAACCTGACTTGAATTGGAATGATAAAGATTGCCTAAAATTTGAATATCATTATGATGTCCTGCCCAGCAGCATTTTTTCACGATTTTTAGTGCGTATGCATAAGTTGATTTCCAAAAAAACGTACTGGTTTACGGGCGTCATGTTAACGCATGAAAATAATAAAGCACTGATTAAAACCGATTTGGAAGACAAAAAGATTTTTATTTCAGTCAATGGAACAACCCAAACTCGTCGCGTTTTGTTGGGTATTATTCGTAATGAGTTCAAAACTATTCACAGCACTTTTGCAAAGTTGACTATCAAAGAATTTGTGCCCTATAAAGGCACGAACGTTTCTTATCAACGGCTACTTAGATTAGAAGTCAAAGGTAAGGAAACGGACTATTTAGACGAAATTGATGAAGATATTGATGTTCAAACACTTTTAAATGGACTAAGCGATCCCCAAAATCGGCAACGAGAACGTGAGGAAAGACACATGAATGAAGGAAATAGCAGAGATATTCATATTCACAGTAACAATATTCAGCATGTGAATTTGAACACAGGCGATGACGTCACTCAAGCAATAACTGTCGACGAAGAATCTAAAAAAGAAAATGATGAACCCAAGCCTGAATGGGCGGGACGTTGGAAACTGTTCTTACAAATTTTGGCGGTGATTGCTGCATTTGCTATCGCCACCGCTGCCTGGTATAAGATTTTTTAACGTTAATAATCCAAGTTTTCTCGTCAAAAGCATAAAGGAGGACGCAGAGCGTCCCTTTTGTCATTCCACGTAGAACGTGGAACGAGAAAAATCTTGAACTATAAGTTGTTTCTCTTGTTTCTCGTCACTACGCTCTGCGTGGTGATGCAGACCAGGCGCTCTGCGCCACTTCAAAAGCATCAAAGGAGGACGCAGAGCGTCCCTTTTGTCATTCCACGTAGAACGTGGAACGAGAAAATAAAGGCATCATGCCAATTTCTCCACTTAAAACCCATAGAAACTGAGGCGCTACCTTACCCTGAATCAAATGTATTTTGACTTATTCCCACTAAATAAAGTGGGAATAAAATAATGAAGAAAGGAAAAAAAGAGGAAAATAACAAAAACTACCAAGTATGATTTTTCTTGAATTCTTCTAAAATTGCTTTAAAGCCAGTCGCAATTTCTTCAGTGTATTCACCTTCGTTATTGATTTTATCAATCATGCGACCGTGGTTTGATTTGAAATAACTGTGAAGTGCTTGTTCAAAATCTACAACTTTTTTCACTTCCACATCATCCAAATAACCTTCATTCGCAGAATACAAAGAAATGGCCATTTCAGCAATAGATACAGGCGTATACTGAGTTTGTTTCATTAATTCGGTAATACGTTGGCCACGTTCAATTTGCTTACGGGTATTATCATCTAAATCTGAAGCAAATTGTGCAAAAGCAGCGAGTTCTCTGTATTGCGCTAAAGCTAAACGTACCCCGCCCCCCAATTTTTTAATGATTTGGGTTTGGGCAGCGCCACCAACACGAGATACAGATAAACCTGCATTAATCGCTGGACGAATGCCTGAATTAAACAAATCAGTTTCAAGGAAAATTTGACCGTCTGTAATTGAAATTACGTTGGTAGGTACGAAAGCAGATACGTCACCTGCTTGGGTTTCAATAATCGGTAAGGCGGTTAAAGAGCCTGTTTTACCTTTTACTTCCCCATTGGTAATTTTTTCAACGTATTCAGCATTCAAACGTGCAGAACGTTCTAACAAACGTGAATGTAAGTAGAATACATCACCAGGATAGGCTTCACGCCCTGGCGGACGACGTAATAATAAGGAAACTTGACGATAAGCCCAAGCTTGCTTGGTTAAATCATCATAAACAATTAAGGCATCTTCACCCCGATCACGGAAGTATTCGCCCATTGCACAACCAGCATAAGGACCAATAAACTGTAAAGAAGCAGGATCAGAGGCATTGGCTGCTACAACAATGGTATGTCCCATTGCGCCGTGTTCTTCCAATTTACGTACGACATTGGAAACAGAAGAAGCTTTTTGCCCAACCGCAACGTACACGCATTTAATGCCTGTCCCTTTTTGGTTAATAATCGCGTCAATGGCGACTGCAGTTTTACCCGTTTGGCGATCTCCAATGATTAATTCACGTTGGCCACGACCAATAGGCACCATTGAGTCAACAGATTTTAGACCGGTTTGCACAGGTTGACTAACAGATTGGCGACTAATAACACCCGGTGCAATGCGTTCTAAAGGCAAAGTTTGGGAACAATTAACAGGGCCTTTACCATCAATGGGATGCCCTAAAGGATTGACAACACGTCCTAACAATTCTTCGCCGACAGGCACTTCTAAAATTTTGCCGGTACATTTGACGATATCGCCTTCACTAATATGTTTGTAAGCACCTAATATAACAGCGCCTACGGAGTCACGCTCCAAATTCATTACCATTCCCGAAGAACCACCAGGGAATTCAAGCATTTCCCCTTGCATGGCATCGGCTAGACCGTGAACACGAACAATACCGTCAGTCACACTGACGACTGTTCCTTCACTCCGACTTTCGGTTGGTAGCTCGTAATTCTGAATTTTACGTTTAATCAGTTCGCTGATTTCTGAAGGATTAAGTTGCATGGATTTTTCCGTTAATTCGGTGAGCAATGATTGCTTGAACAGACGATATAAATCGCCTGTTTATTTGCATTATATTGAATTCAATTTGCCAGCCAATTGTGCTAGACGACCTTTTAGAGAAATATCAATGACTTCGTCGCCTGCACGAATGACCCACCCACCAACCAGATTTGTATCTATGCGGGTCGTAATATTGACGGCTTTACCCAAGCGCTTTTTCAAGGCAAGTTCAATTTCTTGTTGTTGTTCTTCCACAACAGTAAAGGCTGAAGTTATCTCAACATTGATGTATTGCTGATGTTGGGCACGTAAATACTCATATTGTGTCTGCAGTTCAGGTAATACCATCAACCGTCGATTATCAATCAACAGCTTTAAGAGATTTTTCCCGTCTTTACTCACTTGTTCTTCACAAATATCCAACAAAATTTCAGATAAAATTGATTTGCCCGTGCTTGGATTTGAGGCCAGACTGACAACGGTCTCATCTTGAGCTATAGCGGCTAAAAAAGAGAGGTTTCTTGACCACACATCAAAATTATTTGCGGATTTTGCTAAATCAAGTACCGCTTGAGCATAAGGACGAGCTAAAGTCTGTAATCCCGACATAATTAGCCACCTATCTCGGTGATCATTTTTTCGACAAAGTCAGCATGTGCGGTGGTACTAATTTCACGCTGTAGCACTTTTTCAGCACAAGCTATGGATAAAACCAACACTTGTTCGCGAATGTGTTCTTTAGCCCGATTGATTTCCTGTTCAACTTCCGCTTTTGCTGCTTCTAGTTGCCTTTGCCCCTCAAGCCGAGCTTTCTCTCTTGATTCATCAATAATTTCGTTTGCGCGTTTATTAGCAGCATTAATAACTTCTGCTGCGTCCTGTTTCGCTTTACGTAAACGTTTAGCAGAATCTTGCTCTGCCAATTGAAGCTCATGCTTTCCTCTTTCAGAAGCCGCTAAGCCGTCAGCAATGCGCTTGGAACGGGCTTCTAGCATGGTAATCATGGGATACCATAAGTAGCGATTGACAAACCAGACCAAGACCGCAAAGGTAGCCATTTGTCCCAAAAGGGTAGCAGTTACGTTCACATTATCCCCCGTATTGTTTTCTTACCGTAAATTTAGGCTGGAATGAAGGGGTTTGCAAAAATAAACCACATAGATAAACCTAATACAATCATAGGAAAAGCTTCCATCAAGCCACCAGTAAATAACATTTGCCCCATTAATTGGGCTTTCATTTCAGGTTGTCTGGCAATTCCTTCTAAATATTTGGAGCAGATAAGCGCCCATCCTAGTGCAGATGCAAAAGCGGCTGCAGCTAAAATAATACCGACAGAAATGACAGTAAATGCGTAAATCATGGTTACATCTTCCACAAGAGTCTCCTTGACGTTTCTAAAGTTAAAATGGATTCGTGTTGTTCGAATTAAGGAGCCAGGAGTCAACAACAACCAGAATATGAAAGATTTGTTACTTTCGACATTCTGAATTTCTGAATTCCGTCTCCTACATTCTGCTTAAATCAATGTTCTAATTCTTGATGCGCAATACTTAAATATACAATAGTTAATAGCATGAAAATAAAAGCTTGTAAGGTAATCACTAAAATATGGAAAATTGCCCAAATACCGCCTGCTGGCCATTGAATCCAGAAAGGTAATAAGGCAATCAGCATGAAAATTAATTCGCCCGCGAACATATTACCAAATAACCGTAAACCCATGCTGAGAGGTTTGGCAATTTCTTCAATAGAAGTCATCAAAATATTAACAGGCATCAACAAAAGTTTTACAAAAATATTGCTGGCTGCGAAAGGATGAAAGAGAAACATTTTGACAAACCCGAACGCGCCTTTAATTTTAATGTTGTAATAAATAATCAGGGCAAATACGCTGAAAGATAAACCAAATGTGGTGGACAAATCAGTTGTAGGTACGACTTTTAAATTATGAATACCGACCATATCTGCGAGCTTAGGAAGCAAATCTACTGGAATCAAGTCCATGGTATTCATTAAAAATATCCACACAAACACGGTAAAAGCTAAAGGTGCAATGAGTGGATTACGCCCAGCAAATGCATCTTTCACTTGCTGATCAACAAACTCAACGATGGTTTCTAAGAAATTTTGCATGCCTTTGGGATGATTGGAGTCTAAATTATCGCCTACTTTTTTGGCAACCCAGCCTAATAGAAAGGCCAGTAACATACCAAAAAATAAAGTATCTAAGTTAAATGTCCAAAACCCTTCACCCACATGTAAATTTTCTAAATGGTGACGAATATAACCGGCTGGGTTATCTGTTGCCGGGGCAAGTGATTCTACTGACACGTTGTAACTCCGCTTGATTTATATGTTAAATTTACTTTCTTATATCTTTTTCCCATGCTCTGCGCGGGAATGAGAGGAAAATTTTGTATTTTCTAACACTTTATATTAAATTCTATTTTCTAAAAAAATAACCTACTTGGGCCACGGCAAAACTTAATAACATAGGTACGGGGGGAAGTTCTAACAATCCCATCCCAATTAAAAATAAACCTATAGTAAATACAAATCGTTGTATTGCTGCAAGATAAAATATTCCAACTTCTTTACCTGGTGCAATTTCTGCGATTCTAGCGGCTGATTGCATACGACGATGGGTAATCCATACGTTTAGCATCGCAATACATCCACCAAATAATGCAGATTGTGCAGCCAACTGTCCTTGATAGTAGTAAAATGCCCAAGAAATACCGACAGTTAATAAAGCTTGTACCGATAAAATTTTGGGTGCATTTGTTTCTAATAAAACTTGGCTAGCAGAAAATTTATCATTCATAATAAAATAACAGATTATAATGAGATCGTAGGGTGGGGTCAATTGTAATCTACTCGTATCGTAGGTCAATTAAATCTGAGGAAAAATCATATGAAACTACCTGTACGTATTGCAATTACAGGGGCTGCGGGACAAATTGCTTATTCCTTAATTTTCCGCATTGCATCAGGTGAATTATTAGGCCCGGAGCAACCAATTAGTTTGCACTTACTTGAAGTATCTGCTGCATTAGAAAGCTTACAAGGCACAATTATGGAGTTAGAAGATTGTGCCTATCCACTTTTACAAGATGTCATTATGACAGACGATGCAACAATTGCATTCAGTGATGTTGAATATGCATTTCTTTTGGGTGCAAAACCTCGTGCTATAGGCATGGAAAGAAGTGATTTAGTCAGAGAAAATGGTAAAATTTTCATAGAGCAAGGACGCGCTTTAAACGATTTTGCTAATCGTGATGTCAAAGTACTCATTGTTGGTAATCCTGCTAATACAAATGCTTACATTGCTATGCATTCAGCACCAGAGCTTGAACCCACCCAATTTTCAGCCATGACTCGTTTAGATCAGCATCGAGCATTCAATCAATTGGCAATAAAAACAGGGGTTGAAGTCACAGATGTTGAAAAAGTGATTATTTGGGGAAATCACTCTTCCACTCAATACCCTGACATCCATTACGCTACAGTTAATGGTGTACCGGCAATGGATTTAGTTGATGAAGGATGGATACTCAATGAATTTACGCCAACGATTCAACAACGCGGCGCAGAGGTAATTAAAGTACGGGGTAAATCCAGCGCTGCCTCTGCTGCCCATGCTGCAATTTCGCACATGCGTGATTGGGCACTTGGTACTGATCAATGGGTGAGTATGGTTGTTATCAGTGATGGTAGTTATGGTATTACAGAAGGTTTAATGTATTCCTTTCCTGTCACCATACAAAATGGTCACTACACAATTGTGAAAGACCTTGATATTAAACCATTTTCGCGAGAACGGCTTGTACAAAATCAACAAGAACTTGAACATGAAAAAGATATGATCATGGACTTATTGGCCTAATGCAAGTAAGTGTAGGGTGGACAAAAAAAGATGTTTGCACACCCTAATTCACTGCCATTAAGTTAAGGATTTTTTCAGTTTGGAGTGCTAGATTTATCTTGCGTGTGCAAACTAAAGTTTGCACTCCTTTGAACTTAATTAAATGAAACTTGCCTATTTCGTTAAAAAGTAACTCTTATGAAATCTGAAGAAGTATTGATTCGATTGCGTCAATTGAAACCACACATTTTCAAAAAATTTAAGGCTAAAGAAATTCAATTGTTTGGTTCTTATGTCAGGAAAGAACAAAATACTGAGAGTGATATTGACCTTTTAGTTGACTTTGAAGAAGACGCTGATCTTTTCAACCTAACGGGTTTGGCTATTTTTTTGGAAGATGAATTTCAACAAAAGGTAGATATTGTTTCCAAACAAGCCCTAAGAAGTGAATTAAAAAAGTCAGTGCTAAATGAATCTATTTTAATATGAGACATTACAAGCTGTATTTAAAGGATATTCTGTCAGCAATACACAGCATAGAAGAATTTGTTGATGGACTGGATTTTGAAACTTTTTATACGGATGATAAAACTTCAAGTGCAGTTATCCGAAAATTTGAAATTATCGGAGAAGCAACAAAAAACATCCCTGATGAAATTCGAGAAAAATACCCTGATATTCCTTGGAAAGAGATGGCAGGTATGAGAGACAGACTTATTCATGCTTATTTTGGAGTAGACCACAAACTAGTGTGGGAAACAATAAAAAATGCTTTACCTCGCTTAAAACCCCAAATCATATCCATTTATGAAGTGGAGCGAGAAGGAATATTTTAGTTTGAAAGATAAATCTTGCACTCCTTTAACTCGCGGGTCAAGTTTAAAAACCTGTACCTGCATGTATAAAAAATATGCGTTACAATGACCACAAATTTTGTGCTTTGGAGTTAAATCATGCCAGAAAAAGCTACCGTTTTATTTGTTGACGATGAAGAACGCATTTTAAAATCGCTGAAAATATTATTTAAATCCAAATATAATGTGCTAACAACGACTAATGGTCAAGAAGCTATTACTATAACCAAAGACAACGACGTACATGTCATTATCAGTGATCAGCGTATGCCCATTATGCCAGGCGTGGATGTGTTGCGGGCAATTAAGGATGTTTCACCAAATACGATGCGTATTTTACTCACAGGTTACTCAGATTTGGCAGCAATAGTCGGGTCTGTTAATGATGGTGAAATTTTTCGGTACATTAATAAGCCCTGGGATAGAGACGATTTAAAACAAACCATCGACAAAGCGGCTGAAATTTCGATTAATCTGGCAAATACGGCATATAAAGCAATACTAAAAAGTGCAGAAACAGAAAAATCGTCTTCAAAACCTAAAATTCTGGTCATTGATGATGCAAAAGAAACATTTGATATTATCAAAGAAATTGCTCAGGATACTTATGAAATAAGGTGGGGAGCCAGTTTGACCCAGGCTTTTGCCATTTTAACGGAAGAAGAAATTACTTTGGTGATTTCAGAAACAAAAGTGGCCAATGAAGACATTACTTTGCCATTGAAAACGTTGAAACAGTATCATCCTAAAACACTCACAGTGATTTTAACTTCTTTTCAAGATACCAATGCTTTGATTAATCTGATTAACCAGGGACAAATTTATCGTTTTTTACCCAAACCTATTGTCAGAAATTTGCTGGAACGAGCAATTAAAGATGCCATGTGGCATTTCAATTTTCTGCAAAAAGCCCCACAACTGTTAGAACGGCATTTAGTTGAAAAATCGCCTGAACCCACAGAAAAGAATGTTTCTTCCAAATTACTTGATTATTTTAAGAGAATTCGTAATAAGTGCGCTACTTAATTTTTAAAAACTGTTTTGGTGGGTTTCACTTCCTACCCTACTTTTAAATATAATTAGCTTTTTAGATTTTATTAAATTGCGGACATTAATAATGCCACAAACACTGCTTAGAGATTCATATTTAGAAAAATGAATAGTGAATCAGACTAGAGAATGCCGTAACTAATTGAGAAATAACCCATGACAACAAATACTGAAAATTACATTTTACCAAATGAACAAGGCCATTTTGGGCATTATGGGGGACGTTTTGTTGCTGAAACGCTCATGCAGCCTTTAGAAGAACTGCGCATTGCCTATGAACGTTATATCCGAGATTCAGAGTTCATTGCTGAACTAAATGATGATTTGCACCATTACGTGGGTCGACCTTCACCTCTCTATCATGCAGCTCGCTGGTCAAATCTTTTAGGAGGCGCCCAAGTCTACCTTAAACGAGAAGATTTAAATCATACTGGCGCCCATAAAATTAATGCAGCCTTGGGACAAGGTTTACTTGCTAAACGTATGGGAAAAACCCGAATTATTGCAGAAACAGGGGCAGGCCAACATGGTGTAGCCAGCGCGACTGTGGCAGCACGTTTAGGATTAAAATGTGTTGTCTACATGGGATCAGAAGATATAAAACGCCAAGCTATTAATGTTTATCGTATGCGTCTATTAGGGGCTGAAGTCTGTCCTGTTGACGCAGGATCTAAAACTTTGAAAGATGCTTTGAATGAAGCCATGCGAGATTGGGTCACTAATATTGATGATACTTTTTACATTATTGGCACAGTCGCAGGTCCACATCCTTACCCTGCGATGGTTAGAGATTTTCAAGCTATAGTTGGACGTGAAGCCAAACAACAAACTAAAACTCAAGCAGGCCGTTCTCCAGATATGCTGATTGCTTGTGTGGGTGGTGGTTCTAATGCAATAGGATTATTTTATCCATTTTTAGAAGATAAAAACGTTCAAATGTATGGTGTGGAGGCTGCTGGTGCAGGAATTGAAACAGGACGTCATGCCGCACCTTTAAATGCCGGTAAAATTGGTGTATTACATGGCAATCGCACTTACTTAATGAGTGATGCACAAGGTCAAATCATTGAAACACATTCAATTTCAGCAGGTTTAGACTACCCAGGTGTAGGCCCAGAACATGCCTACCTCAAAGATATTAAGCGGGTAAATTATGTTGCTGTTACAGATGACGAAGCATTGGCCGCTTTTCACGACTTAACCCGTATTGAAGGCATAATTCCTGCCTTAGAATCTAGCCACGCTTTAGCTTATTGTAAAAAAATAGCGCCGACTTTAGATAGAGATAAAATAATTGTGGTAAATTTATCAGGTAGAGGCGACAAAGATATTCATACTGTCGCAGAGCGAGATGGAATAAAAGTGTAGTAATTTGACCATAAATGCATTATTGATTTAGCCATTTAGGTTATAAAAAAGACCTGGCAGGTTTTTAAAACCTGCCAGGTCTGTCTTTACAGTTGTTTCGGGAATGGAACAAAGTGAATTTCCCGAAACTTCCAGATACTTGAGTTTCAAGAAATCGTTTCACTCATTCCCAAATCAAAGTTTGAAAACAGCCAGCATTTTTTTATTTTTTCCTCTTGATATTCATAAACCGACCCTTATTATTAGCAGTCACTAAGAGTGAGTGCTAATACATATAATATAACTTGTTTAATTGCTTCGTTTATCAGGAGATAAATATGCAGCTTCGTCCTTTACACGACAGAGTCGTTGTCAAACGTTTAGAAGAAGAAAGAAAAACTGCTGGTGGAATCGTCATTCCTGATTCTGCGGCTGAAAAACCTATTCGTGGCAAAATCATTGCTGTTGGCAATGGAAAAATTTTAGAAAATGGCGAAACCCGCGCTTTAGATATCAAAGTTGATGATACTGTCCTTTTTGGTAAATATTCAGGCACGGAAGTCAAAGTGGATGGCGATGAATTATTAGTCATGCGCGAAGACGACATTATGGCCATCATTGAAGGTTAACTAACACAGATTTTAAGAGGAAATTTACATGGCAGCAAAAGACGTACGTTTTGGTGATGAAGCTCGTCATCAAATGCTTAAAGGGGTAAGCGTTTTAGCAAACGCAGTCAAAGTAACCTTAGGTCCTAAGGGCCGTAATGTTGTTTTAGAAAAATCCTTTGGCTCCCCAACAATTACTAAAGACGGCGTTTCTGTCGCAAAAGAAATTGAATTAGAAAATAAATTTGAAAATATGGGCGCCCAAATGGTGAAAGAAGTCGCTTCTCAGACTTCTGACACCGCAGGTGATGGCACCACAACTGCCACTGTATTGGCCCAATCCATTTTAATGGAAGGCATGAAAGCGGTTGCTGCTGGTATGAATCCCATGGATTTAAAACGTGGCATTGATAAAGCCGTGACTACAGCTGTAGCAGAATTAAAAACTTTATCTAAACCTTGTGCTGATGATAAAGCAATTGCTCAAGTGGGTACAATTTCAGCCAACTCTGACGATGCTATCGGCAGAATCATTGCTGATGCTATGGGCAAAGTGGGTAAAGAAGGTGTTATCACTGTTGAAGAAGGTTCTGGCTTAGATAACGAACTAGAAGTAGTCGAAGGTATGCAATTTGACCGTGGCTACCTTTCTCCTTACTTTGTTAACAACCAACAAACTATGGTTGCTGAGTTAGAAAATCCCATGATCTTGTTACACGACAAGAAAATTTCTAACATTCGCGAAATGTTGCCTATTTTGGAAGGGGTTGCCAAACAAGGCCGTCCTTTGTTAATTATTGCTGAAGATGTGGAAGGCGAAGCCCTAGCAACCTTAGTTGTGAACACCATTCGCGGCATCGTAAAAGTAGCCGCAGTTAAAGCCCCTGGTTTTGGTGATCGTCGTAAAGCCATGTTACAAGATGTTGCAGTGTTGACTGGCGGTACTGTCATTTCTGAAGAGCTGGGTCTAAATTTAGAAAAAGCTGCGATGGAAGATTTAGGTACGGCTAAGAAAATTGTTATCACTAAAGAAAATACGACCATTATTGATGGTGCTGGCCAACAAGCTGCCATTGAAGATCGTGTCAATCAAATCCGTCAACAAATTGAAGATGCTACTTCTGATTACGATCGTGAAAAATTGCAAGAACGCGTGGCTAAATTAGCAGGCGGCGTTGCAGTGATTAAAGTCGGTGCGGCCACTGAAGTTGAAATGAAAGAAAAGAAAGCACGGGTTGAAGATGCATTACACGCTACCCGTGCAGCAGTTGAAGAAGGTGTTGTCCCTGGCGGTGGGGTTGCTTTGGTACGCACCTACTTAAAAATTAAAGATACCAAAGGTGATAATGCTGATCAAGACAGAGGCATTGCTATTGCTTGTCGCGCGATGGAAGAACCTTTACGTCAAATCGTTGCCAACGCAGGTGGTGAACCTTCTGTGGTATTAGACAAAGTAGCTAAAGGTACTGAAGATAACTACGGTTATAATGCAGCCTCTGAAGAATACGGTGACATGGTGGCAATGGGTATTTTAGATCCTACCAAAGTTACTCGTTCTGCTTTGCAAAACGCAGCTTCTGTTGCTGGTTTAATGATTACCACTGAAGCCATGGTGGCTGAATTACCTAAAGATGATGCACCTGCTATGCCTGGCGGTGGTATGGGCGGTATGGGTGGTATGGATATGATGTAAAAAGCTTTAAGCTTTTTTACATTCAATAAGGACGTTAAAGAAACTCCGCTTGCTTTTGCAAGGGGAGTTTTTTTATTTGAGTATATTTTCGTAATAAAACGCTATTCAGAAAAATTGGAAATAAGTTAGGCAGAATTTCAAGTTTTCGCTAGAATACAGAACCTTATAAAATTTTTATGATACTGTCTTATGAATATTCTTATTTTAGAACCTAACTATTCCAACTTTGAACAAGATTTAGCTGGTTATTTAGCGAAGGAGAAAAAAGATAAAATTTATAGTTTTATATTCAATTTAGGACTTTATGCTTATTTATGGAAAACACAACCTATTTTTGTAAACAAAAAGCTTAAATATCAAATTTACGATGAACAAGATAAAGAATTTGTTTTAAACACTAAAACCCTATTCAGTGAACAAATCAAAAAACGTGAAAAACGTAACTTTACTGAACAAGAAATTATTTATCAGGCAAAATATGTTGCGTTTGCTAAACATTTTTTAAAACAGCATGCCATTGATTTTGTAGTCATGCACAATGACTTACGTTGGCAACATGCATTAACTATTCAAGTCTGTCAATTACCCAATATTCGTTATTTAGTCACTGAATTTGGTGTTTTTCGACCGAGTACAATTACCGTTGATTTTAAAGGTGTAAATGCTTACAGTAGTTTGCCTAAAACAGCGAATTTCTACCAACATTATGAAATGCCCAACGAAATACTTACGGATTATTCAACCTCATTTTTTAAACAATTGTGGGTTTACGGCAAGTTTGGGGGATTTCTAAGTTTAAATTTAATAGGACAATTGTTCAAATTAAATGTGCTGCTTCAAAATAAGCAATATTCGTTTTTAAATTATACCAAACTGTTTTTTTCTCAAACTTTCACTAAAACAATGGGAGAAAGTACAAAAACACCTAAAAAATATTTGTTTGTACCGCTTCAAGTCAACACAGATACACAAATTTTAGTACATTCACCGTTTACAGATATTCAATCATTTATTACTTTTGTTGAAAATACTTATTTAAAATTACCGCAAACTATTCAAGCAGAATATCGATTAGTTTTTAAAGTGCATCCCATGGAGCTGAGTGTACAACATTATCAATTTCATCCCAACAGTCTTGTGCTAAATTCAGATACACACGCATTAATACAAGATGCAGCACTGGTTATTACTATTAATTCTACTGTAGGGTTTGAAGCATTAGCATTGCATAAAAAAGTATTGGTGCTGGGAGAAGCATTTTACAAAATTCCTCAAATTTGCATTTGTTCCCAGCCTAATACACTTGCAGAAGATATTATTAACGGGTTACAGACGAATAATGAGCCGTCATCAGAAATAATAGATCGTTTTATTGCTTATCTTAAATATGAATACCAAATTAATGGTAATGTCTATAACTACGACATATGTACCTTAGCTGCTATTAAGGCAAAAATGTTTGCTGATTAATTGTAAAAAAACCTGGCAGGTCCTCAAGATCTGCCAGGTTTATAAACAAGGAATATTGCTTTTTTAATGCTACTCCAAAAAACTACTGCCAATTACCATTTAAAATCACATGAGCCCAGTAATAAGGGTGTTGAAATCTGCTTGTAAGTGCCTTTTGTTGAATTTCTTTTAATACTTGTGCTTTTGTTTTATGAAGGTGTTCTTTATCATAATAGTTTTCATAGAAATATTTTATAATGTAGTATGTACTTTCATCATCAGCATCCCACAATGTAGCTAAAGAACTTTCAGCACCTGCCTTCACACTTACGCCAGATAAACCTAATGCATTCCACCCATCGTTGCTATAAGCAGTACTACAAGCACTCAAGATGAGTAGTTTGACACGTTGTAGTCTTTTTTCTTTTTTACTGAATAATGGACTGTCATAGGTTATGTCATCATCTTTAGTTTTCAAGAGAAAACGAGGTGCTTGTTTTGAATCCGAGCCAGAATTAAATTTAGCATGCGACATGAGATGAATAATGTCGTAATATTTAGGTGGTATATCAAAAGCCTTTTCAAAATTTTTATGAGTAAACTCGTCATTGTTAAGCTTGGTTGCATTTTTATAGATATCAGCAATGTCTTCAAATTCTTTTTGAGCATAAGCTAACTCTGGATATTTCTCTGTTCTTTGAGTAAATGCAGCTAATAATAGGTAATCATTTTTTTTCTCAGTTTTTTCCAAAAAACGTCTATCAGTGTAAGGTATTATTGATGCAAGGTAATCTTCTTGAATAAAAAACTGTTCCTTTTTCTTGTCATATAAAGCACTCATAGGAATATTCAACAATACTCCTTCCGTGACAAACAGCAAAGTTTGAGTTTTTGCAGGTAAAATTGTTTTTAACGGACGAATTATCCAATCATATAGTTTAATTGCAGAAGGTTGATATTCTTCTTCATTTTCCAGTGCATCACGAAATGCTTGAACTGTTTGATGAATAGTCTGACTGTCAATAGACACTTCTGTATGTTGAATCTGATCAGGGCCTAAATTTTTTACCAGTAAATGTAAACTTTTATCTAAAATGATAGGATAAATAATAACCGTATGAGGAAGTATTAAATCAGTTTGATTGTTAGCTGATTGAACGCAAGACTCGTTAATATAGTAGGAAATTTCAAAATTTTTTAACTTTTCAATGATTGTAATGACATTTGCCAATTGATTTTGGGTAAGTTTTTGTATAAATAAAAACTCAATAAACTCGTAAAACAAAGTACGCACCTTGTGATAGGGCAAATCTTTCACTTGGTAAACAAACATTTTATTTCTCAATTCTTCGCAAGGAATAATACGTTCAATCGTTTGCCAATAAGCTTGATTAGCTTCATCTATCTGACTGGTTTTTGCCAATATTCGAGCCAACTGCCAGTGCCAAAGAATTTGCCAAGCTTCATCTTTGGTTACCAAAATTTCATTGGCTTTGAACAACGCTTTTCTTGTAAGGGATAAGGCAAATTCATATTGTTGATTATCTTCGTAAAATTGCCCAAAATACCCAATAATTTGGTGGGAGTAATTTTTTGACAGCCAATTATTAAAACGTTGTTGATCTTCTTTGGAAAACTGTTGAATTTTAGCAAACAAATCATATAATTCAGTTTTGGCTTTATTCAAGCCCATCTGGCTAATGTTAGTCTGTGCTGCTGCTAGCTTTTTTTGAATAGACTCAATATTCATATTATTTTCTGCATTGGCATAGAAAGTCATACCAAGCAGTATAAGTATTGAAAACATGAATTTTATGTAACCCATCATAAAATTTTTTCTTTCTCTATGCGAAAGGTGAAATTGAAGCATCTTTTAGCTTTTTCAACAGGATATTCATAGTCATTCTCAAAAATATCTAAAAGTTTGCTTTCAACACTTACTTTTTTAGGAATCTTTATGACAATTTCTGCTGATGCTTGTGGAGTTTCTTCATAGATAATTTTAACTTCAGCGTCTAATAGCTTTTGTTTTAATTCATCAAAACTCCGTTTAATGTACTTATCCTTTGTAGCCTTCCTTTGTACCTGACAACCTAAATTTACTTCTAATGAAGTGTTATCAGATTTTTCAGCGCTCTTGGAAAATACTCTAGGTGGAGGTGGAGTTTCAGTTTGTGAAGGAATATTTCCAATACTTTCTGGAGTTACACCAAAAAATGAATTTATCTCAGTATGGATTCTGAGCGGTATAAGAATGGTAGTAGCAACAATGATCGACAAAGTATAAGCAACAACTGTTGCAGATTTAAAAAAAAAGCTACCAAACCAATCCTTAAGTTTTTCCAACATTGAAGGAGAATGAATCTGCTGTTGGGCAAGTTCATCTTGAACAAGTAGAAAAGCGCGTAAAAAAGAAGCATCTTCTACGGTATTTTGATTAGCATCACCAGATGGTTTTTTTCCAGCAAGCACATCTAACCAATCTTGGTCATCTTTAGTGATGGTTGTTTTATCAGCCATTGTGAATACCTTTTAAACACATAGTGAAGGCTGAGACCTATCTATTTTATCTCGGCACTGTTCAATACATTTTTGTTTCAGTTTTTCAATGTCTTCTAGTAACTTAAAACGCTTGTTACATTCCAACAAAAACAATTCTAAATTTTTTTCAGAAGACAAAAGCTTACGGCATTCGAGAACTTCTAAAAGTTGTTCTTCTGTGTATACAGAACGAGCCTTTGTAAAATTTGTTAGTTTTTCCATACATTTTTTTAATTTTTTGCATTTTTTAATCTTTTGAATTTGTTTAAAAATACGAGTTCTGATTGCGCCAGGAGTTGATTTTAATATTTCAGCAATATCTTTGTAAGAAAACTTAGCTTGCCTTAATAGTTTTATGAACCAATACGAAGCAGTGCTCCCTTCTATTCTTGAGGTAAACCGATCTATAATATTTTTCCTTATACACTCCATTAAGCATTCTAAAAAAGTATCTTGCTTTTCAACCTCAAAGCCTTCAAATTTATCAAGTTCAGTGGAATCTTCTACTTCTTCATCTCCTAAATTAGTTTCATCTTCTTTTGGCTGAGTTACACCTAGAATTTTATAGTCACACAGTCTAGAAAGATAAGTTTTAATACTACATTCATGCCTAAATTTATCTTTCTCGCAATGTTGGAAAAGTTGGGTAAAAACATCTTGCCAAGCAGTTTCAAGCTTATCTGGATCAATATATTTAGAAGCTTTGTAACGTAAAATTTTTTTAACATAAGGAGAATAAAATTTATGAATATCATTGAAATTCTCAACAACATACGCATTTTTTTCTGCTTGCGTTTTTAACGTATTGACCGCTTCCTGGTATTTTTGATCGACACTCATTTTTCGCACCCACTAAGTTAAGCTAAAAGATAATCTTGAAACTCAAAATTCACTATTTTGATTCTAGGATTTAGTTCATGACATAGTTTTTGATCTCTTGGTTTACTTCATACTTTTGAGGGTTTTGACCGCATTCTCCTAATTTAGCTTGTGTTTTTGCAAATGCTTCGTCGATTGAGTTACTTTCCTTTAAGTAGCTTAAGAAAGTTTGGGTAAACAATCCACCTCCACTTATCTCATAAGCTTTTTTATCGTGTTTAGTTGCTGTATACAAAGTTCCCTTCAATTCTTCCTTAAAAGGACACTCACTCGTGACAAATCCTGCATCTGAGTTTCTTGCATCATTCTTGAGCATTGTTTTATTATCTTTAAGAATGTATTTACATACAGCCTCACTTCTCTTAAAGCCACCGGAAAAGCAGGTATCTAAAAATACACTAATATTAAATGTATTGAGTGCGTTGATTTTATGGACTAGATCATCATCTTTTACGGCCGCCTTCCACTGTTTTATTTTCTTGTCTTTGTGGTAAAGAACAATTGCCTGATCGTGGCAAATAGATTGACCATTTTTACCTTTTCTAGTTTTTAAGATGCCATGTCCCGAAAAATAAAAATAAACAGTATCCGTAATTTTTACAATAGCTTTCAAAGTATCAAGCGTTTCTTCAAATGAATAAAATTCAGTATCTGTGCCAGTCAACACACAGGATAGTACGTTATGTTTTCCTGTCCTCACTAAAAAGTTTTTCATGCCACGCTCAAAATCATGAGCGTCTTTCTCGGCTAGTTTCAAATCACCCGTGTTTGCACCAACTGATAAGATGAAAATACGGTTACCAGACACAGATCTGGCATTTTCATACTCTGGGCAGGCTGCATAACTTTGTGGCGTGTAAAAAAACAAAGTAATGAACGTGCAAAAACACGCAATAAAAATCCTAAAAGCTAACATTTTTTCATCCCCAAGTTTCTATACATATACAACTAAAGTTCACTTTTTGTTGTGAATCTGATATTAGTAGTATTATTTAATGTATTACAATTATGTTGAATTTGCAAAATTAAAATGCATGTATTAATCATTAAAAATAAATATAAGTTTGACGTTATAGTAAAACTTTTAATTTAATAATTTATTTATATCTATATATAGAGATTATTATGAAAAAAATATTTAATTTTCTGTTGATATTTGTGATACCTTGCTCTACCCAGGCACAAATTATCACTGATGGCTCTTTAAATGGGATTTCACAAGAACTACAGGGGCCTAATTACCAAATTACAGAAGAGTTCGGTAAACGAGAGGGAAATAACCTGTTCCATAGTTTTGAAACGTTTGGAATTGATCCTGGTGAAGAAGCTACTTTTAGTGGAGAACCTTCAATTGAGCAGGTTATTAGTCGAGTAACAGGAGGTGACAGTACAACTATTAGTGGCATCTTAAGTTCAACGATTCCCCAAGCAGATTTTTATTTTATTAATCCCAATGGCATCATCTTTAAAGGTAACGCAGAAATTAATGTGCCTGGTAGTGTAGCTTTTTCTACCAAGAATAGTTTGGAATTTTCTGATGGTACACTATTCAGTGCGACTGATAACTTTCCAAATCCTATTTTAACTTCTGCTGCTCCCAAAGATTTTGGTTTTTTATCTGAATTTAAAAACGATTCCTCTATTCGTTTTATCAAGGGTAATAATCAGGAAAGCAAAACTCGTTTAGAGACTAAAGCAGATGAAACGATATTCATTTCAAATTATATGGAAATGACTGATTCTAAGTTAACTGCAAATGGTTTGGATAGAGATAAACCTTCTCACCTCCGTATCATTACTGATAATTTGACTTTAACTGACAGCACTATTGATAGCAATAGTGGAGGAAAAGGGGCTTATATAAATATTAAAGCTAATGAACTAATAACCTTAACAGGTTTAGTCAGTGAGCCTGATACTATTAATACTTCAATCAGTGCTGGAAATGAAGATGGAAAAATCACTATTGACACAAAACAATTTTTCATGGAGAAAAAGGCATTGATTAAAGCTTATACTAGCAATGAAGCTAACGCAGGAAACATCATTATCTTTGCAGACCATATCCACATGAAAGAAGATGCAACAATAGATACCAGTACCTATCCAAATAAAAAGGTGGGCAAAATTGGCAATGGTGGAAAAATTAAAATTCACGCAAAAACCCTTGAAATGAGCGATGATACGTGGATAATTAGCGATACTTTTAATAACGGCAATGGAGGAACAATACATCTTCATTTGGAGAATCTGTATTTACGTGATAATAGTGTTATTTCCACAACAGTTTTCAATAAAGGTGAAGGTGGGCAGATTCATGCTCATATAAAAAATGACATTGATATAAAAGATAATGCTTCTATAATTGTGGGAACATCTGCTTCAGGGGATGGTGGCACAATTGTGCTTGTTGTATCCAATAATGAACTGAAACAATATGTTCTTTCTAATGATCAATTTTTTGATTCAATGGATCATATAAAGTATAGAAAAGAGCAAATTACAGAAGCTGTAAGTCAAGGAGCAACTGTTGATGCTAATATGTTTGTAGGCGAAGGAAAAACAGGAACAATCTATGTTGTTACTAAAGATGAATTATTATCCCTTTTGGAAGATGAAAACTTGGTTCAAGAAGGAATCCAGTTCAGTAACTGCAAGACAAATGAACAACAAATATTTTCTGATTCAGGAAAGGATACTTCTTTTTTGAGTAATGTACTAAATTCTAGATAATAAAATCTCACCAGACTCAAAGGTAATAAATGATGAAATTTGTTTATTTATTTTTCCTACTTCTCTCCACTTCTACCACTTATTCTGAAACAGTAGAAAATTACTATTTTACAGGCTATTTCCCTGTCTTGGAGCAACCTTGGTATTTTAACGAAGCCATTGATTTATGTACAGATAAGCAAGGTAATGTTTACATTGCAGATACAGGTAACGGTACGGTCAAAAAACTCAATCCACACGGTCATTTTGTGACTCAGTGGAAGTTAGATAGCCATGAACATTTTGCGACACGAAAAATTCATTGTAAGGATGACAAGCTATACGTTTTGTATCGCAAAAAGCATGCTATTGACTCTGATGAACGACATTTCATTCGTATATTCAATACAAATGGCCAACTACTCAATGAGTTCAGTGGTTTTGATAGGCTAGTTGGTGGTTCTGATTTAGCGTTAGATGGTGCAGGAAGTATTTACATTATAGGCACAATTTCCCGAAAAATCGGTAAATTTGATCCACAAGGCAATTTAGTAAAGATTTGGGATGTAATACCACTTCTACCAGGCGATATAGAGCAAGAATTGTTACAAATGGATATTGGTAACAATGGCTATTTATACCTTCTGGATCGTGGTGGAAATCGGGTACGTCAATATCTTATTTCTGAAACGGAGTTAACCCTTATCAAACTTTGGAATTCGTGGGAACGTGATGGCCATGTTGACAGCTTAAATTATCCAAAGGGTATTACATTAGATGATGACAATAATATTTACGTGGCAGATCGGTTTAACAATCGTATTGTGAAATTTGATGAGCATGGAAATTTTCTTGCTGAACGCAAAAGCCAATTAGATACAGAGGAAATTACTGATCAAAAGGTCAGTGATAAGCTTGCAAAAGTTAAACAATCTAAACTGTATCAACTGCTTGATAGTGCAGATCAATTAGGCTTAATAAAATCAGGTATCTTTGAAAGTTGGATGAGAGATAGTTTCTCTTACGAATTTATGAGATTTTTGGAAAGAGTGTATTTAATACATTTATTTCGTGAAGAAGGAAAATTAATTGTATCTAATCCAAACTCTATGTATCACCCCACTGCCGTCGCTGTGCATAACGACAAAATGTATGTGAGCTATAACACACCGAATAATGTTATCGCTCAATACACACAATCCAATAGCAACAAAATTACGCTTTCCAGTGAATGGCGCTCAAGTGGTCATAGTTTACAGCGACTGCACTTTCCTATGGATATTGCCCTATTTGAGGATATGTTGTATATCGCAGATACACTGAATCATCGCATCGTGACCAGAAATATTGCGAGTACTCCCACAAATACTAGTACCACTGAATTAGCAACGTTTACTGAGGACGTTATTATACCCTCTGGTATTGCGGTGGATAAAGAAGAGGGATTCATTTATGTTTCCAATCCAGGGGGCTTGTCTATTCGTAAATTTGATTTACAAGGTCAACTCGTCGATGAATGGAAATACTTGAATAATAATCCAAATAATGTTGAGTTTGATGCTTATAACCTAAGTCATCTATGGAGTTTACTTTTCGTATTTTTCCCAAATGAGTTACCCATCAAAAGCGATTTTTCATATCAAGGATTTATTGGGCCAACAGGTATCACTGTTGATGAAAGTTACGTTTATGTTGTCGATAGTGTGAAAGCATCCGTTAACATATTTACTAAAGAAGGTAAGTTCCAATTTAGTTTTGGACGTCAAGGGATTCAAGCTAATGAATTTGGCATCCCAACTGGCATTGCAGTGATACAAGATGTTATTTTTGTGTCTGATTTTCAACGGAGTCACATTAAAAAATTTGATAAATTGGGTAATTTTATTGAAGTATGGCAAAGTGAACCATGTGTTGAGCAACATTGTATTCAGTTAGATTTTTTAGATCTTCCCCTCTTTTTAAAATCAGACGAACAAGGTTATTTATATATTTCTAATGTAGATGCAGATCAAGTCTTAAAAATGGATATAGAAGGGCATTTAATCACTCAATGGGGAGAACAAGGGGCTTATGCCAATCAATTCTCAACATTGCAGAGCATCATTCCTAACGCAGAAGGGACTGAAGTTTACACAACTGATGTCACTGCCAACAGAGTGAGTTCTTTTAAAGTTGGAGAATTTTCCCCTAAACAAAAAGCGATTATTATTGCGGGGAATGATAATGGTAAATACAAAGATGCCTTACAAATCAATGCCAACCAAGCCTATCGTGTATTACGCAGTAAAGGTTTTCGCAAAGAAGATATTTACTATATTGCACCTAGAGAAGATGACGATAAACACAATATTGATATTGATGGTAATGGATTAGCTGATGATATT